>JBBIKM010000178.1:0-12252 GCA_037445455.1 bacterium | reverse complement strand
AGTTGGGCAAAATACTCACGCAGGCTGCACATGCCGGTGGCAAACATGAAGGTCTGATCGCGATAGTAGCCCGAGCGAAAATCGCCCTTCTGGAAGACGCGGGCCATTGCCAGTTGTGCCACCTCTTTGCCATCGCCGAAAATGCCGAACTTGGCCTTGCCTCCCATGACTTCTTTTCGGCTGATCAGACTGACCTGCCGGCTCAGGCAGGCGAGGCGATAGTCCTGCAGGACTTCTTCGGGGTTGAAGCGCGCAGAGGCGCGTTTGATTCTCTTGCTCCGTCCGCTGGCTGCAATCATGCGTGCGATTCCCTGCGTTGGAAGACAGTGGTGTTTGCGGATTCTTTGAAATTTCAACGGCCAAAAGTGGAGAGAAAGGTAGGGAATGAGGTTTTGAATGTCAAATCGAATGTCGGGAGCGCGGGCGCGAGGCGGGAGAGGCGCGCGGGCTAGGCCGCCTTGCGCGCGCCATTGATGACGATGCCCACGCCGATGGCGATCAGGAGTACGGGCCAGTAGCGTTGCAGGTCATGGAAGGGGAAAGAGACGACTTCATAGTAATCCAGCAGGCAGCCGCCGCCGAGATAGAGAAATGCGGCGGCGGGCACCAGCGTGCCCCACTCACTGGGCCGGAACAGGAACCGGCCCAGAAAGCCCATGCCGAAAGCGACCACAACAATCTCCCAGGGCCAGGCACGGTAGGGGATGTAATCGAAATTGCGCAGGAAAAAGAAAATGCCCAGGGTCAGCCAGAAGAACGCGCCAAACACACCTTCCAGGTTTTTGTCACCGAAGCGGATGCGGGCTGCGCTCGCCACACCAAAGAGAATGAACAAAATCGGATAACCAGCTTCAAAGCTGGGCCAGGGCAGATTCAAATGATCGGACAGAAGGAAAAGACCGATCAAGATCAGGATCATTCCGGGCAAAAATGAGCGACGCGGCGTTGCCATCCTCTCCTCTCCTTGAGCCACAAATTGGCATCGCAATAATCAGTGCCGCAGCACAGCGGGAAATGCCACACGAGCTGAATCGGCGAAAGCAGCCGCACCGCATTTTCGCGGCGCGAGACTGCCCCGCGCCGCGGTCAGGGAGTCTTGGCCGTGCTGGGTTCGCTCGAGTCAAGCCGTTGCTCGGGCACGACCACCATCATGATGATATAGCCCACGATTCCGAAAAAGAAGCCGCTGGCAAAAGTCATGAGGACCCACAGGACGCGCATCAACGAGGGGTCGAGGTTGAAATACTCGGCCAGACCGCCGCAGACACCACCCACCATGCGCTCCTTGACGGAACGCGTCAATCGTTTCGGATTCATCACAGGCCCTCCTGCAATTGCAGCATCAAAAGCTGATTCATTCGTCGCGGTTGAAGACGTTGCCGGGGGATTGGTGAAGCCGCGATAAACCATCAGCAGTCCCAACCCAACCAGGCACACGGAGAACACCACGCCCCAGCTCAGCCAGTCCGGCCAGTAGAAATGCCAGCGCCAGGGCACCAGCCAGTCCAAGCCATTCGCCTCCGCCAGGAACACCAACCCCAGCAGAATGAGAATGACTCCCCAGACGTACCGGGTACTGGCCGAGGGCGCGCGCGGGGTCACGGTAACGCCGGCGGGGTTGTCGGGAATGATAATCCAGCCCACAATGTAGACGAACACGCCGAAGCCAAGAATGCCACTGAGCAAGAACAGAATGCGCACCAAAAGGGCATCAATGCCGAAGTATTCTGCAATGCCGCCGCACAAACCGGCAATGCGGCGATCCGACAATGACCGGTAGAGCCGGCGGGGGCCGCCCGCCGGCGGGGGCAGGGAAGTCTGTTGGTTTTGGAATGTTTGATTCATGAGGGGAGACACAGCCATTCAACAGTTGTTGACGTTGGAACGGAAGACATGCACCTCGTTCCTTCAAGACCGCCAGCTTAGACGGAACAGGAGTCCACAGGTTTCAAGAGCCGCCGCGATATTTCTGCTCAAGCGCGGTGATCTTTTCCACCCGGCGCAAATGCCGGCCGCCGCCAAATCCGGTTGCCAGCCAAATCTTGACGATCTCTTTGGCGACATCAATGCCGAGATTGCGGCTGCCCAGGCACAACACGTTGGTGTTGTTGTGCTCACGGCTGTTGCGCGTGGTGTAGGGATCAAAGCAGGCGGCGGCGCGCACGCCCGGCACTTTGTTGGCCGCGATGGCCGAACCGATGCCGGCACCATCAATGACGAGGCCGCGGAATTCCGGCTTGGCTGCCACCTTCTGCGCCACCAACTCGGCGATGTCAGGGTAATCAACCGGCGCTTCGCTGAAGGTGCCGACATCTTCGTGGCGGTAGCCCAGCTCCCGCAACCATGACTTGATGTGCTCCTTGAGTTGATAACCGGCATGATCCGAGCCGATGATGACCAACAAAGGGGCTGCCGAGGGGAGTGGCGCCGGACTCGCCTGCGGGGTAGCTGCCGCAGCCGTGTCAAGCAGGGTGATGCCGCGCGCCCGCGCCGCATCGCGCGCCGCCGGCGTGATGATCACACCGGCCGCTACGTTGATTTGACGCTGGCGCTGCTGCCAGGCTTGCAGCACGTCGCGCTCGGTAAGCACCTGTTTGGTTTTGCGGGAAGAGTGCGCTGGCATTTGATCCGAAGGAGATGCGATGCTCAGTTCATGGCCGCGGAAAGCCCGGTCATCGGCACGAATTTCACCGGCAGGGATTGCGTGCGCTCGATGCCGCCCGTGGCCGTCTTGGTCAAATGGACGAGATGCTGGTCGAGGTCACCCAAGGGCAGGATCATCATGCCGCCGGGCGCGAGTTGATCCAGCAGCATTTCAGGAACGTGCGTGGGCGCGGCAGAGAGAATGATGCGGTCAAAGGGCGCCGCCTCCGGCCAGCCCTTGTAGCCATCGGTGCAACGCACGTGCACGTTGGTGTAGTTGAGTTCGTTGAGAATCTTCTCGGCGCGCGCCGCCAGTTCCGGAATGATTTCGAGTGAATAAACCTCTTCACACAAGTGGGAAAGCAGCGCGGCTTCATAACCCGAACCCGTGCCGATCTCCAGGACTCTTTCGATGCCGATGAGCTTGAGAGCTTCCAGCATATAGGCCACGATGTAGGGCTGCGAGACGGTCTGGCCGAATCCGATGGCGATTGGGCTGTCATCGTAGGCCAGCGCATGAAAGCGCTCCGGCACGAAGAGGTGGCGGGGCACATTGCGCACGGCTTCGAGCACACGCGCATCGCGGATGCCGCGGCGCTCGAGCTGGAGCGCCACCATGCGCCGGCGCGCCGAGAGGAAGGAGTCATCGCTCGCCGGTTGTTCGTGCCACCCTTTGGTGCTCATGTCATGCACCCATTCCGTCGCAAAGAGACGTCAGGTTGTGATCAGCGTCCGTTCCAACAGCATGTGCGCGAGCACCGTCCTTGGGCTCGCCGGGTGAATTCGCCTCCGGCCCTGGACTTGCCGCCGGCAGCACGAAGGGAGGCGCGGCGGCGGGCTTTGCTCACGGCGCGGCTGCCATTCTCTCCAAATGTGCGGCCACTGAATGCGCCAGGCCATTGAGGTCGTAACCGCCCTCCAGCAGCGAAACCACGCGGCCGGCAGCGGAGGATTGCGCCAATTCCAGCACCAACTCGGTCATGCGGCTGAAGCCGGTTTCAGTCAGGCGCAAGTGCGCCAGCGGATCGCGATGGTGGGCGTCGAAACCGGCGGAAATCAGCACAAAATCGGGTTTGAAGCTTTCATGGACTTGCGTCACCACGGTGGAGAAGCGGTCGAGATAGTCGGCCTCCGGCGTGTATGGCGCAAGGGTGACGTTGCGAGTGCAGCCGCGGCCGGCGCCGGATCCGGTTTCATCCTCGCGGCCGGTGCCGGGATAGAGCGGCCACTCGTGGAAGCTCAGGAAGAAAACGTCGCCGCGCTCATAGAAAATCTGTTGCGTGCCGTTGCCGTGATGCACATCCCAATCGATGATCAGGACTTTCTCGGCGCGCTGATTTCGAATCAGCCAGTCCGCGGCGAGCGCCACGTTATTGAACAGGCAGAAGCCCATCGCGGTGCTGGTCTCGGCATGATGGCCCGGCGGCCGCACCGCACAAAAAGCGTTGCGCAGCTTGCCGGCACTGACTTGATCGACCGCAGCGAGGGCGGCGCCCACTGCCAGTTGCGCTGCGCGCATGGAATGCTGCGAGACCACGGTGTCCGAATCGAGCATGTGCCGCTGCGGGCCGCAGCTTTGTTGCACCCACTCCACGTAGTCGCGCGGATGCACGGTCGCGATCGCCGCCAGCGGCGCTGCTTCCGGCTGGTTGCGCTGCAGCCGCGCGAGCAGGCCGGTGGTTTCCAGGTGTTGCATGATCGCGGTCAGGCGCGCCGGTCGTTCCGGATGGCCGTCACCGGTGTCATGCTGAAGGAAATCCGGATGGTAATAGAAACCTGTCATGAGCCTTCACCACAGAAGGGTTGAGCCTGCTCGCCGGGCAGCCGGCTCCACCGGCAATGGCCAGTGCAGCACCGCACTCACTCGACGATGATTCTGGCGTCCTGCACGCCGGATCGGCTGTTGAATCGCAGATGGTATTCGCCCCGCTCGAACGGGCCGATTGCAACAGTCCTGGAAAAAGGCACCAAGACTTGCGTCACCATCAGGCTGTCATGATGACGCGCCAACGGCGTGATTTCGATGACATCGTCGTGCCGGTCCACGCGCAGCGTGTCCAGTTGATAGGCCGGATTGGGCAAATGGCCGGTCACGGGAATCAAGAGTTTGCGGCCGGCTGCTGTGGTAAACAGCCGGGGCATTTCGTCGAGGTAGACTTTCTGCGGGCCTTTTTCCATGGCTGCGATGGCCTTCGGTTCGGGCGCCGGCTGCGGCTCGCGCGCGGAATTGCAGCCGCCAGTCAACGCGGCGGCCAGCAGCATACAAATCACTCTGCATTTCATAAAGAGTCCTGTTTGGGCATGCGCGAATGCATCTCCTCCTGGAGCGCTGCCAGAATCTGGCGATGCACGCGGAAAGCAACATTCCCGGGCAATTCCATTAATTTGAAAAAGCGCGCGTCCCGCGCGTCATCACCGGCCCGCAGCTCGCCGCCAACAATCTCCGCACGATAAACGATCAGCACGATGCGGTTGGAGGGATAGTCGCTGCCTGGAAAAACACCATAAAGCTGCCGCACCCGGATGTCAAGATTGGTTTCTTCGCGGGCTTCCCTGCGCGCGGTGTGCTCCGGCCCCTCCTCCCACTCCATGAAACCCGCCGGCAGGCACCAGTCACCCGCATGCGGATCAACGGCGCGTTGCACCAGCAAAATGCGATCGCCTTGCTGCACGATCACGGCAACTGCCGGAATCGGATTGCGATACAGGATGAAGCCACAGTGGGGGCAAACCTGGCGCTCGTGGCCTACGAGAACCTGCGTTTCGAGCTGGGCCGCGCATTTCGGGCAGTAGGCGTATTCTGAATTCATTCCTGATTTGGCTGGATTGAGAGAGACTATGCAGGCGTGCGCCGCCGTTTTATTCCCGCGCCGCCCGCACAAACGCTTCCATGCCGGCGACGATCGCCTCCGCGGTAAGCGCGCGAAAACGCGGGGAGAGGATCAGCATCTCCTCTTCGGGGTGCATGAGAAACGCCGGCTCGAGCAACACCGCCGGCATGTTGGTGATTCGGCACACCGCAAGATTGTCGTAAAACAGGCCGAAATTAGGAAGTTTTAACTTCTGAAGCAACATGCGCAGAATTTTATTTGCCAGCTCATAGCTTTGCGGATGATAGTAAAATGCGCTGCTGCCGCGATTGAGAAACGGGTTCACGCCGTCGGGCAGGGCGTTGTAATGCAGACTGATGAACAAATCGGCATTGCTGACCTCGGCGAACTTGCGCCGCGCGGTGAGCGTCATGCCTTCTTCGGCAACGGCGCGCGTCATGATGACCCTGGCTCCGCGACGCTCGAGTTTCTCCCGCAATTCTGCGGCCAGCAGGAAGGTGGCATCCTTCTCGAAAAAGCCGGTCGGGCCGATGGCGCCCAAATCCGGCCCATGGCCGGCATCGATGCAAACCCACAAATCCTGCAGCGGGCTGTGTGGCGGGGGCGCAAGCTTGGGCGTCTTCTTGATGTCGAGCACGAGATTCGTGCCCTCATACGCCACGTAATAGCCCCATTGCTGTTTTTGATTGAGCGCAATGCTGAGGCGATACTTCTCATCCTGGTCTTGCGACCAGCGAATCTCGCCGATCAACGGATCGCCGTAGTCATGCCGGATCCAATCGGTATCCGCCGTGGCCCCGAACAGAATCACCTCCAGGCGCTGCGGCTGGGTGCGCTGTTCGATGCGAAACGGCACGCGCTCTTCCATGAAAATCGTGACGCGCGTGCGATCGGAAAAACTCTGCGTGCGCACCACCTGCACGATGGCGCGCGGCGGCAGCGTGCCGGCAGGCAGCAGCCGGCAATTGGCCACCGGCACCCAAATGGATTCGTCCTCGGTGAGGCGCGCGCGATAGAACCCGCCCTCCCGGCCGGTGAGGTGCAGCTTGACCTCCTTCGGCAGAAAAAGCTGGTAGCCGTTGCCCGGTCCAGTGCGGCCGATGGTGAGTTCCTCGGTCAGGCTGGCAACTTGCGGAATGGCCTCGGGCCACAGACTCAACCGGCCCGGTGCGGTCAATTCGATCCTCTCGCCCTGGTCGTTGCTGAGCTGAAAGCGAATGCTCGCGTTTTGCAGCGAATCGCTGTCGCGTAACGTGTAGACGCCGGTGTAGATGCCCCGCACCTCGGGCGTATTGGGCGGCTGGGCACGGCCAAAAACCGCTTCGCCCCAATAGAATTGCCGGCGCGGCGGCCTCTCAGCCATGGGAAGCTCCTGCGGCAGCCCCGCGATCGTAAACGTCGCGCGCCAGCCGGGCGAGCCTTTCACTGCCACACCCAGCACCTCGCCGGCGCGCATGGCGAGATCGGCTTTGGGATAAACATAGCTCGTGTCAAACTGCAAGGGCACCGGCGGTGAAGTCGCGAGATAGTTGGGGATGTAAATCAGCCGCTCGACCACGGTCGAATCCACGCCGCCAATCGCCACGATGCTGTCAACCGCCACGGCGCGAAATACAAACCTGCCGGGTTGGACTGGCACCATGGCCAGGTAGGTCTGATTGGAATACTGCCGCGCCGGCACGCCATTGATCGCAACTCGCGCCGTAGCCGGCTCAAAATTGCCGAACACAAAGGTCGAATCACGCGCCGTGATGGTCAACCCTTCCCGAGGGTAAATCACCTCCAGGCGCGGCTTCTGGGCAGACAACGTGGCAACATGCAACAGCGAAATGAGCACGCACAGCACCGGCGCAACTGCAGGGCTTGGCACAGCGGGCATTGCCTGGCGGTGGCGATGGCGGCAGCGCACGGCCGGGCTAGCGGATCGAACGCGGGTCAAACTCACCAAGATGCTCCTCGAGGACGTTGGGCGGGGTCAGGTTGAACAGGAAGCGCAGGGCCGCCAGCAGAATGGCGAGATCATCGCTGTAGCCCAAAACCGGCAGCACGAAATCGGGCAGCAAATCGATGGGCGAAACGACGTAAGCGCAAGCGGCGACCAAAGCCAGTTTGCCGATGAGCGGCACGCGGCGATCACGCATCAGGCGCAGCACCAGGCGGAGCAATTTGGGCAGATGCCAAACCAGCTTCCAGAACGAGGGCTTGGTGAGAACACTCTTGGCGGAGGGCAAGGCGCATCTCCTTTTTGCTTGAATCAATCGAACAGCGCCGGTGAGTGGCCGGCATATCGCTGGATATACTCACGCACGCGGACTTTGCGGGCGGTGTTTTCCGAACTCATGTAGCGAATGACACCGAAGATCGGCCGTTCCGGCCCCCACGGCCGGTCATAACGGCCCAACACCCAAAAGATGCCGGAATAGGAATTGGGATTGCGGCCGTCGAGGGCGTACTTGTTGTTCAGCTCGATCATGATCGCCAGCGCCTCCTGCGGCGTGCGGCTCCATTCCAGGATCTTCTTGCCCCACAGCATGCGCAGATAGTTGTGCATGCGGCCTTCGGTGACGAGCTGTGTTTGCGCCGCATTCCACAGGGGATCGTGCGTCGCGGCTTGCTCGAACTGCGCCAGCGAGTAAACGTGGCTGCGCCGGTCGCGGGCGTGCTGATTGAGGGTGGCCTGCGCCCACCCCGGCAGTGAGCCATACTGATCGTAATCCTCCCGCTGCGAACAAAAGTTATAACCCAACTCGCGCCAGGTGATCAATTCGTCGAGAAAAGCCTCGGCGGGCGGCCGCACGCCCCACCAGCCTGCTTTCGCGCCATTGCCCTTGGGCGGCAGCAGGGCGGGGGTCCACTGCTCGCGTTCCATCAATTCCGCAAAAACTTCATGCACACTGAGATGGCCGAAATGCAAATAGGGCGACAGGCCGCTGGTCACCTCCTGCTGCGGTTGATTGCGTTCCTCCACATAGCGCGGCAGGCGCATTTCGAGAAACGCCAGCAGCCTCTCGTGCGCGGCGGCGCTGCCGCCGCGCGTCGCCACTGCTCCCACGCGGTGATCAATCGGCAGTTGCGCCAGGGCTGCCGGATCACCGGCAAATGAGGCCAGCTCAGCCGGCGGCCAGCGGCGCAGAATTTCGCCGGGCAGCGCAGTGAGCGCCGGCAGTTTCGCGCGGCGCAGAGGATCCGGCAGCGGCGGGGCAAGCAAATGAGGAGGCAGATGCTTTTGCAGGAAACGTCGGAAGGCATAGGCGGTGGGAAAAACCTGGTCGGTGGCGCGCATTGGCCACAGGCCGTTGGAATCGACCTTCTCCATCCGCACCGGCACTTGCCGCGCAGCGGCCGCGATCAGGCGCGGCAACATGAAGGCCGGAAAATCATCGGTGATCACCACGCAGGCGCGCGCCGCCAGCGCCGCCAACAAGCCCCTGCCGGCAGCAGGTTCCGGCTCGAGGTAGGGGTAGTAGAATGCCGGTGTTCTGCGCAGGCGGGCGGCATTGTCGATCATGCCGTCCAACAAAAAGCGATGAAACCGGTCGCAGGCCCAGGGATAGTCGCAGCGCACCGCCTCGAGCACAAGCAGCGGCTTCTGCCATTTCACGGCATAATCGACCGCGCGCTGCAGGCTGTAGTTCCACTGCGTGCGGCGATTGGCGATCATCCAATACAACACAAATTCTCCGTGGGGATTCAGGGGGGCCGTGTTGCAGGCCGCGATGCGGCAATCGGGAACGGGCATGAGTGAGCAAACCTGACTTTGCGTGCTGTGTAAAACCTCGAATCAGCCGGCAGCAGATCGGGCGCGGCGCAGACGGGAAGAAGGCCGGCCGCGGCTCAATCGCTCCGCTGCCTCTCCTGGTCGCGCACGAATGGCAGGCGCCACCAGGGCACGAACGGGAATTCGTGATGTTCGAGATGATAGCCAAAATGATAGCAGGAGAGAAACGACCACAACGGCCGGTAGGCGTTGCTGCGTGCGTGATGGCGATTCTCGTAACCGCCGGCCGGCTCGCGATGCGGCAGGAAGGTGCCGAAATGGAAGAGCTGCAGCGTGCTGAGCAGCGCGGGCAGGACCCAGCCGAGCAGGAGATTCAACAGCGCAACGTGCAGCAGATGGTGCAGGAGATTGAAGACCAGCGCCATGCCCAACAACTGCCGCCAGGTTACATACGTCAGCATGAAATGCCCATACCAGCGCCAGAAGCCGGCATGCGCGCCGTCGTGAAAATCCGGGTCGCCTGCGCTTGCCGGATGGGCGTGGTGCTTCTGATGCTCCACCCGCAGCCGCCGAAATGAAAACAGGGCATAGAGCAGCACGCACACGCTGCCGGCGAAATCGTTCCAGCGTTTGTGCCGCGTGAGGGTGCCGTGCATGGCGTCATGCGCCGTGATGAACAGACCGGTGTGCAGGAAGGTCTGCAACAACAGCGCCGGCGCCCTCCACACCCAGGCTGCTGCGGTCAGCGGCTGGGTGAGCAGCAGGGTGAGATTGCCGAACCAGAGCGCGATGATCATCGCGCCGAACAGCAGGCCGCGGGAGGATTGTGTGGCATAGGGATGCATCTGTTCTTCAACTCTTCAACGCGACAGGTTGACCACCGTGAAATAGAGCAATTGCGCCAGGTAGGCGTGCCTTGGCAGGCTGGAAAACTCCGCCTGCAACACGCCCAGCCGCAAGCCGGCATAGGCCAGCAGAAAACCGATCACAAACCAGGCGGCATAGTTTTGCAACGGCACAGCGCCGCCCTGCCATTGCCAGTAGTCGAGCGCCACGGCCGCCGGCTCCATGAACAGATCGAAAAGAACCATGAACGCGGCAATACTGGCAGCGGAGCGCAGCGCGCCGGCAGCCCCACGAGCCTGCAAAAACCGCTGCGTCAGCGCCGCGGAGCTGAGCAGCATCGCCAGCCAGGCGAAGCCAATGGCCACGGGCACGCCGGCGAGTTCCGGCTGCAACACGCCGCGATATTCATATGGCCCGAACAGCCAGCCGGTGTGCACGCCCACCAGTTCGACGAGAAAACCGAGAACAACAACGGCGCTGCTCCATCCCAGGAAACGCAACACGATGGGACTCGCACCGCGCGGCGCAGCGGGCAGGCGGCGAAGCTTACACAGATATTCGCCCAAAAGCAAGAGGGCAAGCCCGATGATCATCGGCGCTGCCAGCAACCGCATGGCGCGTTGCAAGACAGCCAGGGCATGCCAGGCCGCGCCCGCCAGCAGCAGCAAATACACCACAAGAACGAGCAGCGAATGCGTGTTGATTCTCATGAGACGCTAAAGCTCGAGGCCGGCAGCGGACCCGGCGGTCGCTTGATGGGAAAACACACGGCGATCCTTCCAAACGATCCTGCCGCCGCGATGCCAGCGATAAGAGTTGAGGCCGATGAGCAGCGTAAGCACAACGGCGACCGGATGCAGCAGGATGCTGCTCAGCACCGGCTGTTTGTATTTCACCGCCAGCACCAGCCGCAGCAGCAGATTCAAGGCAATGCCCGGGGCCGCGAGCTTCGCCAGCGGCGGCAACCAAACCAGAACAAACGGCAACACGTGCAATCCAAACAACAGCAGCAAGAGCAGGAAGAACGGAATGGTTTGATGGCCGGCCAAACCAAAGGCATTCTTGGAAAAGCCCTCCCAAACGCCGCGCCAGGATTGATACATGCGGCACTGCACCGCGTCATTACCCGCAAGCACGAGAATCTTTTCACCGCAACGCTTGGCGCGCCGGCTCAATTCAACATCTTCGACCACTTCCGGCGCGACCGCCGCATGGCCGCCCAGACGATCGTAGGCCGGCCGCGTAAACGCCAGCCACTGGCCGTTGGCCGCCGCCAGCGCGGGCGACTTGGAATGGTACGTAAGCCACAACGGCAGATAACTGTAGACCAGCATGTAGATCACCGGCACCACCAGCTTCTCCGGCAGGGTGAGCGTAATTTGCTGCGAGAAGGCCGTCAACAAACCCAAACGGTACTTCTGCATCCACGCGACCGTCGCGGCGATGACCTCTGCGCTGTGGCGGCAGTCGGCGTCGGTGAAAATGAGAATCTCGCCGCGCGCGTGTTTGCTGAGTTGGTGGCATGCCCAGTTCTTGCCGGTCCAGCCCGCCGGCACCGGCGCGCCGGAGATCAGCCGAATCCGGCTGTCGCGCGCAGCGAGATTCGCGGCCAGCACGGCAGTCGCATCGCTCGAATTGTCATCGAGCACGATGATCTCGAAGTGCGCATAGCGCTGTTGCTGCAAACCTGCCAGACACGCCGTGATGTTCTCCGCCTCGTTGCGTGCCGGCACAAGCACGGAGACCAGGGGCGCGGCCTGCAGCAAAGGCGGCCGGCTGAGCAGCGGTGCCGTGAGCGCATTGTACAGCGTCACCACAAGCACGAGGCCGAGCACGGCCAGCACCACAGTGAGCATGAGGGCCAGGGGTTGCACGTAATGCCTCAGTTATCGGCGGTGTCGTGTTGATCAGCAACGGTTGCACCGTTGCTTTTGGCGCCTGGAGCCGGGCGTCGTGACGACACGGCACAGCCGTGGCCGATCATCCCCACCGATGACTCAGGCCTTACGGTTGCACCTGTTTGCAGCTTGATTCATGTCGCGAGAAATCTCGGATGCGCCCGGCGCTTCAACCCGCGTGTGCGCGGCCGTGGCGCGCCAGCACGGACACACCGGATTCACCACGATCACAGCGTTGTCTCAGCTCGGCGGTGTCATGTTGATCAGCAACGGTTGCACCGTTGCTTTTGGCGCCTGGAGCCGGGCGTCGTGACGA
>JBBIKM010000177.1:0-12280 GCA_037445455.1 bacterium | reverse complement strand
CAAGCCGGGATGGGCTGAAGTGAGGGCCGGTCAGGTTTTGGCTGAAAAGTGCCGCAATATAACATTCCGGCTCAGCCGATACAAGTCCAATCTTTACATTAACGCGACCGGATCAATGTCAACGTTGATCCGCAGGCGCCGGCGCGCCTGGGATTTGTAGAAAAAGGCGTAAACCTGGCTCAAGGTCGCCCGCAGCAAGCGGGCGCCGGGGTCGTGCACCACGTCGCTCTTGATCATCACCTGCCAGCGGAATTCGTCTTGAATCCGGCGCAGCGGCGCCGGGGTGGGGCCATAGACCAGCATCGGCGTTTTGGATTTGCGCAGTTGTGCCGCAAAGTCATCCGCCACGCCGCGCACGCGTTCTTCATCCTGGTGCCGAAACACCACCACTGCCAGCCGGGAAAAGGGCGGATACTTCAAGCCCTGCCGGTGTTGCATTTCGCCGGCGTAGAATTGGTTGAAATCGTGATGCTGCGCGCAGAGCAGGCAGAAATCCGTGGGTGAAAAAGTCTGAATGATGACTTCGCCGCGCAGATTGCGCCGGCCGGCGCGGCCCGCCACCTGGGTGAGCAACTGAAACGTGCGCTCGCCGGCGCGAAAATCCGGGCGCAACAGCGTGGTGTCGGCCGAGATCACGCCCACCAAAGTGACTTTGTGAAAATCCAAACCCTTGGCGATCAT
Organism: bacterium; assembly: GCA_037445455.1. Classification (GTDB taxonomy): domain Bacteria; phylum Zhuqueibacterota; class Zhuqueibacteria; order Zhuqueibacterales; family Zhuqueibacteraceae; genus Coneutiohabitans. The sequence continues at coordinate 11,599 of JBBIKM010000177.1, read as the reverse complement.
TTGCGTGCCCAGCAGAACGTCATAGCGATGCTCGCCGAATTCGTGCAGAATGCGATCGTGCGCCAGCTTGCCGCGCGTGGTGTCCAGGTCCATGCGCACCACCCGCGCCTGGGGCAGCAGGGTCTTGAGCGCCGCTTCGACTTTCTGCGTGCCGATGCCCTTGAAAATGAGATCGAGGCCGCCGCACTGCGGGCAGGTATCGGGCGCGCGTTCAGAGGCATTACAGTAGTGGCAGCGCAGCATGTGCCCCATCTTGTGATAGGTCATGGGGATGTCGCAGGCGTCACAGCGCCGCACGAAACCGCAATGCACACACCTGATCATGGGCGCGAAACCGCGGCGGTTCTGCAGCAGGATGACCTGTTCCTGGCGCGCGATTTTCTCCGCGATTTTTTCGAACAGCGGCCGCGAGAAAATGCCGTCGTGATCGGGCGCAGTTTTGCGAAAGCGCGTCATGTCAATCAGGCGCACGGTGGGCAGCGGCACATTGTCGATGCGATTGGGCAATTCCAGCAGGTGATACTTGCCGGCGCGTGCGTTATAGTAGGATTCGAGCGCAGGCGTTGCGGAACCGAGCAGCACTGCCGCGCCGGCCATCTTGGCCCGCATCACCGCCACGTCGCGGGCATGATAGCGCGGGGCCGGATCGACCTGCTTGTAGCTGGCATCATGCTCTTCATCCACCACGATGAGACCGAGCTTCGACAGGGGCGCGAACACCGCCGAGCGCGCGCCCACCACGACGCTGGCCTCGCCGCGCTGCACCCGGCGCCAGGCATCAAAGCGCTCGCCTGCGCTCAGGCGGCTGTGCAGCACCGCGATGCTGGCGCCGAAATTGGCCTGAAAGCGCGCCACCGCCTGCGGCGTGAGTGAAATCTCCGGCACCAGTACGATCGCGCCCAACCCCGCGGCCAGCGCATGCCGGATGGCCTCGATGTAGACTTGCGTTTTGCCGCTGCCGGTGATGCCGTGCAGCAGAAACACGCCGAAGCGCTTCTGGTCGAGGAATGCGGTGACTTGCTGCACCGCCGCGCGCTGTTCCTCGTTCAAAGTGACCGGCTCGGCTTTGGCCGGCAGCACGGCATACGGGTTGCGATCGATTTCCTTGCGCTGCAGTTGCACCAGCGCCTTGCGCACCAGCGCCTGCAGCGTCGCCGCCGCCAGACCGGTGCGTTTCAGAAAAAAAGGCCGTGTGGCCTCGCGCTGTTCATGCAGCCAGCGCAAAGCCTGAAGTTGTTTTTCATTCACCCGCAAACCGGCGGCCGCCCGCGCGGTTGTTCCCGCGGCGGCTGCGGTGACCGCATCTTCATGCGGCGCAGCCTGCCCGGTTCCCTGCGATTCCACCAGCCGGCGGCCGGCCTCCGTCAACTCCACATAAGTGAGGCGCAGCGGCGCCGCGGCCGGCTTGCCCACTTCCTGCGACAATTCCACCCAGCCCTGTTGCGCCAGGCTGCGCAGGCTGGCACGCACGCCCTGGTATCTCAAATTGCGCGCAAGATGCGCAACTTGATAGCTGGTTTTGCCGAGCAGGGCCTGCACGATCTCGGCCTGGCGCGGGGCGCGGCCGGCCAGCTCCGTCAACTCCTGCAAGCTGGGCGTGTGTATCAGGCGAACCGATTGCTTGCTTTCCTTTTCCAATCCCGGTGGCAGCATGGTGCGCAACACTTCGCCCAGGCTGGCGAGATAGTATTCCGCCACCCACTGCGCCAGCGCCAGCCGGGTCGCATCAAAGAGCGGGCTCTCGTCCAGGATATCCAAAATGTCTTTGAGTTTTTCTTCGGGAAAGTCGATGCTGGCCTTGCGCGCCGTGATAAAGCCGGTGGCCACCCGCTTGCCCAACGGCACCAGGGCGCGGCTGCCCACTTGGGCCAGCGGCAGCAGGGCTTCCGGAATGCGGTAGGTGTAGCCGCGCGACATCGGCAGCGCAAAGTGGATTTCAGCGTAGGGAAATGGCATGGGAGATGAACATCAACAACGCCGGCCGGCATTTCTGTCAAAATCCAGGGAAGCCCGGCCTGCCTGGACGAGATTCAAACCAACATTGTCAAGCGTCGGGGAACAGGCAAGAGTCCCCGGCGCGCGGCGGCCGCCGGCACGGGCAATCGGGAAATTTCAGCGCAGCGGCGACGCTGCAGCCGCAGCCTTGAAGGCGGGCTTGCCCCGCCGAACCAGCAGCAACACCACGCCGGCGATAATGAGCAGCAGGCTGATCAGTTGTGCGTCCGAAAGCAACCCGAAATGATGCTTGGGCGTCATCCGCCAGAATTCGGTGAAGAAGCGGCCGGCGCCGATCAACACGAGATAAAGCGCGAAGCGCGTGCCGGCCGGCCAGGCCTGCCGCCGCAGCCGCCACAAAATGGCAAAGCTGATCAGCAAGATCACGAGATCATATAACATGGTGGGATGCACGGCAATGTCGTCCGGGATCGGCGCGTTCGGGTGCATTTGCGCATAGAGATTTTGCAACTCTGCATTGTTGCGCGTGGGCACAACCCCGCGCGTGAAGCGCATGGCCCAGGGCAAGTCCGAGGGCGGGCCGTAGTCACCGTCGCCCGAGAGAAAGCAGCCCATGCGGCCAAAGGCCTGGCCGAGCGCCAGCACCGGCGCGAACAGATCGGCGATGTGCAGCAGCGGCAGCTTGCGCTGCAATGTCAGCGCAACCACCGCGGCAAAGCCGCCGATGAACCCGCCATACCACACCAGCCCGGCACCGGAAAAAACATTGCCCCAAAAATCCTCCTTGAGAAGATAGGGATGCTCGAGGAGAAAATAGAGTTTCGCGCCGATCATGCCGCCCAGAAAAGCCGCCAGCACCAGCAGACCGGCGTCGTCTTTCGGCAGTTTCGTGCGCACAAATTCCTTCTCCAACAAGTACCCCCCGACGAGAAAGCCGAGGGCCGCCATCACACCGAAGCTGTGAATCGTGATCGGGCCAATCTTGAGAATCTCAGGGAACATAAAAACCTTGTCTGGTTATGCTGAATCCATCCACCACCGTCGTCACCCAGCGGGCCTCATGTGAAGATCCGGCACTGTACCCAGGATCTCACAAGATTCGATTGAGCAGCCTGGCGAGTGACCACCTCCGCGACCAAATGTGCGACAAGCTTTTCAAACTCGAAAAAAATCCCAGCTCTTCTCCAACTGATAGAAGAACCCAACTGATAAGCATGCTTCATCAGTTGGGTTCTTCTATCGGCTGGAAAATTCTTGTGCTGCCCGGAGGGCCCGGTTCTCAGCTTGCCTGAAACTTGCGTAGCCGGTCAAAAATGAAGAAACCGCCCGGGCGCCTGGCCCCGAAGCGTGTACAAGTCGAAAAACACCCGCTCTTGCTCATGACGAAGCGCCCGCCGGTGGTGCTGGTGCACGGACACGGCGCCAGGCCGCCGGCCACTACTGTTCTCGCGTCCCGCTCGTCGCACCTGCTTGCAGTTCACTCGATTTGGAGGTTGAGCGTGGAGGCGCGAGCGCAAACATCCGGCGAAACGGCAACGGCGCTTCGACTTCGAACTTCATCTGCTTCCCGGTGACCGGATGCTCGAACCCCAGAAGGTGGGCATGCAGGCCAAGGCGGTTGAGCGGATTGCGCGTGCTGCCATATTCCTTGTCGCCAATGAGGGGATGGCCGAAGGCGGCGAGCTGCACGCGAATCTGATGCTTGCGGCCGGTTTCCGTCCTGATCTCCAGCCACGAGTACTTTGCCACGCGGCGCACCACGCGAAAATGAGTAATGGCGAGCTTGCCATGCCGGGCATTCCCGGTCACATAGACTTTGCAGGCGCGATTCTCCGCCAGATGGTTTTCCAGCGTGCCCGACTCCGGCTGCACCCGGCCTTCCACCAGTGCAATATAACCACGCGTCGTCGAGTGACTGCGAAATTGCTCCTGCAATTTGCGCTTGACGGCCTGCGAGCGCGCGAACACCAACAGGCCGGAGGCGTCGCGGTCAAGGCGGTGCACGATAAAGATTTTATTCTCGGGATTCTGGCTCTTGACGTGGGCGGCGAGGTAGGCATAAACGGTTTTTTCGCGTTCCTTCTCCGTCGCGATGGTAAGCAGGTTTTGCTTCTTGTGCAAAACGATGAGATGCTCGTCTTCATAGAGAAGGTCAAGCTCCGGGTGCAGGCGCCGGCGGAACACCTTGCGGCTGATCTCAACGCGATCGCCGGGCTGCAACAGCGTCTTGCCCAGGCGCACCACCACGCCGTTCACTTTGACCCGATCATGCTCCAACAATTTCTTGAGGGCGTTTTTCGAGGTGTCCGGATGCAGCGCGCGCAGATAGTCGGCGAGCGTGAGCGTATGTTTGACGGTGGTCTGCAAGATTGCCTGTCAGATTGAGGCCGGCCGCCCACAGCAGCGGCGTGATTCACATTCGTCGCAAGGTAGCAAAATATTCCGCCCGCGCAAGCGATTTTCCCGCGCCCGGCCGGCGGCAGAGGCCTCTCTTGCGGAGGTTTCCCGCTCCTGCCGTGCGCCGCCCGCTGAAACGCAGAGCGGCAGGCAGATGCGTCTCTGCCTGCCGAGGCTGCGGTGAACGGTGGCCGTTCAGTTCTTTTTCGGATACGGCGGCGGCGGCGGCAGCGCAACACGCCTGGTTTTCAGTTGTTCCAGCACTTCCGCAATCGCGCGGTTCAATTGTTCGTCCTCGCCGGCGAACTCCTTGCCGGGGTCGTTGTCCACGAAGATGTCAGGTTCCACGCCGCGGCCCTCGATGATCCACTCCCGGCCTTCGGTATCATAGCTGGCAAATTCCGGTTTGAAGAATTGGCCGCCATCCACCAGCGGCAACGGGCCGCGAATGCCGACCACGCCGCCCCAGGTGCGCTTGCCGATCAGCTTGCCGAGTTGATATTTGTGGAAACGGTAGGGAAACAAATCGCCGTCGGAGGCCGAGAACTCGTCAGTCAAACACACCATCGGCCCGAGAAAGGTGGCGTAGGGATCCGGCGTCGGGCGGGAGTTGCGCGGCAGATCCACCATCACCAACTCACGCCGCAGGCGCTCGATCAACATGGGCGATACATTGCCGCCACCATTGCCGCGCACGTCGATGATCAGCGCCTGCTTGCGCAGTTGCGGATAGAAATGTTTGATGAATTCATTCAGGCCGCCCGTGCCCATGTCCGGCACGTGCAGATAGCCCACCGCGCCGTTGCTGGCGGCGCTGACTTTCTTGATGTTGTTCTGCACCCAGTTGTAGTAATACAAATCCGCTTCATCGCCGATGGGCACCACCGTGGTTTCCCAACTGCCGGCCGTCTCCGGTCTGGAATTCAAGCGCAGCGTCACCTGCTTGTCGACGGTGTTGAGCAGGGCTTCGAAGATGTTGGTCATGGTGTTGGTGGGCCTGCCGTCCACCGCCAGAATGTAATTGCCCTCCGCGGCTTTCACGCCGATTTCAGTGAGCGGCGAGCGCAGCTTCTTGTCCCAATTCTGGCCGCGCAGAATGCGCTTGATCCGGTAATACTTGGAAGCGGCATCGCGCTCCAGCTCGGCGCCCAACAGCCCGGTTTGAATGCGGCGCACGCTGGGCCGGTCGCCGCCGCCGACATAAGCATGGCCGACGTTCAGCTCGCCGATCAGCTCGCCGAGCAGATAGGTGAGATCATTGCGGTGATTCACGTGGGCAAGCAATGGCGCATACTTGTCGCGCTGCGCCGCCCAGTCCACGCCGTGCATGCCGGGATCATAGAAAAATTCCCGCATCTGGCGCCAGCACTCGTTGTAGATCTGCCGCCACTCCTGCTGCCGGTTTAACCGCATTTCCATGCCGCTCAGATTGAGCTTGTCCTTCAATTCGATTTTGGCCTTGGGCAAGTCGATGATCGCGTAGCTCTTCTGCTGGCCCACCAGCATTTTCTTTTGATCGAAGGAAATTTCGAATCCGTCGATCTGGCCAAGCTCGGTTTCTTTCTGCTCCTTGAGATCATACAGCAACAGCAGCGGCTTTTCGTCCATGCTGCCTTTGCGCTGGTAGTAAATTTGATCACCCACCGCCACCACATGCGAGTAACTCGCCGGCTTGATGGGCAGCGACACGATACGGTCCATCAGGCCGTCGAAATCGATCTTGACCACCACCGGCTGCGGCTTGGCAGCTTCTTTGCCGTCCTTCTTGGCGGCCGCGGCCTTGCCGGTTTCGGCTTTGGCGGTGTCGGCTTTGATCTCGACTTCGTCGCTGCGCGGTTTGAAAGGCGATTCCACCTCCTGGTTCAGCGTGAGCAGATAGATGCGCTCCATGTCCTGATAGGCGTGATTCCATTCCGTCCAACTGTAAATCGGATTAAAATCGCGGTTCGAGGTAAACAGCAAAAACTTGCCGTCGCTGCTGAAGGCGGGATTTCCCGAAGCATACCAGCCCGCGGTCACCGCCTGCGCGCGTTTGGCATCCAGGCCGTAAATGAAGAGACGTTGCAAGCTCTCTTCTTCGGGCTTGGCATACACGATCCACTTGCTGTCCGGCGACCAGTCGTACTCACGAATTTCCCACAGGGGCGATTGATCGACTTCGGTAATGGTTTTGGTCTGCAGGTCCACGAAGCGCAGGCGCTGCTTGCGGTCAGCCCACAGAATCTTCTTGCTGTCGGGTGACCACAGCAGACTGTACTTGTAGGTCGTCTCGTTCTGGGTGAGCGCAGTGGGAGTGCCGCCGGCCTGCGGCACAACGTAGATTTCATCCTCGCCGGATTGATCGGAAATGAAGGCGATCCATTTGCCGTCCGGCGACCATTTGGAATCGCGCTCATGCACGCCCGAGGTGTTGGTGAGATTGCGGGTGGCGCCAAATTTCGCCGGCACCGTGAACACTTCGCCGTGGGCGCCGAACAGCGCGCGCTTGCCGTCCGGTGCGATTTCGTAGTTCGTCACTTCTTCGCTCACGCTGCGCAGTTCGTCACGGCCGTTGAGGCGGTCATCGGCGATTTGAATGGAAACCTTTTGTGCCTGCTGCGTGGCGAGGTCGAACTTGTAAATGTCGCCGGCATACTCGTAAACGATGGCGTTCGTGCCCAGGGAGGGAAATTTGATGTCGAAATCACTGTAGTTCGTCAGGCGTTGCGTCTGCCGGGTGGTGAGATCGATGCTGTACAGGTTCATGCGCTGGTGTGGTTCGCGGTCGGAGAGAAAATAGATCCGGTCGCCGGCCCACATGGGAAACACGTCTTGCGCGGGGTGATTGGTGAGATTCTCGGTCTGCCGGGTGGTGAAATCGTGGATCCAAATATCATCCGCCATGCCGCCGCGGTACTTCTTCCAGGTGCGGAATTCGCGGAACACGCGGTTGTACGCCATTTTCCTGTCATCCGGAGAAAAGGAACAGAAGCCGCCGCGCGGCACGGGAAGCTGCTCCGCTGGCTCGCCGCTGAGCGTCACGGAAAACAGCGCGCCGATGAAGCTGTTGAACGAGCGCATGCGCGAACGGAACACGATGTGCTTGCTGTCGCCGCGCCAGGCCATGACGATGTTGTTGGGCCCCATGCGGTCGGCCACGTCATCCCGGCCAAGCGTGGCGGTGTAGGTCAAACGCTGCGGCGCGCCGCCGGTCGCGGGCACCAGAAAGACTTCGGTGTTGCCGTCGTACTGCCCGGTGAAGGCGATCCACTTGCCGTCGGGCGAAAACCGGGCGAACATTTCGTAGCCTTCATGATTCGTGAGTTTGCGCGCCAGGCCGCCGGTGGCGGCGACGGTGTACAAATCACCGGCATAGGTGAACACAATTTGATTTTCGTGAATGGCGGGGAAACGCAGCAAGCGCGCCTCCTCTTGCGCGCGCCCGGTCTGCACGCCCAAGGCCAGCCAACACAACACAAACAGCGTACGTCGAACCATTCCTTACCTCCTGCTCATTTTGAATGCCACCACCTCTACACCATTTGACTCGCACGCATGCAGCGTGGTCTGCGACGCGCGGTTCCGCCTACCAATGGCGTGAGCGCGCACTCATGCGCTCCAGCCGTTGCTTCTACTTCTACTCCTACTCTTACTCCCGCTCTTACTCCCGCTCCTGCCCGCACTTTCTCCCTGCCCTTTTCATAATAACCATAAGATCTGCAGAACGCAAGCCCTGCCTGACCAACAGCTACAGCAGCCTCCGGGTGGCCGGGCCTGCCAGCGTGCTTGCTCAGCATTCGGCGCCGGTGCTTGTTCCCTGCCACCCGGACGGCGTGTGATACATCAATTGACGATATTCACCGGCACGTTGATGTCAACGTCAGACTCATCACTGCGATCAGTGCCGTTCTTGGTTGCCCGATCGAAATGGCTCAGGACCACGTTGAGCGAGTTGGTGGCCGAGCCGGTCACCGGCGGTCCGCTGGACACTGCCACGTTGAACTTCAAACCCAACGGCAGATTCTTGCTGTCCTTGTCCGTGACCGTCACCACCAGCCGGCCGGCGAGCTCGCCCTGAGGTGTGTAGAAAAATTGGTGTGCATCCGCTTCTTCTTCCACCTCTTCGGTGACGTTGGCGACCGGGTTCTTGGTTTCATCGAACAACTGGACGGTGCCGGCATAGGTGCTGCCGGCCTTCAGGGTGAGCGCGCCAATCGTGGGTGCTGCGCCGCCCGGGCCGTCCGGATCGCTGTAGGTCGCCGTCACCGTGCTGCCGGAACCGCTTTCCGTCAGCGTCAAAACCACTTTGGTGATCAATTCCTGCTCGTTGCCCTCATCAGGCGAAGTGGGGTCTTCTTCGCAGCCCCACCAGGTCAAGAGTGGCAGCAGAAGAAGAATCGCAAAACGGGGATTGCGTGAGACTCTCATCGTGTGACTCCTTTTAATGTAAAGTGAGTTGAAATGAAAACAGCAGTGAGTAAAGTCGCGTTGACGAGTTGGGCGGCAGGCGCCGGCCTGCTATTCTTGCGGCATGCGCCCAAACGAGGTCTGCAGGCGCAAAATCAAGCTCCGTCCGGGATCGTCAATGAAGTAGCGATAGCGGCTGAGGTAATCGCGGTACGAAGTGTTTAATGCGTTTTGCACGGTGAACTCGAAAGCGACCGGTTGCGCGGCCACCGTAAGCGTGCCGCCCAGGCTCAGATCCAGCAGGGCGTAGGGCGCGGGCGGACTGGCATAGTCCGCGCCCGCAGGGATGCGCGTTTGCCGGCGCACCCATGTGCTGCTGACATCCAAGTGGGCGTCTTGCACGGCCGCCGGTGCCGGCACGCGCCAATGCGTGAACAGCCGCAGGCGGTCGGCGGGCATTTGAAACAGCGGCTCCCTGGTTTCCAGGTTCTGGCCGCGCACCACCGCGGCGCTCACGCCCAGCTCGAAGAAATCGGTGAATTGATATTGCACCAGGCCGTCCGCACCGGCGATGACGGCATCGGCCTGTTGATAACGAAAGGTGGGAAACGCGCCGCGAATGGTGAGCGTGGGCTCGGCCTGCGGAAACAGAAATATGAAGTCGCGCAGGCGGTTGCGGTACACACTGATCTCGGCCCGGCGGCGCTCGCCGTGGTGGCGCAGAGTGGCATCGAGGTTGAAGCTGCGCTCACTGGTCAGACTTTGGTCGCCGATCTCGAATTGTGCCGTGCCGTGATGCACGCCATTGCTGTAAAGCTCATTGATGCCCGGCGGCCGCCAGGCCGTGCCGAGATTGGCGGCCAGCGCCCAGGCGGGCGCGAATTGATAGATGGCGCCTGCCACCACGGTGGCGTTTTGAAAACGATGCACGGTGGCGACGACGTTGCGGTTGATCAGACGATAAACCCGCTGCTCGCGGGCATCGAAACGCACACCGGCGTTGACCGTCCACGCGCCGCGCGCCCAAGTCTCGAGGGCATACACGCCGCCGGAGTAGGCGCGAAAATTGGGAATCAACAGGACGGTGCCGGCTTGCACGTTGCCCTGCCGCATGCCGCTCACGCCGAGCTTGCCGAAGAGATTGCGCCAGGGATGGTGAGCAAGGGTCAAGTCCGCCGCGTGCGTGGTCAGCGTGAGATCGAAGGAGGGCTGGTTCAACGCCGCCAGCGAATCGTTATATGGCTTGTGGGCGTCGAATTCCTGGCGATGATTCTGTTGCCAACCGTACTGCAGGTGCAAGCGGCCCAGCCGTCCCGCGGGCAGGCTGGAGCGCACCGACACCAGATTGTGGGTAATGGTCTGCTTCGGCGGCCGGATGTCATAGCTGAAGTCGCTGTCGAAGGAGGGCCGGCCGCGCGCAATCGCGCGCAACAAGTCCGTGAGGTTGCTGAGGTGTGAGCCGGTGAAGATCCCAAGCTCGGTGCTGAAGTGGCTAAAGTAGACCTCGGTGGTGGCGCGGCCTTTGTCATAGCCCAATCCGAGCGAACCGCTGCGCTCGGCAAAGCCGGAGTTGCGGATGTTGAAATCCGGCGTGCGGGCGTCGCCGGCGCGGCGCACACTGCCTTGCATGCGCCAGGCCAGGCCCGGCACCTGCCGCGGCGCGCCTTCGAGCAAGAGCGAGCCCGCGACCTGCCGGTTGTTCGAGAAACCATTGAGCCAGGCCTGCCCGCCGATTCCCGGTTGGTCGCGCAGCGGCCGCGGCTCGATGCGAATCACGCCGCCAATGGCGCCGACGCCGTATTGCACGCCGGCAGCGCCTTTCAACACTTCGATGCGCGCCGGCGCAAAGGGATCGATTTCCGGGGCGTGCTCGCCACCCCATTGCTGGCCCTCCTGCGCGACTCCGGCATTCAGGATCAGCACCCGATCACTGTGCAGGCCGCGCACCACCGGCTTGGCCACCGCCGGTCCGGTTTGCAAAACCGTCACACCTGCGATGCCCTCGAGCGTCTCGCCGAGCGATTGGCCGCGCGCCTTCTCCAAATCCCCCGCGCGCAGCACAGCCAGCGCGCGATCGCTGCCGGCAAGCTCGTCGCGGTCGACGAGTTTGGCGGTGACCGTGACTTCGGGCGCCTGCAGGGGTGCTGGCACGAGCCGAAATACATGCTCGACATCCTCCAGCATTTGCACGGTCTCGTCCAGGGTGGCATACCCCAGCAGCCGGCAGCGCACGCGGTGCTCTCCCGCGGGGAGGGCAGCGATCGCGAAGCGGCCGCTGTCGTCGGCGATGCCGCCGCGCTGCAGCTCCGGAAAGAAAACCTGGGCGCCGGGCAAAGGCTGTTTCGTTTGCTTGTCGATCACGCGGCCGGAGAAGCGGACGGCGGCCGGCTCCGTCTGGGCGAAACTGGATTGACACGCGAAGCCCAGGCACAACAACGCAAGCCAATATCTCTGGCAGGGCAGAAACATATTCCAACCTCGCAAATGGGGGAGTGATGCCTTTCCGCCGGCTCATGGCCGGCAGACTTGTTCCGCTCGGCAGCCGCGCCCCGGCCTCATTCAGCCAGAGTGGCTTCGAGGCCAGGAATCACGGTTCGCCAGCGCACAGGATTTCCGGTGACAAAAGCGCTGTCCGGCGCGGGCACACAACCGCAATGGGACAAAATCACCGCTTACCAGTTACAGGCAATGCACCGGCACAGGTGGAAAGGCAATGGATTATAATTTGGGAAGAATGAGCTTAGGCGAGCACAGCCGGAGGGGCGCGCAGGGTGCAAAAGAGAGGAGGAAGAAGAGAACAAAACGAGGGCGCAGCGCAACTGAGAAGCAGGAAGGGTTGCTGAATGGTGCTGAGAGTCGT
>JBBIKM010000176.1:0-12317 GCA_037445455.1 bacterium | reverse complement strand
TCATAAGTGTGTTTCGCAGATCGCTTACCATGTTCGACTTCTTAATTCCCTTGTTCCTGGGCCTATTTGAAATCGATCCCGCCTTCTTTCTGGCAAATCAAGTGGATTGGTGGTTTATTACTGGTGCTCTCTCCGCACTAGGTGTGTTAAGTTTTTACAATACACGTGCTACATGTCGCAAGGAAGCATTTGCAGGTAATGAAAATGCCTATCAGAGGACACGGCGCGTGCTCTCCGTTTTTATTCTAATCACGCTGCTCGGAGGCTTTATGTTGGTTGGCGCAGGGCTAGTACAGAAATACCTGGTTTGCGCACTGACCATCGAGTATATTTTTAGTGCTGGGATAACGTTGATAGGAGCTTGGATGTTTGCTGTTGGAGAAAAATATCTTCGCGAACTCTGGACCGATTACGGCTTGTAGACGTCGGCCGCGCTGTTATCAATCAGAACACAAAATACTTTAGTGAATAAAGAATTCCATTCGGGAACAAATGGCTATGCGTCTTTCATTTTCCTTAACACTATACGATCTTCCTCCCTAGCAATAATATCTTGTTCAAACAGAGGAAAAGATTCTGCTGCTGATAGATGCAAGAGGTCTCTTTTCCACGGGTGAACTTTCGCGACACAGTCGCGCCTTTTACCCCCTTGAATGCGATACTCAACAAATCCACCAGCAACCTTGAGCGTCTAATTCAACGGGGTGAACCGTATCCGCCGACCACCAGGCCTCGTTATCATGTGTTAACTTGCCTGCGGACTCAACCTTCTATGGCGTTTCTGTTCCCTATACAGGACAGGCTCTGGCTCGCCGCATTGCGGCAGGCTTCCTTCGGACATTGCCTCGCGGCTTTGTGCCTGCCTTTCTCCAGTCGTTGCTGCTCCAGAAAGCGAGCAGGTGATCACCAACAGGGGACTCGTACCCCTGAGTTTACGCCCATGCTGGGCGTACACAACCGGTTCAGCGGACGGCGCTGCGCACTGCCGCTGAACCGGAGCGAGATGTCGAGGGCCGCTCCTGATGGGTCACGAGAGCGATATGTCATGGATCGATTCATGGGAGTAGTCTGTGTCCTCTTGATGGTTGTGCTGACTGACTGCTCGGCTCCGCAGAAAGGTACGCGTATGAACGAAAGCCGTGACCTCGTAGCCCCAGTGACCGATCGTGTGGTTCATGTTACCACGCTTCTGGCGGTTCAGCCAGCACGGGCGTTCGAGTACTTCACAAAGGCCGATCTGCTTACAGAGTGGCTCACCGCGGCGGCTGAGGTCGAGCCGAAGGTGGGTGGAAAGTACGAACTTTTCTGGGAGCCTTCCGATCGTGAGAACAACAGCACAATCGGTTGCCGAATCACTGCTTTGCAGCCAGATCAGTTTCTCGCATTCCAATGGCGCAGTCCGAAGCAGTTCAAAGCCTTCGCCAACGGTGCCGATCCCCTGACGCACGTAGTGGTTGTGTTCATTCCCGAGGGCAAGGGGACACGCATTCATCTGGTCCACTCCGGATGGCGAAGCAGCTCAGAGTGGGAAGAGGCTCGCACTTGGCAGGAACGGGCATGGTCTGGTGCCTTCAAGGAGCTTGAGAGGGCCGCTGTTCCATGAGCTGCGGCATAACCAGCGGTTGCAGCGGATGGTCCGCTGCGCGGTCCGCCGCTGAACCCAAGCCCCACAGAACCGTATGCTCAAACTCTTGCCACTCTTCATCGCCGCGTTTGTCGCCGCGGCAGTACCAGGTGCTGCGGGCTTCGGCGGCGCGGCTGAGCTCGGTGCCGTCAGGCCGCTGGAATCCTCAATACAGCGTAATCAGAATTAATATCGAGACTCCACAAATGCGAACCTGGTCTCGGAAATTCACCGTGGGCATCGCGGCTGCCGTCGCGCTTTTTCCAGCGCCACTCGCGTTGGCGCATCCGGGCTCTGGTATCGTCGTCGATCGGCTCGGCCAGATTTGGTTCATGGACACGGGCGCCGGACTCTGGAAAATCGACACGCGCGGATCGTTGATCCGGGTCGGAGGAGATCGCTTCCACTGGATGTCACTGGATCAGGACAATCGCTTCGCCGGCGTCACACTTCCGCGTGACGTGGCGGCTGTGGGTGAAAGCCCCACGCTGCTCATTGCGAGCGATCATCCGATCACGATGGGGCGAGACGGCAACCTCTACTATCCTTCGGTGACGCGGAGCGGCCGAGTCCAAATCATGCGTGCGTCGCCGGGCGGTTTGCCTGCAACGATCGCAACACTACCGGCAACGACGGCAAGCGGCACGCCGCTGCGGTGGCTGAACGGATTGACCGGCGGGGCCGATGGCCACCTGTACTTCACCGAGAACAGCTCCGTTCGACGCGTTACATTGCAGGGCAAGGTCGAGACGGTTGTCAGCAATGTACAGGTCCCGGGTTGCGTGGCGATTCCAGGCAACTCACAGAGCGAGGGCCCCCACCTTCGGGGCTTGAGTGTCGACGCAGACGGAATGATCTACGTCGCGGCAAGCGGATGCGGCAGTCTGCTGAAAATCACGCCGGAGGGACGCATCACCAGGCTGGTCCAGTGCGAGCTTCCATGGTCACCAACAGCAGTTGCGCTTTTCAGTTCAGATATCTACGTGCTTGAGTACTTTCACACCGAGAAGGAAGACCGGCGCGCTTGGGTGCCGCGTGTGAGGAAAATCTCGGCGAATGGCAAGTCCGAGGTGATTGCAACGGTGGCGCGATAGCTGCCTGTAGCGAGCCGCAACATCAAGCGCCGGCAGCGGACGGCGCTGTGCGCTGCCGCTGAACCGGAGCGTTAGCCGTCAGAGGGCGCATGGCGAAAATCCTAAGAGCAACAGAGAAAGACGTGTCGGCACTCCTGCCGTTGATCGCGGAGTATTGGAGTTTTGAGGCGATTTCCGGTTTCAACCCGCAACGTGTTGGAGAGCAACTCACCCGTTTGCTCTCGGAGCCTGGCCTCGGGGCTGGCTGGCTTGCAGTTTCGGAAGCGGCGCCGGTTGGCTACCTGCTTGCAGTCTACGTGTTCAGCCTCGAACATCTGGGGCTCACTGCAGAGATCGACGAGTTCTACGTGGTGCCCGGTCAACGAGGCCGCGGCGTTGGTGCTGAACTCCTCAAAACCGCTGAAGGTGAGTTCGCGCGAATGAGATGCACAAACGTCTCTCTTCAGTTGTCAAAGAACAATGGTTCAGCGAGAAGCTCTTACCATCGCCATGGATACGCCGAGAGATCAGGGTATGAACTACTCGACAAGATGCTGCAAGACGGCTAACCGCCGCCGCTGTGCCGGAGCGTTCATCCTGCAATCTCGTCAAAAGGAGCATCGCCGGTGAAGCAGCCCCCGTTTTCAGCTTGTCTGAAAACTTCGCGTCGAACGTAATGCAACACGTTCCACCAGTTCCCGGAGCGCTGCCCGTGGGCTGTTCCATGCGATGCCGTCGGCGCCAGGCGGACCGTTCTGTAACGGTGAGAGCATACACCCACCGCGGACAAGCCGCAACCGAAGAGATAAACTTCAGCGGATGGAAAAACCCGACTGAAATGTCTCCGTTGGAAAAAAAGCCAGAATCATTTTCCAGATTGGAAAAGCGAATCACCTAACGTTGTCATACCAAGCCGCCGGTTCAGTTTGTGCCTTGCCCGGCTGTTTTTGCATTGCGGTTTTCCATTTGAATTGCGGCTGCTTCAGCAGAAGAGGAGGTTATCGTGGCTGGCATGCTAAAAATCTGCCCTTACTGTCAACACGAGAATCATCCGCAGGAATCCATCTGCGTCAAGTGTGGTGAAGACATTGGCGCGGTGCGGCCCATGCGCAAAGAGGCGCCGCCTGTGCCGACCGCAACAGTTCCTGGTCCGGAATCTTCATTGCCTCCCGCGCAGCAGCCCGGCGTTTCTCCTCCTGCTGCCGCGCCACAACCCGCAACCCGGCGCATGGCCATGCCGAATGCCTATCTGGTTTGCGACGCGCCCGGCTTTCCGCCGTTTCCCATCCTGCCCAACACCACCGTGGGCCGTGAGATTCGCAAAGCCGAAGACGTCGACGTGACCGCGGTGCCCAACAGCGATTACATCTCGCGCCAGCACGTGACTTTCCTGCTGCAAGGCGCGCGCTGGCTGGTGCGGCCGGAACATACGACGAACGGCACCTGGCTCAATGAAGAATTGCTGCCCGAGGGCCAGCCACGCGAGATCAAGAGCAATGACAAACTCAGGCTGGGCATGGTCACTTTCACTTTCCGGGGGTGAGCATGCGCGCACTGCACATTTACGGCACCAGCTCGGCGGGCAAAGTCCGCGCGGTGAATGAAGACCGCTTTCTCATCGCCGGCATTCATGAGAACGCTGGTGGTGTAATGTTGCATCTGCCTGCGGGCGCGGAGCTGGTGCGGCATCCCGGGCTGCTGGTGGCGGTGGCTGACGGCATGGGCGGGCACGCGGCCGGCGAGCTGGCCAGCCGCATCGCGCTGCAAACCCTTGCCGATCAATTGCAGTACTATCTCAAACCGGAAATGGACAATGACGACGTGACGCGCCAGCTCGGTCACTTGATCCTTTTTGCAGACGGCGCCATTCGCCAGCAGGCCCTGGCTGCACCGGAATTCGCGGACATGGGCTGCACCCTGGTTGGCATCCTGCTGCGCGGCGAGAACTGCTTTTGTTTTCACGCCGGCGACAGCCGCCTTTACCGCCATCGCCAAAAATTCCTGCAGCAGCTCACCCAGGATCATTCTCCCGCCGGCATGATGCAACGGCGTGGCGTCGAAGTCAATGACCCGTCACGGCAAGTCACCAACTGCCTGGGCGGCGGGCCGGCCGGCGTCTGCGCGCCGGAAATCAAAGGCGCTGTCAGCTTCACCAGCGGTGATATCCTGCTGCTCTGCAGCGATGGCCTTTCCGAGATGGTGCCCGTGGAGGAAATTGAACAAACGCTGCAAACCGAGGCGCCCTTGCCGGAACGCGGCGAACTGCTGCTGAAGCTGGCCAATGATCGGGGCGGCCACGACAATATTACCGTGGTGTTGATCGAATCGATCTAAACAAGACAAACGGAAACGAGGGGAACAAGATGGCGGACTTGACGAAACGCATGCCGGCAGCCGAGCCGGCCAAACGCATGCCGGGCGGCGCTGCAGAGACCAAACGCCTGCCGGAGGGCTTCGCTCCCGCCGCCGCGGTCAGCGTGCGGCCCGGCGAGCGGATAGACGACCAGTTCGAAGTTGTCAAACCTCTGTCAGATGCCGGCGGTGAGGCGGAGGTGTATCTTTGCCGGGATCCGGGCGCCGGCCGTGAGGTCGTGGTCAAGCTTTATCGCGGCAATTTCAAGCCCAAGATGGACATCGTGCAAAAGCTCAAGGGGCTCAAACATGAGGACATCATCGAAGTGTTTGACTTTGGCGAGTGGAACGGCCGTTTCTATGAAGTGATGGAGCATGCCCGCGGCGGCCCGGTGTTTGTGCCGAACAGGAGCATGAGCGAAGCGCAGGTCATCCAGATCGTGAAAGAGGTCAACAATGCGCTGCACTTCTGCCACAGCCGCGGCATCATCCACCGCGATCTCAAACCCACGAACCTCTTCTACCGTAATCCCGACAAGACCGACGTGGTGCTGGGCGATTTCGGCATCAGCTCCATCATGGAGGAAGGCGAGGAGCTGCACAAGACCACGGCGCACCATACCACGCATTTTTCTGCACCGGAGCAATACCTCAATCAGGTGCATCCGAAGACGGACTATTATGCCCTGGGCATCACGATCTTGACGCTGCTCAAGGGGCGCAGTCCCTTCGAGGGGTGGACCAATGAAGCCGTCTACACGGCGCACTCTGTGCAGAAGGTCAATATACCTGAAACCTGCAGCCGCCGCCTGCAGTCATTGCTGTCCGGCCTGTTGACCAAGGTGATTGAGGACCGCTGGGGCTATGAACAAGTAACGCGCTGGCTGAACGGCGAAGAAGTCGAAGTGCGGGTCGCAAAGACCGAACGTCATCAACAGCCGTTTTCGGTCGGGCCGGGACTTGCCGCGCACACCTTGCAAGAGCTGGCAGCCATGCTGCACAGCAACTGGCAGCACGGCCTCGGGATTCTGGGCCGCAAGGCCGAGGTGCTGTGCGCCTGGGTGGCGGAGGAAAACCAGCAGCTCGCCAAAGAGATTCGGGAATCCATTGAACAGCCGGGTCTCTCCTGGGATGAAAAACTGATGCAGGTGATCTGCTGGTTGGACCCCGGGCGGCCTTATCTGCTTGCACCCGGTTACAGCGCCGACACCCCGCAGGAACTGGCGCAACAGATTTGCAGCAACGAACGCACCTGGCAAGCCGGTCGCGATCAACTTTTCAGCGGCGTGATTCCCATGTGGCTGCGCTATTCGCGCTTTGGCGCCTTTGCCGCGGCATGGGAGCGGCACAAGGCGGAGTTCAAAGAGCGCAAGGATCAGGGCCTGGATGTCTTTGTGCGCCTGCTCGATCCCGACTTGCCGCCGCCACGAATCACGGTATCACCGGCCAAACTTGAATTTGGCAGGATCGCCGCCGGCCAGGAAAAATCTCCTTCCCTCTCCATTGCGAACCATGGCCGCGGATACCTGCATGGCAAAATCACCAGCGAGGGTGCGCCGCCGGGGTTGCGACTGTCCACCGCCGAACTCGAAGGCAATCAGAACCAAGTCACCGTCACCCTGCGCGTGAGTGCCACCGCCGAGCCGGGCAAACAACAATTTGGCCTGCGCCTCAAGACCAACGCCGGTGAGAGTGAGATATTGATCCCCTGCACCTATCGGGTCATTTCTGCGGCGGCTGCGCGTGCCGGTGGCGGCATGGCAAGATTGACCAAAGCGCTGTTCGGTGCTCACACGCGGCAGGTCGCGCGGGCAATGATCTCCGGCGCGCTGCTCGGCTTTTTCCTGCGATTCGCCTTGATGCTCGATAATCCGGCAGCGTGGCAACGCCGCACGATCAATTTTTCCGGGCAAAGCTGGGAGACCGTCTTGCAGCGCAGCCTGGAATTTGGCCGGAGCGCGCCCCTGCACTATGCCGCGTTCTTCCTGTTTGCCCTGTTTTTGGCGGGATGGGCGTGGCGGCAGGCGGCCAGAAGGTGAACCAGAGCCGGGTCCTTGGTGGGCGCAACTGAATCAATACGGGGTGTGCCATGGCTGAACGAATCGCGAAACACATTGCAGTCTTGCTGCTGGCGGCGGTGGTCTGTGCCGGCCTTGCTCATCTGATTCTCCGCTTCAGTGCCAGCCCCGGTCTGCCGGTGGCGTTGGTCTCAGCGGGCGCGGCGCTGCTGCTGCTGCTCGAGCGCGCGCTGCCGGCATGGCCGCCGCTGGCAGCGTGGGCGTGGGGCGGTGCGGTTGCCGGCATGTTCATTGGCATCATTCAACAACTGCGCACCGGCCCGCTGCGCAAACTGGTCGTCCTTTTCTTCCTGCTCGGCTCGGTGTGGTGGATTGGCGAGGCCAATGGCCGCCTCGCGCTGGCGGCTCAAATCAGAAGCATGCTGCGCCAGTCCGGCACTTTGCCGGCGGCAGGAGTGGATGCCGTTGGCCGTGGCGTGATCGCAGGCAACCAGGTGACGCTGCGGGCAGCGCCTGCCACCTCGGCGCGAAAGCTCGCCAGCCTGCAAATGGGGCAGCAGGTCGGCATTCTCAGCCGTCGCGGTGACTGGTATGAGATCCAAATCGGCACGCTGCGAGGTTTTGTGCATCACACGTTGCTCACCCCGCTCGCCTCGCCGGAGGAATCCGCCGTGGAAGAGGAAGACACGCGCAGCGGCGCCATTTCGCCCACGCACGCGCAGATCGTTGTACGCAGTCATCCTCCCGCAGCCGTGACGATCAATGGGGAAGACCTGGGCTGGACCGAAACCGGCTATGCCGCCACACCCGGTGAAAGGCTGCAGATTCGTTTCGCGGCGGAAGGATATGACCTGCTGGAGATCGAGCAGACGGCGCCGCCGGCCGGAGGGATGACGATCGTCGAGCAGATCCTGCGGCCGGTTGATTTTCCCTACGGGCGCTGGCGTGTGCAATGGGCGGGCGCTGAAGGTGAGCTGATTCTTGCCCGAGGAAGGCTGAATGAGATTGCCGCAACCCTTCTGCTGCCGGAGCATGAAGAAATGCAATGGCGCGGGCGCTTTGATCCCAGAGACAGAACGCTGCGGATGAATGAAGTGACCAATGTCACCTCCGGAGGCCGGTGGCAGGCACAGTTGAACGCGGAGCTTCACCGCATGAACGGCAGTTTTTTTCTGGACCCAGAGGCAGACGGCGAGCCTTTCGAAGCCATGTGGTTGAGTATTGATTGAGCCGCGCCGCCGGTCATGCCCATCCTGCCGCAACTCACCCACGTGTCTGTCAGTGAGTCAGCGAATGCCAGAACCGCGCTGTGCTTTTCTGCTTGGTGCCGGCGCCTCGGTGGAGGCCGGATTGCCGACGCTCGCGTCACTTTCTGCAGCTTTCCTGGATAGCCTTCAAAAGCAGCGCACTCCGCTTTATGACAGCCTCCTGCGCCTCTGCCATGGCGTTGACGGCGGCAGCGGGCGCTCCGAATTGCCCGACGCTGAGATGCTGCTCGGATTATTGGAGCGAGTCGCCGAGTGGCGCACTCCCCAACTGCAGGTCGAGCGCCGCGATGCCGCTGTGCTGCAGCACGAACTGCGCAAATTCATCTGGACAACCCTCAGCCGGCACGGCCGCCTCGACTATTTGGCCCCTCTGCAGAAAATCCTCGCCATCCGCACCCCGCTTGAGATCTTTACCCTCAACAATGACATGGTGATCGAAGATTGGTGCCGGCGCAACCGGCTGCGCTGCTGCGATGGCTTCGAGGCACAGGGGGGCTGGGATATCAGAGCCTTCGATGAACCCGGGGTGGTGGTGAAGCTCTACAAGCTGCACGGCTCGGTCAACTGGTATCGCGACCAGGCTACCGATTTGCCGGCCCGTGCCGCCAGTGGGCGACGGGTCTCGCTGGCCATGCGCGTGGCTCGCACCGCCGTTCCCGACGTGGCGCTGCTCTTTCCCGCACATACCAAAGACATCCTGCAGCCGGTGCTGCTCGAGCTTTTTCACCTGTTCCTCCGCAAACTCACGCAAATCGACGTTCTCGTGGTGATCGGTTGCAGCCTGCGCGACCTGCACCTCAGTCGCGCGCTCCGGCAAGCCCTGTTTGCGAATCCCCGGCTCCACCTGTTGCTTGTCGATCCCAATCGCAACAGCTCCGCCGCCGTGCAGATCACTCGTGAACTGCCGATGCTCGAGGCCAGAGTCCGGCGACTGGAGATGTCGTTTGGCGCCTTCCTGAAGGGCGATGTGGAGCAGGCGCTCGACGCCGTCTTGAGCGGCCGCCGCGAAGAAAAGGAACTGCTCGAACACGCGCTGGCCCGCATCGCACAGCAGGAAGGCGCTGAATTGTTGCGCAGCGTTGCGCGCGCCATTGGTGAGCGACCGGCGCTGCCTGCTGCCGGACTCACGGAGTTGGAGACAAGCCTCCGCCACAGCCGGCCGCTTCCCGCCGCGCTGGAATCACCGCTGGATCCGGTGTTTGCCTTGCTGCAGCATGCCGCCACCCTGGAGGATCTGCCCAAACACCTGCACCAGGCAGCGGACTTGCTGCAGCTTTATCGCGCGCCCTCGTGTTTTGGCATTCATCTGCGCGACGATGATCTCTACATCATTTCCGGACACACCGGCCGGCTGTTGCGCTATGACGTGAAGACCTGGCGGAGCGAAGAGTTGGGCCCCGCCTTCACCAATGCCCGCGGCTTGGCTGTCGCCAACGACCTTGTTTATGTGGTCCAGTGTTGGTTTCTGGGAATTGAAGGAGCAGGCGCGCTCTATGCTGTGGACTTGCATTCCCAAAAAAGACGCCGCATTTTTCCACCCTCCTGGTTTGCCGGAAATCTCACCGACAGGTTTGCCCGCGCCAAATCCGCGCGCAGCCTGACCAGCAGGATGCGCGAGCTTGCCGGCCTTTTGAACTGGCCAAGTTCGATCCGGCTGCTGCAAGACAGCCGGAGACTGTGCGTGATCGAAGCGCGCCGCCTCCGCATTTTGGATCCCGCCAGTGGCAGGACCATGGCCCTGTCACCCCCGCGCTTCTTCAATTTGGTGGATGCGGTGGAGTGGAACTATCCCGAACTGCTTCTGCTGGAATCCGCCCGGGCGGCGGCAACATTGCATGGTATCACCTCGAGCTTGACAAGCTCGAGACGATTGTCAGAGGCATCACGGCGGCCTCCGGCATCGCGCTGCTGCCCAACCGCAACGATTTGCTTTACACCGAGGCACTGCCGCGGCCCGGCGGCAAACTCCATCTCGTGCGGGACTTTCATAACGCACCGCAGCCCAGGCTCATTCTCGACGGCCTCAACAAACCGCGGCATATCGCGGTGTCCCCACAAGGTGCAGTCTATATCGCCTCACGTGATGGCGTTCTGCGGTTGAAGCCGGAAATACTTGATTGATTCTGGCATGACGGCAGGGCCGGAGAGACGCACGGAAAGCCGGATTCACCGCCGCGCCGGCTCAAGTCGTGGTGCAACTTGACTCAGTGCCCAGAGAAAAGGGAGTCTCCATTTTTTCCATGAAAGCCTGGCAACAGCGATGCGTCCCACGAACGATTGGGATGACCGGCACGCTCGCGACCATGGGATCTTTCCCCAATGCCCAACTCGTGTGATCGGATCATGCGAGCCGCTGGCCGTGATCAGCATGGCCCTGAAGGTCGTGGTGCACGTGAGCACCCGCCAACGCCACACCCGCCTGGCCGAATTCCCGCAGGCGAGTGACAAGTCGATGCAGTCGCCAGAGGTGGGGAGGGACGAGGCAATCATCCGGCAATGCTGGATGATTGACGCTGCAAGGACGCGAAATGGCCGTTTGCCGCGGGTCTGATAACCCCAAAGTCGCGGGCTTAAATCCCGCCCTGCAACCGAGGTGCGCGGCTTCGATCAGGCAGGGAATCCCCGCGATTCCGTTATTTCACTCTGCGGCCGGAACGCCGATAGTCAAGTTTGTACACCATTTGACGCTGGAATGATGCCTGGCAACACTAAGGACTCCGATCAACCTGTCCGTGGCTGACTCCCGGATTGAAGGGAATTCGCCTCTTCAGTCCCGTCACCCGCCCACAAGAGGCTGCTCTGGCAGAGCCGGTCAGTTGTTACTTTTTTGAGAAGAGATGTTTTTTGACTTGAATTTTGTTCCTGCCACAATATATTGCCTGCGGAGTTGACTGAAGCAACGAGAATTTCGGTCAATCCATGGGGAAGACAGAAGCGCCCGGTTTTCCAATCTGGCCGACCGCTTGTGCCATCCCGACCAATGACGCCCAACCCAAGCGAGGTCGGAATGCCCAACCTCATCGGTTTGCTCCAATCCCTTCACCACCCACAACGGAAGAGTTTTGTCCTGCCTGTTTTTTCATGGCGGTTTGTCACGCCACCACATCATCGCAAATTTCTGCTGCCGTTCTTGATAATCGAAAACCTCTTTTTCGCGCCATGTCCCATTACGGCCCGAATTATAGGCACCTGCTGGTCACGCTGCTCGGCCGCACGCCTCAGGTCTTGACCGAGACGCTGTATGCGCTGTGCGTGGATCGGCGCGTGCCCATCTCTGAAGTCTGGGCGATCTCCACCGAAGAGGGCAGGAAGGCGGCGCTCGACACGCTGCTCGACTCTCGGCATGGCCGCTTTCACCAAATGCAGAAGGACTACCCGGCGCAGTGCGGCCGCGTGCGCTTTTCCGCCGAGCAGATCCTTGTGGCCCAGGATGGCCTGTTGCCGCTGGCGGATATTCGCAACCGCCAGGACAGCGAAACTTTCCTCGAGCTGATTCTGCGCGTGCTGTGGGAAAAAACCAGCGACCCGCACACCGCGCTGCATTGCTCGCTTGCCGGCGGCCGCAAGACCATGAGCACTTATATTGCGCTGGTGATGCAGATGCTGGGACGGGAGCAGGACAAGCTCTATCACGTTTTGCTCACCCCGCCGGAGGCCGAGCATCATGCGGAATTTTATTACCCCGCGCCGGTGTCGCAGATTTTGCGCTTGTCTAATGGTCGCGAGTTTGACAGCGCCAAAGTGAAGGTAGAACTGGTGGAAATTCCTTACGTCCGCCTGCGCGAACGTTTGCCGGTGGAAATTCTCGAACGCCGCGCTTCTTTTGCGGAGTTGTTGCAATGGACGCAAGCCGAGATCGCCGCGCTGCCGCGTCCACCCCTGTTGCAACTGGTTCCCCAGCGTCGGCTGCTCCGCATCGGCGGCCGAGAGATCGAGTTGCCGCCCATCGAGTTTTGTTTGTACTGGCACTTCGCCGAGCGCA
>JBBIKM010000175.1:0-12440 GCA_037445455.1 bacterium | reverse complement strand
CTGTTGGTCACATAGATTTTGCCGCTGCCACTGGTGACGATCGTGCCGCCGCCGGTGATGGTTCCGTTGGACGGTAGTGAAAGAATGCCTTGAACCGTTATCGTTGCACTAGATGCGATTGTGACGTTAGTTCCAGATGAAATCGTCAACGTTACTCCGTTGTTGACCGTGATATTTCCGCCGACGTACACGTTCCCCGACCATGTGGTGTTGGTTGTAATCGGGCCCTCCCAATAATTTTGCCGAATATCAAATTTCACTTTTTCATTGCCGGCGCCGCTGTACTGAATGTTGAGTATCGCCAATCCGGTTCGATTGCCATTGCGATCTGCAGTATTGGGTGTCGTATATGGCGTGATTTTGGTTATGCCGCCATTGGGAAAAAGATCGGAAGCATCGCCATCAAATCTTGAGCTGCCAGGCGTTCCAACATCTGTCACGACGTTATCTGCGGGGCGAATAGTCGGGCCATCCCTGCCTGCCCGCATGTAGGATATCAACAAGCCTTCACCCAGTCCTGGATCGGTGCAAGTCGAGGGGGAGGTGATCTCGTAATGAGTTATGTTCCGTCGATACTCCAACACAAAATAATCATTGTTTGCACCGGCGCTGGTTACGGGAATACTGATCGCCTGATTCGAAGAAGTCATGGCGTTCAATTCATAAGCAATTTGATCAGTTGTTATCGTCGTAAAATTCAACCAACCCAGCAGTGATTTTTCAAATGCGCTTGCTACCTCGCCGCTCTTCGTGGGTGGATCCGAACCCGCACCGGACATGAGGTTCCAGCGATGCAATCCATTTCTATGACCGTACAAATTCCAAAGCTGATGCCCCAATTCGTGCGCCAGATGAGGGATGGAGCCTTCCAAATTATAGGCATCCGTTCCATACACGCCGGAATTGTTGACCAAGCTGTATTCACCACGAATATCCGGCTCGGCAGGGTTTGAGGCGTCGGAAATCGTAATCGGGCTCGGCAGATAATCACCATCTGCCACGCCAGTATAAGGCTGGCCGCCTCCGCTGCCATAAGGATATTTCGCTCGAGCGCGGCAAACCAACAGAATCATATCAACAATGCCGTCGCAATTGTTGTCCAACGAGCTCAAATCATGGTTGTTGATGTACCATTGCAGGATCGCCTGATTGTTGGCGCGCCAACTCGTTTTTGAAGCATCATCCGAGCTTCTTGTAATACCAGGCCCCGTATATGCATGCTCATCGCCGTAGAGCCAAAGATTCCCATTTGACATGCGGTACCAATATGCGGTCAGGCTATTCGGCTTGGCGGCAATGTCGCTCTCCACTGTAGCGACGTTAAAAGGGGTACTAATCAAGAATTGCCCCATCCAGCTCGGCGAGGGCGAAGAAGTGTTCCAGCCCTGCGTCAGGCAATCTCCGGAATTAAAGCTATCATCAGAAAGCTTGAAATACAATACGGCGACTTTGAAATTTTTTCCGGCGGGATTGGGAGTTACTCTGTTGATGGTTTCCGGGTTTTTGCCTTTCGTGGCTGAACCTCCACCGGCCTCCTCCGGCATGCCGCAGATCCATTCGACTGATTGCGCATGTGAATGCGCCGATATGAACGTCGAAAGGACGGCGGCGATGGTGAAGCAAATCCGATGAGCTTTCATGGCATATTCCTTTCCGTTTAGAGGTGGAGAATCTTAAGTGTTTTAACGGTTCGCTGCGAGCGCAACACGAGAAAATAAACTCCTTTGCTCAAGTTTTTCCCATTGTTATCGTAACCATTCCAAGTCAGAAAGTGGCGGCCGCCTGGCAAGCTTCCGCCGTGCAAT
Source organism: bacterium (assembly GCA_037445455.1). Classification (GTDB taxonomy): domain Bacteria; phylum Zhuqueibacterota; class Zhuqueibacteria; order Zhuqueibacterales; family Zhuqueibacteraceae; genus Coneutiohabitans. Next base: position 10,635 of record JBBIKM010000175.1, on the reverse strand, counting down.
AGACGCACGCTTTGACCCAATAAATTGAAGATGCTGATTTCAACTTGCTGCAAGTAAAAAGTTTCAATTTCAATCACCGCCTGGTCACGAATCGGGTTTGGGTGAATTCGTAATGATGGTTCACGAGGAATTTTAGAGCTAACATTCTTTTGTTTGACGCGCAATGAAGTGCCATACTCAACGTCATTCACCTTGGCGTAAAGCAAGTTATTTATTCCATCTCGAACAGGACCGATGTCAGTAACAAAGCGCCATTCATAGCCAGGTTGAATGACAAGAGAATCCTGAAAGGGATCGACGTTATGTACTTCAGCCCAATGTCGAAAATGCGTGAAGAAAGAAGCCGAGCCGGTATCTGTGATGGCAAAATAGCCCATCACATCACCGAGTGGATATCTCCAAACTGAGTCGACGCCGCGTCGCGTATCGATCATCGGCAAACCGCAATAAGGTTTGGCCGGCAAATCGTAATCGAGATAAACGACAGTAGAGTCCCTGTTGAAATGGTAATAATTATAGCCAAACCCAGCCGCTGGGTCATCAAGGTATCGTATTGATGCTCGATATACTCGAACCGTGTCTGAAATAATCGTGTCGCCAACAATCTCAACACGGCGATCAGGATAAAAATCAGGATTTGGTTTGTACTCCCAGATATTGCCGATTTGCAGCGGAAAGTAATCCGAGGCTTTGCGAAGTTGCGCAGATGAATGCGCCGGCATGATGACCCAAAGGACGGCGGCGATGGCGAAGCAAATCCGATGAGCTTTCATGGCATACCCCTTTCTGTTTAGAGGTGGAGAATCTTAAGTGTTTTAACGGTTCGCTGCGAGCGCAACACGAGAAAATAAACTCCTCTGTTCAAGTTTTTCCCATTGTCCTCGTAACCGTTCCACGATCGAGCTCTCCCCTGGCTAAGGAGATCCCGGTTTCAGGGAAGGACTTGTAGCCATGGCGATTCAAGTGCTGCATACGCAAGAGCCGGCGGTTGCCTACTGCACCGGTTTCCCAAACAATAAAGCAGCCGCCACTGCCGTCAATGCAGATCGCCGGATTGATTCCACCACCGTCGACTTTGAGGTCTTGGGTGGCATCGCAGTGGACCACTGCGCAAAGCCTCGCTGTTGCTCAGCGCCAACCCCGAACAGGACGAACAGCAACAGCATACTGGCAAAGCGAAAGTTTCTCATGGCCGACTCTGCTCTCATGGCAACTCCAAAAACAAAAGGCCCGGGCATACCCATTTTGATCTGGGTACACCCGGGCCTTGCGACTTTTTTTCGGGGTATTGCGGCACACAACCGGCCGCCCATGGCCGGTGCGCTTGTCCCTTCCCATCTTCCAGCCAGCAGGCTCAGCCCGCTGCTCCGGCTTGGTCAAATCTCTTGCCGGCGGCGCGAGGGAACATTATCTAACCGGCAGGAGAATGTCAAACGATAATTTTGCCGGAGTGCAGGGCTTCCCTTATTGGAGGAACAAACACTGGCCGCTGTCTGATCGTGTTGCGCAGCGCATGCGCCGAGAGCTCTCGCTCGTGTTGCGCAAGCTGCTTACAGCACATGCGCCGCAGTGCCACCACCGTTACTTCAACAAGGTCATCTTGTGCGCCCGCACGAAGCCCTCGGTTTCAATCCGGTAAATGTAGATGCCGCTGGCCACCCGGGTGCCGTCATCGCTCTTGCCGTCCCACGAAATCTGCCTGAAGCCGGGCGCCTCCATGCCATCGACCAGCGTCCGCACGCGCTTGCCCAGCAGGTTGTAGATCGCCAGCTTCACGTGCACCTGCTTCGGCAAGTCATAGCGGATGATGGTGGTGGGATTGAAGGGGTTGGGATAATTCTGCAGCAAGGCAAAACGCTCGGGCAGTTCGGCGTTCTGCTCCTCCACTCCGGTGGTGGGCGTGATGTCCGTCGCCAGAATCGGATGAAGCTGATAACCCGCTGCCGGATTCGCGGAGCTGAACTGGCCCAGCACACCTTCGAGTACAAACGTTCCCCGAGGAATGGTTACGCCTGCGATTCTCGTATCCGAGGCTGCCGGCGTGCGCAACGCCACCGCGCCGGACTGATCGCTGGCATCGGTGACCGTGTACGTCTTGTTTGCCACGAACACCGTGTCGCCGGCGGGATTGATGGTCAGGCCTTCGACCCGGATCAACTCACTCTCATAAGCCTCGCCGTTGCTGGCCAGCTCGGCCAGCGTGACGGTCTGCGGCGCCGGCAGCTCGTTGTCGCGCGAAATCACTTCGAAACTGCTGATCGGCGACAGTTCCTTCAAGGCATTGAACTCAGACAGCGTGCCGGTAATGCGCAGCCGGTCGCCCATGCGCACGTTGCCGCTGTCAACCGCTGCGCGGAAGGCGCCGCTGGTTTGAAAGGCGGTGATGCCTGCGGTGGCGTCCTGCAGCCGCGCAAAGCGGCCGAGCGCGCGCGTGACAATGCCTTCCACCGTGACCACCGTGCCGTTGGGCGTTTCGCGCGCAAGCGCAATCGGCATGATCGCTGTGGCGCCGGGAATCACCTGGCCGCGAATCTCACCGGCGGGGAAATTGGCCGAGTGCACGTTGACGTAAAGCTGGCTCGCCAGCAACTCCACCACCAAATCCGGGGTGAGTGCCTGGGTGGTGTCGCTGCTCTTCCACACGCCGCTGGCCGTGGTGCCGGTGAAGGGAATGTCGCGCACGACGCCGCCGTTCTTGCCGCGGCCGGCATTGTGGAAATGCGCGGCGCGGAAGGCGCTGCTAAGTCCGGTGTAGCCGACTTCATAGCTCAGCTCCGTACCGCTGGCATCCAGCGTGAAGCTGCCATAGCCGGCGGCATTGGTCGTCACCGGCGGCACTTCCTGGCTGCCTTCCAATTGCGCCGCGAATTTGATTTCTGCGCCGGTCAACACCTGGCCGCGAATCTCGCCGCCGGGATTGGCCGCGGTGTGCACATTCACATAAAGATTGCCGGCGAGCAATTCCGCCACCAGCGCCGCGGTCAGCGGCTGGGTGGCATCCGTGCTGCTCCACACGCCCGTGGCAACCGTGTCCGTGAAAGTGATCGCGCGCACCACCGGTCCGTTGATGCCGGCCGCGGCATTGTGAAAATGCGCAGCAGCGATCGGCCCGCTGAGATTGGCGACTTTAATCTTGTAGGAAAGCTGCGTGCGGTCTTCATTCAACACAAAGCGGCCGCCGCCGGCGGCATTGGTGGTGACTGCCGGATTCTCCTGCTGGCCGTTGAGTACTGCATGAAAGACCGTCGCGGCGCCGGTGCGCAGTTGCCCGCGAATCTCGCCGGCAGGATTGGCGGCTGTGTGAACGTTCACATAGATCTTGCCGGCCAGCAACTCCGCTACCAACGCCGGGGTCAGCGCCTCCGCATCACTGTTGCGCCAAACGCCGGTGGCCGTGTTGCCGGAGAAATCGGCGGTAATGGTTCGCTTCACCGGGCCGTTCACGCCGGCCGGCGCGTTGTGAAAGTGCGCCGCCTGAATTGCACCGCTCAAACCATTCACGGTAACCGAGAAGGACAGCTCCGCGCCGGTGGCATTCAGCGTGAAACTGCCGCTGCCGTTTGCGGTGGTCGTCACCGGCGGCACTTCTTGAGCGCCGTTGAGCGTGGCCGTGAAGTTGACCGGTTGGCCCGGCAAGACCTGGCCGCGAATTTCACCGCCGGGATTGGCCGCGGTGTGCACATTCACGTAAAGATTGCCGGCGAGCAATTCCGCCACCAACGCCGGGGTCAGCGGCTGGTTGGTGTCGGTGCTCGACCACGTGCCGCTGGCCACGCCGTCGGTAAAGGTGAGGGCGCGCACCACCGGTCCGTTCACGCCGGCGGCGGCATTGTGAAAATGCGCCGCGGCGATCGGACCGCTGAGTCCAATCACACTCACGCTATAGCTGAGTTCGGTTTGATCTTCATTCAACACGAACATGCCGCCGCCCTGTGCCGTGGTGGTGACCGCCGGCACTTCCTGGCTGCCGCTCAGCGTCGCGAAGAAAACCGCCGGCGCTTTGAAGTCCGCGCGGCGCGAGGGTTGAATTTGCAGCGTGTTGTTGAAGGAAGTGGCCACGCCGATGATATTCACCGGATTGGGCGGCTGCACCGCCCCGTCGATGTCGGTGTCACGATCGATGAACATCGCCAGCTCGCCGCTGCCATCGTTGATGGTGAGCGTCTTGTCGCTGTTCTCTGCGGGAAACGTGCCGATGATGTTGGCCTGATTGATGCGAATCAACTCGCCTTCGATGGCAGCGCGATTGTTGACATACTCGGCCACCGTCACCACCAGCGGCGCCGGCAGGCCGGGTTGATCGAGGACCACAATGGAATCCGGCACGGTTTCGATGTTGCGGCGGCCGGCATTGGTGGCGATGCGGCCGTCCTTCACCAGCACGCGCGTGCCCTGCGTGACCGCGGATTTGGCATTCCCCACGAACATGCGAATGCCGCCGGTGGCATCCTGCAGATAGAACTCCGAGCTGTTCGTGCTCGACAGCCGGAAATCCACCGTGGTGATGATGCCTGAAATCGTAATCTTTTCCGCGCCATCCGGCAATTGCCGCGCGACCCCGATCGGCGCGATGCCGCGGAAGCCGGGCAGCAGTTGCCCGCGAATCTCTCCGGCCGGATGGGCGGCCGTGTGAAAATTGATGTAGATTGTGCCGGCCAGCAGCTCGACCACCAGTGCCGGGGTCAAAGCCTCGGCATCAGAAGTCTTCCACACTCCTGAGCCGCCGCCGCTGCCCAACTCGCTGGTGAGCGTGCGCACCGGCGGACCATTGACCCCGCGATTGGCATTGTGGAAATGCGCGGCCGTAACCGGCCCGCTCAAGCCGATCGTGCCGACGTTGAAGCTCAGCTCCGTGGCCGCGGCATTGAGTTTGAAATAGCCGATGCCGGCGGCCTCGGTCATCACCGCCGGCACTTCCTGGCTGCCTTCAATTTGCGCCTCCAGATTGATGCTTATCCCACTTTCCAATTGCCCGCGAATTTCACCGCCGGGATTGGCAGCGGTGTGCACATTAACATAAAGGTTGCCCGCCAGCAAATCCGCCACCAGCGCCGGGGTCAGCGGCTGGGCATCGGTGTTGCGCCAAACGCCGGTTGCGGTGGTGTCGGTGAAATCAGCGGTGAGGGCACGCACCACCGGGCCGTTGGTGCCGCGCGGCGCCAGATGAAAATGCGCACCGGTGATCGGCCCGCTGAGATTGCGCACTTTGATCATGAAGCTCAACGCCGTCTGCTCGGCGTTCAGCACGAAGTATCCGCCGCCCGCCGCAGTCGTGGCCACCGCCGGGTTCTCCTGCTTGCCCTCCAGCACGGCCAGAAAGATCGTTTCCGCGCCCGCGCGAATCTGCCCGCGAACTTCGCCGCCGGGATTGGCGGCGGTGTGCACATTCACATACAGCTTGGTGGCAAGCAATTCCGCCACCAGTTTCGGTGTCAGGGCTTCGACGGTGTCGCTGCTGCTCCACACGCCGGCGGCCGTGCCGTCGGTGAACGCATTGGTGATCGTGCGCACCGGCGGACCATTCACGCCGGCCGCCGCGTTGTGAAAATGCGCCGCCGTCAAGGGGCCGCTCAGATCATTCACCGCCACTTCGAATTGCAGTTGCGTGCCGGTGGCATTCAACGTGAATTTGCCCACCCCATTGCCCGGCACATTGACCGGCGGCACTTCCTGCTGGCCATTGAGGCTGGCCGTGAATTTTTTCTCGCTGCCCAGCAAAACCTGGCTGCGAATTTCGCCGCCGGGATGGGCGCCCGTGTGCACGTTGACATAAATGTTGCCCGCCAGCAGTTCCGCCACCAGCGCCGGCGTCAACGGCTCGGTATCCGTGCTCTTCCAACTGCCGCTCGCAACTTCCCCTTCGAAATCCGCGGTGATCGTGCGCACCGGCGGACCATTCAGGCCGGCTGCTGCATTGTGAAAATGCGCGGCGGTGATCGGCCCGCTCAACCCCGTGACGCTGAGATAGAATTGCAGCTCGTCACGTTCATCATTCAGGATGAAATAGCCGCCGCCAATGGCGGGCAGCGTGAGGCTGGGCACCTCCTGGCTGCCGCTCAGCACGGCCATGAAATAGGCCGGTTGCTTGGCCAGGCCGTCCGGCACCGTGCCGGGCGTGGGCGTGTTGTCTTCGGTCCAACTGCCGCCGGCAAAGCTGAAATTCTCGCTGGTTTCATCATGGCCGGTGATGCCATTGCCGCCGCTGCGTGTTTCGCCGGCCTCGGGCGCGTTGCGCGCCGCGCTGGAACCCGTGTCATGCGGCTGCAAGTCGCCGTCGTTATCGGCATTGACAACCGTTTGGCCGGCGCTCGGTGTGTCGTTTTTGTAGGTACTGGCATTGCTGTCGGCATCCGGCCCATCAATCGCCAGCCCACTCTTGTCCACAGCAGTGCTTTTGTCGCCCCACACCACGTAATCGACGTCCTGCACCAAGTCACTCACGCCATCCCAGATGAACAGCACGATGCTCTCACTATTGTTCGACAGCCCTGCATTTGAAGCGGCCGCGATGGTCACCATGTCTGCGACCGTGGTGTCGGTTGGCAAAACCTCATAATCAGGAGCAACACCATAGCGGGTCCTGAATCCGGCTCCGGTGATGGCCACCACTTTCACCCCGCCGGGCGCAATGCTGGCACCGTCTGGAAACCTTACCAGGAAATCAAAACTCCCGACCGACAGCGCGCCGGCACCATTGACGACTTTCACGTAGTCGGGGTTGCCGGTGCTGACATCGTCGGTGAGATAGTAGTTCGAGAGATCAATCGTGCTGAAAGTGGGATTGAAGATCTCGATAAACTCACCGTCGGTGGGCGTGACCACGAACTCGGAGATGAGCAGGTGATCGCTTTGGCCAAGCGCCGGCAAGGCCAGGCCCAGACCAAGGCAGCCCAAAACGAAAATGCGTTGCAACCATCTCATGAGCGTCCTCCTTCGCGTTGGTTAGGGTGTGCTGCGGAATTTTGACGAGGGGGTAACGGTGAAGCAGGCGGTGGTAGTGAGGGGAAAAAAGGCGGCACAAAGCTCTTTTGCACGTCGGGCATGGTCCCCATCCAGTTTTGCAGAGAAAACTGCTCTCGCCCTGTGAGCACCACGTTGCTTGACAATGAGATCAGGGAAGATCCGGAGCTGTTGTGTGACGAATGAAGTGATGGTATTCGCGCGCGGCCGCAGTTCGCGAGGCTGCCGCCGGTGGTAAAAGCAGGCGAAAAAGTAGGAGAATTCCCGAGAAAGTCAAGCGTGAAATTTCCGGCCGGGCAGCACGGGAGTTTCCCAACAAATAGCAACAACCCAATTGACAAAAAAACCTCCGCTGGGTTGTTTCTATTCGTTGGAAGAAAGTTGAAACTCTATTCCAGGTTTGCCGGGCCAATCGCCTTGCTGCCGAGCCGCGCACGAGTCGCGGATCACGCCACGGCCAGCACGATTTTGCCGAACTGTTCGCGCCGTGCCAGCAGACGATGCCCCTGGGCGGCTTCGTGCAACGGCAGCACGCGGTCGATCACCGGCCGCAGTGCGCCGGCGGCGAACAGCTCGGTGAGATGGCGCATCTCGCCCTGTGAGCCCATGATGCTGCCGAAGAGCGTGAGGTTGCGTGAGAAGAGATAACGCAGATCGGTAAGCGCGCGATAGCCGGTGGTGGCGCCGCACGTCACCACCCGTCCGCCGGGCGCCAGCGCTTTGATGGAATCATCCCAGGTCTTTTCGCCGACGTGTTCGAAGACGATGTCCACGCCGCGCCGGTTGGTGAGCTGGCGTGCGGCTTCGCGGAAATTCTGCTGCTCGTAGTTGATCAAAAAATCTGCGCCCAATGCCTGCGCCTTGGCCAGCTTGGCCGCACTGCTGGCCGCCGCAATCACCCGCGCGCCGTGCAGCCTGGCGATTTGAATCGCGGCCACGCCCACACCGCTGCCGGCGGCCAGCACCAGCACCCAATCCCCGGGTTGCACCCGGCACTTTGTCACCAGCATGTGCCAGGCAGTGAGAAAGGTGAGCGGAAAGGCTGCGGCTTCCTGAAAGCTGAGCTGCGCGGGTTTGGGAATGATATTGACCGCGGGCACGGCGATGAACTGCGCATACCCGCCGCTGCGATGCTCACCGATCACGCCGTATTGGAAGCAATAGTTGTCGCGCCCTGACAGGCAGGCTTTGCAGTGGCCGCAGGAAACACCGGGTGAGATGATGACTTCGTCGCCGGCTTGCACGTGGCTCACGCCCGCGCCGGTTTGCGCCACCACCCCGGAAATATCCGAGCCCAGGATGTGCGGCAGCGGCAGCTTCAAACTGGGCAGACCGCGCCGCACCCAGAGATCCAGATGATTGAGCGCGCAGGCTTTGATGGCCACCAGCACCTGGCCCGGGCCGGCCTCGGGCGTGGGCAGCTCACCGTACGTCAACACCTCTTCATTGCCGTGTTGGTTGAAGTAGACGCATTTCATCTCACACCTCGGTGCATGGGAAAATGGCCTGACTTGGCTTGCTATTGACTGGGACGATTCTCACCACAACGTTGAGCCGGAATATTTGGGCGCGCCGTGCCCGCATGAAATTGCTGTCTATCAAAACGCAGAAGCCTCCAGCGGATCAAAACAAAAAGCTTCATATCTGTTGGGTTGTTTCTACCCGTTGGAAAAAGCCTTGGCTTAACAGCGTTATTCGATCGGATGAACCGCTTCGCAGTCCCCGGCCTCCTGCGGGCGGCTCGCGAAGCCAATAAACTCACGATTGCGGCAGTGCCCCACAAGAGGGCAGGGCTGCGATTCCTGCGCCTGTGCTTGAAAAGCGCCTTGAAAGCGAAGATTTCACTTTGAATCGAATTCTGTTGCTTCAATCAGCCAGCGCACCGCAAGCGCGCAGCAAACGCCGGGCATTCTCATGGAGAATCGCGTTTTTCAGCTCGTCGCTCAGCGGCAGGCTGAGGAAGGCCTCGACATTCTTGCGCATGTCCCACACGCCCGGGCTGGGCCAATCCGTGCCCCACAGGGTTTTGTCGGCAATTTCCGCGAGGCGGGGCAAATAGTCCAGCAATTTTTTGGGGGGAATGCCGGAGATGTCGATGTGCACGTTTGGATGGCGGCGGAGCAGGAAAAAAGTGGTTTCCGTGTGCAGCGGCCGGCCGGCATGCGCGATGATGATTTTGAGATTGGGGAAATCCACCGCCACGTCGTCGATCGGCATGGTGTCGGCGAAGACATTGCGCGCGCCGGGAAAGATGCTGGTGCCGCCGTGGAACATCATCAGCAGATTTTCCCGTTCGGCGCGGCGATAGAGCATGGCCTGGGCGAGATTGCCGCTGCGATAAGCGTTGGCGGCCAGGTCTTGATGCGGCGGATGCACCTTCAAGCAGCGAATGCCCAGGCGCAACAGCCGGGTCAGCTCGGTGTCGACGTCATCGCAGAAACGCGGATGCACGCCGCCAAAAGCGATGAGACGGCGGGGATTCTCCTTGCAGTAGTTTGCGACAAAATCGTTTGTTGCCGCGGTGAAGCCCATGAGATCGGGACTGGGATAATTGATCAACCCCGCGGCCTCGATGCCGTTGGCGTCGAGAAATTCCAAAAAGGCGCGCGGCGAATTGATGAACTGTTCGATGGCGGCCAAATCGCTGCGGCCGGCGGTCATCTTTTCCCGCACCCCGGGCTTGAGCTGTTCCCAGGGCTGAATGTGGACGTGAATGTCGATGATCGGCATGGGGAAGGTTGGTTTTTGGGGTGATTTTCACTGCGGTGATTTTGGGCATTGCTGGCCACGCCGGCTGGCACGCGTGTGATTGTCGCGCTGCGAGCCAGGGCCGTTTGTCATGCTGCCAGCATGCTCCGTTTGTGATGCTGCCAGCATGCTCCCTTTGTCATGCTGCAAGCATCTTCCCCGGCACTGGGTCTGTGCCCGTTCATGGGGAAGGTGCTTGCCAGGCTGACAATAGCAAGATGGCATGAAGAGAAGCGCGGCTCAGCCAGCCGAGCCAGCCCGTTGTTTCAGCCGAAAACGACCAGCCTCGGCATGAGCGCCCGGCGCAACGCCCAGGTATTGGCCTGTTGCGCGTGCCCCAGCCAGCTCATGAGCGATTGCCGAATCTCTGGCAAAGCGACTTTTTTATGTACATATCTCTCCTGAAACTTTCGCATGCGGCGGGCAAAGCGCCGCACGTTTTCACGCGCCAAAAGGCGATGGGTGGGAAAGACAATTTGCCCCAGGAATCGCTGTCCACAGTTGACCGGGCGAATCTGGCATTTTTCCCGATACAGCTTCAGACGAAACTGATTGAGCCAGGCTTGCAACTGAGGCAGAAGCGATTGCAAATGATGCGTCGAATCGGCGAGCAAGACGGCATCATCGACATAGCGCAGATAGAAGCGGCAGCGCAATTGCTCTTTCACAAAATGGTCAAAGCCATTGAGATGGACGTTGGCAAAAAACTGGCTGGTCAGATTTCCGATCGGCAGGCCGCGCCGCCGCGCGAAGGGCGTGAACAGGTCGTCGCCGGGAAAATACCAATTTGTTTCCACTTGTGCGTTGCTCCCGTCGATGATTCGGTCGATCAGCCAAAGAGTTGCAGCGTCGCCAATGACGCGCCGAATTTCCCGCTTCAAAATCTCGTGATCAATACTGGGAAAGTATTGGCGCAGGTCGATCTTG
>JBBIKM010000174.1:0-12445 GCA_037445455.1 bacterium | reverse complement strand
GCGCTGCGGCGTTGTAGGAAACCGGCCAGAGGAACTGCTCCTTGGCGTGCACTGCGCCATTGGCGTCGATCCAGCTTCCGACCACATGGCCGGTGTTGTGAAACACGATATGCGCATAGCGAAAGTGATCCTGCGGCCATTCGCCGGTCGGCTGCACGTCATTGGTGTTGATGATCTCCCCCGCTTCAATGCGCAATTTGAAATCACCCAGATTGTGGGTTCTGGTTTGTGCGAGCAGCGTGGTCGAGACGAGACCGGCCAGCAACAGCACGCCGTATGCGCAGAACGCACGCGTCCCTGGAGGGCTGCAAAATTTCAACATGAGGGTACCTCCATCCAGATCTTGAATGTCAACTGTGTTGCGGTCATTTGACGCGACCTGCCGTGGCAGTCGCCTGCGGCCGGCTTCACATTTCGAGGCGCAGGCCAAAATAGAACTCCCGCGGATTCACGAATTGCGACCAGGTGTTCCAACCCAGGTCGATGTAGGGCTTGTCCCATTCCCCGAGCTTGTCGTTGCCCTTCTGGGAGCCGGTCTCATGCGGAAAGTGCAGGGAGTCGAGGTACTTGTTCCAATTGAAGGGATTGGGGAATCCCCTGTTGTTGAACAAATTGTTGACCTGCATGTAAAGGCCGAAACGGTTCGCGCCAAACGCAAAACGCTTTTCGAGCATGAGGTCGGTGTTGGCATAATCGACGACCTTGACCCAGATCTGCTCTTTGAGCGGCGCATCGGGATTCAGCAGGGACTCGCCACCGTCCGACCAGTTCTGCAGCACATTCAAGCGCCAGTCGCCGAGGAACTTGTGGCCAAGAACCCTGGGGCCGAAATCTGCCGGCGTCCGGAAGGAGAGATTCGCGGTCACCGAGGGCACTCCCTTCTGCTTGATCTGCGCGGCGGTCTCGCGCTGGCGATTCGCCAGTTGCCGGTCTTCGTAGATATAGCGGTAACCGGTGCGGCCTTCGCTGCTGGTGAGATACTCCAGCGAGGTCCAGCCATACCACCAGTCGCCGAAGCGTTTCTCCAGCTTCAGTTCGACGCCGCGGATGTCGGCGTAGCTGTTGTTGGCATAGGTGGTGATGTCGTTTTCGCCGTCGAGCGACACGATGTTTTGCGGGCTCAATTGATCGGAAACGTCTTTGTAGTAGCCGGTGAGATGGATGAGAAAATCAGTGCCGATGCCCTGCTCCAGACCGGCTTCATATGCAATGGTGCGCGGCCATTCGGCGGCAATGTTCGGCAGATCGGCGCCCCGGCCGGTGGAATTCGGCCGCACCAGAAAGAGCTGATCGACCACCGGCGGCTGGAGAAAATGGCCGTAGTTGAAGAAAATCTTGCTCGCCGTGTTGATCGGGTGGGAAACGCCGAGGCGCGGGCTGAAATAGAGCTTGTAGGAGCCTTCCGAGGTGGTGAGATTCGCGAAACTGCCGTTGTTGGCGCGATAAGTCTCCAGTGTGTAGGGATTGTTGGCGAAAATAAATGCCGGATCCAGATTGAAAGCCCGCGTGCGGGTGTTGTAGTAATCCATGCGCAGGCCGACGTTCGCGACCATGCCTTCGAATTCCAGCTTGTCCTGCACATAGCCCGCCAGCTTGATGGGCGATTCATCGTAATACCACCAGAGCCAGGGCGCTTCGCTCACCGGTGTGGTGGTCGCGCCGTGGTTGATTTCGCGGCGCTCACGGAAGCTGGTGTATTCGAACAGGACGCCCAGCTTCACCTCGTTGTGCCGGTTGACCTGCGAGACCAGATCCAGGTGCAGGCTGACGCCGCGATAGTTGGAATGATCCTGGCCGCGGCCGCCGCCGGACATCAGAAACTCGCCGAGGATGTCATACTTCTCGGTAATGCCGCCGCCCAGCGCGCTGCCGACATAGCCGAACGGCCCTTCGTCGTACCACCGATTGCCGATGCGCTTGATGCCGGTGGTGTCTCTCAGCGCGATGGGTTCCTGCCGCGTGCGGAAATCGGTAAATTCCAGGCGCAGATCATAGAAGATCTTGCCACTGAGCAAATGATTCAACGCCAGGCCGCCGCGGTATTGGCGGGTTTCGATCGGATTGAAGTTGGCATCGTGCCAGATGTATCGCCAGAAGTACGCATCGCGCGCATACTGCGTGCCTTCCCGCGTGCCGGTGATCATACCGACGGTGTCATCATAGATCGACCCGTCAACGCCGCGCACGAGAATGTAGGTGTTGTTCAAACTGAGCTTCAGTGACGGCGACAGGCGCCTGGTGAGCTTCAGCAACGTCGTGCTGGCAATCGAATTGTTGCGGCTGAAGGGATACACCAGTTGCAGATTCTCATAACGCTGCGACAACAGGAAGGCGACGTTGGAGAAGGGCACCTTGCCGCCAATCGACAGATCGCCGATGTAGTCCGGTTTGTTGGCGTATTCCCGGGTGCGATGCTGCCACTTCCAAATCTCGAGCAGCTCCTGCGGGGTATAGTCGTTTTTCGGATCCGTGTCTGCCAGGAACTGCCGGGCCACCTCGTTCCAGCCAATGAACGTGAACGGGTAGGCTTTGCGGTCCACCATTTCCTGGGTGACGCCGGTGAAGGCATCGACACCGGCATAGACCTGCCAAAATGGCCCATCGATGCTGAAGGGGCTGGGGCCGAAGTGCTTGCGTGCCGGCGGCCGAAATTTGCCGTCAAAACTGATGGTGTAGCGGTCGAGATTTCCCTCCTTGGTGATGACATTGACCAGGCCGGAGCGGATGTCGCCGAACTCGGCGTTGAAACCGCCGGTCAAAATCTCAACCTCCTGGATCGCGGTGAGGCTGAGGTTGGTCATCGGTTGCTGCGTCCGTTCGTTGCGGGTGGAAAGCCCGTCGATCACGATGTCGGTTTCATTGAGCTGGCCGCCGCGCACGATCAGGCCCGAGCCTTCGGTCGAGGCTGCCAGGCTGATGCCGATCTCGGTGCTGAGAATTTCCTCGAAATTATCCAGCGGCCGGCTCTGAATCGCCTCGGCAGTGACGATGCGCTGGCTCGCGGACACGTCCATTTGCACCACCGGCCGCGCGGCCTGCACCACCACGGTTTCGCCCTCCAGCAACTGCTGTGACAGGGCAAAATTCAAGGTGGTGGTCTGATTGATGCTGACTTTGACATTCTCCTGCACGACCTGCCCATAGCCGATGATGGAGGCGCGCACCCTGTAAACGCCCGGCGGCAGATTGAGCACGGTGTAATTGCCGCCCACATCAGTGGCCGCGCCCATCGTGGTGCCGTCGACAACGACATTGACACCGACGAGAGGCTCCGAGGTCTCACGATCGATGACGCGTCCGGCGATTTTGCCGGTGTTGGCCGCCCAACTGTCACCGGCCGTCGCCAGCAGCAGGACGTGCGACAACAGCATCGCTATCGCGGTCCCATACCTGTGGAGTTTCATCTTCCGCCTCCTGAGTTGGTAAGAGGTTGCTTTGATTTCTTGCGTTCAGTTGGCATAGTCGTTCATCCAATTGGGATTGCTGTACTCCCCCGGGTGATTGGAATGCACCAGCACATAATGGCCGTCGCCGGTGCGGTCCACAAACACAAACTCCCTCCTGCCGTCCAGCGCATACGTCCAAATCTCCACCGGACGGTTGATCTTTGCATCGAAAGCTTCGCGGCTTACCTCCATGGGTGATCCGTATTTGATATAGATCCTCGCCATATCCGAGTTCAGGCCGCCGGAAAATTTCGCCTGGCAATAGGCCAGGCGCCGGAAATGTTCCTGCATGAATTCGTTCTCCGGCGTCCCGGGCGTCGGGTCCTTCGCTTTCCAAAATTCGAGCAGAAAATTCTGTTTGCCCTCGTTGGAAAGCTGCCAGTAGATTTCCCGCTCCCGCTCGCTGGCCACGTATTTGATTTGATCAAAGTATTTCTGCACCTCCTCCGGGGTCATGGTGAGAACCATCGCCTCCCGCTCAAGCCCGGGCGTGCAGGCAAAATCCACCGCCGCGCGGCAGGCCTGCTGGGTAGCCAGATCGGTCACCTGCAGGGACAGGCGATAGCGGCCCGGCGGCAGGCCGGCGACCGGAATCTTTTCGATTCTCGAACTGTTGGCACCGGCCTTGGGCAGGTGTGCCCGCGTATTCGTGAACACGCGCCTGCCCTGCGCATCGTCAACGGCGTACTGGATGCTGTAGAAAGACGTCTCCGCCGGCGCATACCTCAGATGATTGATTTCGAAATACACAAAGAGCTGCGACAAGGAATCGGCGGGCGAAAACGATCGTGACGGCAGCGGCACCACGATCAAACCGCCTTTTTCAAAAACACTTTTGCCCTGCGCCTTTTGAAGTTGCGCCGACAGCATGAGATCACTGAGAGAGAATCCCCGGCCCAAATCGCGCACCACGAATTCCCGACGCAAGCTTCCTTCCCGGCCGGAAGCCGAATCGCGCAGCGCCATCTGCAGCGTCAACGGGCCGGGCGCCACTTCATATCGTTTGAGATCGAGGAATGAGAACGCCCCGCCCTCCGGCTGCCGTGCAAGCGCGATGGATTTTTTCTCCTGCGCTGTCACGAGAACCTCGCCCTGCGCTGAGCGCAGGACAAGGTCGAGAGCGAGCACCAGGGGCTGGCGTGGAGAGAGGTGCGGGGAGAATTGGGCAAGGTCAACGGCGTAGGCGATTTCCAGGGCGGTTGTGCCGGCGCGGCCTTCGAATTGGCAAATGTCCGCAAAGAAGGCGAGTGTTCCGGAGCTGCGGCTGGGCAACGCGAACTCAATGCCCGGCGGTGACAGCTCTTGCGCCGGCGATGAACCGGCTGCGACCAGCAGAAGCAGCCACACCGCCAGATCGGGGGGACGTTTCTTCATTTTCCAGAATTCCATTTTCACTGCCGCAAAACCATCTTGTGCATCGCCTGCCAGGCACCGGTGCGGACGCGGCAGGAGTAAATGCCGCTGCTCGCGCGCCCGCCGAAACGCGTCTCGCCGTTCCAGTGAAATGACATTCGCTTCGCCGCGGAAGCCGGCTGCCGGAATTCCTGCACCAGCCGGCCGGTCATGTCAAAAATCTCCAAAACGATTTCCTCCGTGAGCCCTCCCGGCACCTCCAGCTCGAGGCGCGTGCCCAGGTGAAAGGGATTCGGGAAATTCTGATGCAGGCGAAAGCTCGGCGGGCCAGCGGCCCCCTCGGCGACGGCCGTCCCGCCGAACCGGATGCCAAGCTCGACCCGGTTGGCTTCCTCATTGCCCAACGCATCTTCGGCGCGAATGACGAAATAGTACTTTGCCGAATCAACCAGTCCGGGAACGACGAATTGCAGATCATGGTTCACGGCGGCTTCAGGCGTGACATGTGCGAGCCGGGTGGCGGTGGCAAAATCCAGCGGCGACGCGATGCTGTAGTAAAGGTTGTATTTCACCGGCGGATGGCGATCTTCGGCACGATTCCACCGCACCACGACGTGACCCGATTCCACCCGCGCCTGTTGCACGCCCACGGTCTTGCTCCAGGTCGGCGGATTGACATCCGGCACATGCTGATGGTAGACGTCGTAGCGCATCTCCTCCAGCATAATGCCCGCCACCGCATCCGTCCAGCCCTGCAGCGCGATCGCCTCGTGCACCTGCTTCGCCAGCATGAGCGGATAATCCGCCTGCGCGGGATTGAGGTAATCCAGACAGAGAACCGTAAAGCCGTCCTGCTCTTGCGCGGCGGCATTCACGCGTGGCGCCCAGTAATTTTTGTTGTCGGCGAAATACGGACTCACGCCACCGGCGCCGGCGTTCCAATCCCACTCGGTGTAGTAAGACTCGAACATGATGGCATTCACATAAGGCCGGATCGTGTGCGCGTAAGAAAGCGTTTGCGCCGGATCGAAATAGAACAAGCCGCGGTTGGCGATGATCACCGCCGGCGGATACCATTGCCGCAGATTCGCAAGGCATTGCGACATCCCGGCCACGGTCCAGTGATATTTCCCCCACGGCGAGGCCGTGTCGATGGTATCGAGAAACAGGCCGTCACACTTCCACCGGTTCATGATGTCATCGGCGCCATGGGTTTTGGTGCGAATGAATTCCTGCCACAACGGATCGCCGGCATTCACATAGAAACTTCCCCACACGCCATTTTGGTCAGGGCTGCCATTTTTGTCGGCATCGTCGACATACCACGAAGCGACGCCGCGCTGCTGATAAACGAGCTCGCCTGATTGTGCATTCCAATAAACCGGGCCGCGACCGTCACCGATGCGCCTGCCGTCATCATCTTCACCGACGGAAAGATAACTGACGACGATCACATCGTCGCCGGTGCCGCTGCGATTATCGAGGCCGTCGCGCAGGTCGGCGATCTGCGCCGGCGTGACGCCCGAGCGAATGTCCAGAATCACCAGGTCGAAGTATTGCGCCTGCAAAACCCTGGTCGGATTCCACTCGCCGTAGTAAACCAGATAGTCGGATGCCGGCGTGATGCCGGGGAGCGGGCCGGCATTCCGGCCAAAGCCCGACGGGCACCACAGGAGCACGAGAGCCAGGCACGCGCTTGTTCCCGCGTTTGCGGTGTGTTGTACCGGCGCCATCACGGATGAATCACGCTACCGGTTGAACTGCGTCTGCAGCGGCCGGCCTGGCCTCCTCTTCGATCGACATGAGAAAAGTCGCGATGAGCGCCAGGACCATGCCGGTGAGCACAATGTTGTGCGGAACCGCGCGATGGATGAGGAGCGAGATGATGACGGTGATCACCGGCGCGATGGCGTTGGTCAATGGGCTCACAATGATCGCCTTGCCGTGGCGGAACGCATAGACGATGCAGAGCGCGCCGATGGAATTCAGAATCTGAATCATCGCGGCGAGATACGGGCCGCGGAATCCCCAATTGATCGGCTGCGAAAAATCCGTCATCCAGACGGCGAAGGGGATGAGCAGCAGGCCGGTGATCGTCATGTAGAAGAATATGCTCTCGGCTTTCATCGTCACATTGGCGAGTTTCATGAAGTAGGCCTGGATGCCCCAAGCCAGAAACACCAGAAAGGCCAGCACGGCCCACAAAAAGCCGCCCGTCCCGCTGTTGCCCGGGTCTTGATAGGAGAGCAGCGGCATGGCGATCATCGCCAGAATGATGCCGGCCCAACCCAGCTTGTGGGCGCGCTCCTTGAGCAACCCATACGCCAGGAGAATCGTCACCACCGGCGACAGGGAAATAATCGGAAACACCAGATACGCCGGCCCCATGCGCAGTGCTTGAAACAGAATCAACTGGCCGCCGGCGCCGGTCACACCGATCAAAGTGCCGAGCAGAATCGAACGGCGATCATAATCCAGCTTCCAATTGATGACGCGCAACGCCACCAGGGCCGGCACGATCATGGTCAAGGCCCAGACCGAATAACCCAGAGTCGCCGGGAAACCGGATTTTTCTGGAAGCTCGATCAGCGCGCCCCACAATCCCCAGAAGGTCGTGGTGACCAGCGCAAAAACCAGCCAGAGTCGTGATTTCACTGATTGTTCTCCTTCGCCTGCTTTTTCTGAATCCACACCCTTGCCGCCTGGCTTCTCATGCCAATCATGTCTTCCCGTTCAGCCCGTGCGCGCCGTTGCGCGAGCGGTTCTCCGGCCGGGTGGCTTCCGCGTAGATTTGCAAAACTTCCTGGATTTTGTGATGAATCAAGTCCGCCGGCGTGTTGGCGAGGCGGCCTTCCCGCACCGCCTGCGCCTGCACTGGCAGATACTGGCTCAGCAGCGTCTGCGGCACGGGCGACTGACTGAGATTTGCCAACAGAAGCTGGAGCGCGGCCTCGACCTCCGGCTCGTTCCAATAATATCTGATGCGATCGCTGTAGCTGAAGCGCCGCGCAAAGGCAATCTCGTTCTCCTCGCCATGATGGTGCTTCTGCCAGTGTTGCGGCCTGGCCAGCATTGCCCGCTCCAGCGCCGCGCGCACCTGCGAAAGCTGCACGGACTTGCGTCCCGCCAGCCATTCCCGTTCGATGTGCTCCAGCGCAAAGACCGCCTCGCGGAACGCCAGCGTCAGCCAGGGCCCCACTTTCAGAATCGCAAAATGATCCTCCACCAACTGGCGCAGGGCGTGGCGGCTCTGATAGTCGGTGGAGTGCGCCTCGAACACCAGCGCGGGGTAGTCCTCGATCAGTTGCTTCAGCGCCGCGGTTTCCGGAGAGCGCCGATAGGGGGTGAGCGCAAACTCGCCGAATTCGACACCGGGCTGCACCACCACGGCAATGACGCGCTCCCATGCCGCGGCCAGCCCGTTGCTGAAAAAAGCCTGGCGCGTCGCTTCGATTGATTGTCGGGCGTGATGAACTGCGGTGGGCGTGGCGTGGGCAAACTTCTCTTGCGCGCCGCCGGGCGGCGGCACTTCGGTGCCGATCACATAAACCGGGGCAGTGGCATCGGGCGGGAGTTCCGTAGAAGCGGCTTCACAGACTTTGGCGAGTTGCGCGGCTCTGGTGACGGCCAGGGCCATCGGCAGGCCGCCCTGCGCCGCCGGCGGATCATCGGCGCACGGCATGCTGGTGTCGAGATGAATCTTCGTGAACCCTGCGCGAATGCAGTCCCGCGCCAACTCACATGCCCTGGCCATCGCGACCGCGGCGCGTTCGTGCTGCCAGGGATTCGGCCCCAGATGGTCGCCGCCGAGCATCACCCGTGAGTAAGGATATCCCATTTTGCCGGCGACAGCCTGGACATACGCGGCAAACCGCTGCGGCGTCATGCCGGTATAGCCGCCGAACTGATTCACCTGGTTCGAGGTTGCCTCAATGAGCAATTCCGCCGGGTCGGTTTTACCCAGCGCCATGGCGGCTTCCAGAACAAAGCGATTGGCCGAGCAAATGGAGCATACGCCCACCGCCCGTCCCTGCTTGTGCTCTGCGACCACCTGCCTCAGCGGATTTTGCATGGCAGCCATCCCTGGATTACACCTCCCAGGATGAAGATCATCGGTCGATAATCACGGCTTCAACAGCTCTTCGGTATATCCAAAATAGTTCTTGAAATCCTGCGCGATTTGTTCACGATTCTGAAAGGCGGCGGTTCCGCCCGCCTGGGTGACGGACAGCGCGCCGCACAGATTGCCAAAGTGCAAGCATTGATTGACGTCACCACCCTGCAGCCACTTGAAAATGAAGCCAGCGTCGAAGCTGTCACCCGCGCCCACAGCATCGACCGCGCGCACGGTGAATCCCCCGCTGTGGTAGCGCTTGCCGTCACGTTTGGCGAGCGCGCCCTGCCTGCCCAGCTTGATGACGACAGTGTTCACGTGTTGGGCCAGCTTGTCCAGCGCGGCGGTCACGGTGGGGCAGTTTGCAATTCGCAGCGCTTCCTCTTCGTTCGGCAAAAAGACATCGACATGGGGAAAGACTTCGTACAGTTCCGGATCCCACCGTTCCTCGGGATCCCAGTTGGTATCGAGGGAAGTGGACAAGCCCAGGGCCCTGGCACGCTGGAACAGTTGCGCGCACTCGCGCCGCAGGCCGCCCTGGAGAAAATAAGAGGAAAGATGCAGGTGGCGCGCCGTCTGCACGTAATCCCAATTCATGTCTGCCAGTCGCAGCTCATCCATCGCGCCCTTGTAGGTCAGCATGGCGCGCTGGTGCTCATAATTCATCGCCACGGTGACGCCGGTGCCGCACGCCGGCTGGCTGATGATTTGCCCGACCTCGACGTTGCGATTCCGAAGACTGGCAAGCACCAGATCGCCGAAAATATCCTTCCCGAGCTTGCCGATAAATCCAACGCGGGCTCCCAGCGCCGACAGATTGCTGGCAAAAATCGCCGAGGAGCTGCCGAGCGTCAGGGTCATCGCGGCTGCGATCTTTTCCTTGCCCAGCTCGGGAAAGCCCTGGATTTGATCCAAAATCAAATCCACATTCAGCTCACCGACGACCACGACGTCGAGTGTTTTCATAACTGGCCTTTAGAGGGTGACGACCTGAGAGAGATGGCGCGGCTTATCGGGATTCAAGTTTTTGCCAACGGCGCGATGGTAGGCGAGAAGCTGCAGCAGCGGCATGGACAACAGCAGGCGCGCCTCCTCCGGCAAACCCACACCCAGTTCGAGAAGATGGTCGGCGTGGCGGCGAATCTCATCATCCGCCACGTCGCACAGCACCAGGGTTCGGGCGCCGAGTTTCTTCATATCGGCAAGCACGCGGATTTCCTGCGCGCGGCCGGCGTCACTGATCAAGAAGGTGATCAGCGTGCCGGCGCCCGCAATGCTCATGGGACCGTGACGGTATTCCAGGGTGTGGTAGGCTTCGGAAAAACTCAGCGACATTTCCTTGGTTTTGAGCATGGCTTCATTGGCGGCGCCATGGAAAATGCCCTGGCCGAGGAAGACGAGATGATCGAGGGAGGCATCAGCGCCGATGGCGCGCGCCATTGCGGCCGCGTCGTTCAGGAGTCGGGCCGCGCGCTCCGGCAGCGCGGCAAGCTGGTCGCTCAGCGCGCGGTCCCGGGCGCCCGCCGCGGCGGCGAGATAGAGCGCCAGCAGTTGCGAGGTGAACGATCGCGTCATCACCACGCTCTGCTCCTGCGCCTCGGGAATGATGATGCGCCAGTCGCTCTCACGCGCCAGCGCGCTGTCAGCGCCGGAGGTGACCGCGACCACCGGCACCTGCAGGCTGCGGCGCAAATGGCTGGCGGCCCACACGGTTTCCGTGGTCGTGCCCGAGCGCGAGATGGCCACCGCCAGCAGCCTGGCAGAGGACACGACGGCAGCGGAAGCGAGAAGAAAAGCCTCGGATGAAGGAAGCGCCTGGCTGGAGTGTTTTGAAATGCGCGTATAACCGGCGGCGGCGCTTTGTGCCAGATAGTAGGAAGTTCCACAACCGACAAACAACAGCGGGCCGGGGAGACTGCCGGCAGGCCGCAGTTCCCATTTCTCCTGCGCTGCCCGCTGCACAACTTTTTTCCACGTTTCCGGCTGGCTCAAGATCTCCTGCAAGGTCAGAGAGTCCATATGTCCATCCGCACGTTGCCCTGCATGAAAAGACCGGACTTCGGATTTCACACGATGATCAATTCGATTCCATGGGAACGCAGGTACTCGGCATCCGCTTTGGGAATGCCGGAATCGGTAATGACTTTGTGGATGCGCTTGGTGGCAGCGATCAGGCACATGCTGCGCCGGCCAAATTTGGAGGAATCGGTGACCGCGATGACTTCGCGCGACATGTCAACCATCAAGCGATTGACTTGCGCTTCGTCGAGGTTCGGGGTGGTCAGCCCGGCATGCACGTCAAAACCGTCAACGCCCAGAAAAACCTTGCTCGCAAAGTGCTCGCGCAACAATTTCTCGGCATGTGGCCCGACCAGGGAGAGCGATTCCCGCCGCACGGACCCGCCGGACACGATGACCTGAATATTGGGCGCGGTGCTCAATTCGCTTGCGACCGGAATGGAATTGGTGATGACGGTGAGCTGGTTTTTGCCTTTCAGGAGTTTGGCCATCTCCCAGGTCGTTGAGCCGGAGTCGAGCGTAATAATCTCGCCGTCATTGACCAGCGCGACCGCCGCAGCCGCTATTTTCTGTTTCTCAGCCCGGTGTTGCTTGGTTTTCTTATAAAGAGGGACATCGTAGACAAACAAACCACTCTTGACCGCGCCCCCGTGGGTACGCTGCACCAATCCCCGCTCACTCAGTTCTTTGAGGTCGTTGCGGATGGTCACCTCAGAGACCTGCAGCAAACGGCTCAATTCGACCACTGAAACGCGCCCATCGTCATGCAAGCATTTCAGTATCGTCGAGTGTCGTTCGATCGCGTCGGACACAATCGAGTTTCGGATTATTTTCGATTGCTTTCGGTTGTTTACTTTTTTGTGCTGGGAATGTAACTTTTGACTTCGATTTTGTCAACACATTTTTCATCTATTTTTGATCCGCTCCCCAAAAAATCCCTTTCAGAATTTCATGGGGGAGGGATGTCCATCAGCGCAGGGTCGTGCCTCAATTCCTGGATAAGTTCCGGCGATGAACAGGGATCACCCGCCTCTGCGGTTGGGTTGGGCCGCCAAAGCTTGGTTCGAGCCTGAACGGCAGCCAGGGTGTCGCCATCCGTTCCGGCTGAAAGTGGCTACTCTTTGAGAAAAACAAGGGTTCGCACGGCAACCAAGCCAGGTAGTAAACTCTCAGCCGGAATCCCTGGCAGTCTTCGCCGGAAAATACAGACCGCTGGCAAGATAATTTTGGACGGAGGAAATTGGGAGCTGCGGGGCGTGCCCGCTGTCGGTGAGGCAACAGGGGACTTCTCCTGGTGAATTTTGCGCGAGGTTATGAAACGATTCACCAGGAGGAAAGACGTGGTTCACCGATTAAATACTTTTCAAGCACTGTACATTTCACCTCCCTTGTTCTGCCACCCGTCGCAAGAAATCCCGGCTTTCCGGCACCGTCTGCGGGTTGGTATCTTCCAGCAATATGCTGATGCCGGGCTTTTCTTCAACGGCAAATTTCATCACCAGATCGTGCCGCA
>JBBIKM010000173.1:0-12484 GCA_037445455.1 bacterium | reverse complement strand
GGGCTGTGATCATCCTCCTCCAGTTCCTTCAGCCGGCGTTTGATGCGGCGGCGCGTGGCAATGAAGCCCGCCACCACCAGCAGCAGGATCGCGGCGCTCCACAACACGTTGTCATCCAGCAAGAAATACCAGCGGAAATTCGCGCGCAGATAGTCGAAGTATTCGGTTTCAAAATCCCACAAGTCCTTCTGGAAGGCCGCCTGAAACGCGGCGCGCGGATCGCCATGCACGGCCAGGCTGCGGGCATATTGCGCGAGCGCCGCTTCGCCGTGCTGCTGAATGAGATAATTCACCGCGTGAAAGCTGATGGAGTAGGCCAGCCCGGCGCGCGGATTGGGAAAAGTGAGCAATTCTTCGATCTCATCGAACGAAACCAGCGAGCGGGTGGCCATGGCACTGGAAATGAGCGTCGGCGAGATGTGCTGCGTTTCGCCGGAAAGCCAGGTGGCGGCGCCTTCATCGAACCAGCGCGGGGCGCGATGTGGCAGCACCATCTCGGCGAGCATCAAATGCACGAGTTCATGCCGCAGCGTTGCCGGTTGCAGGGCGCGGCCGTTGTTGGCGGCCGGCGATTTGAGAAACATGCGCCCCTGGCTCACATCGGCGGCCGCCTCGCCCCAATCCGGCACGAGGTTGCGGGTGAGATAATCGAAACTGTACTGGCTCGGGCAGAGGAAAACGGTGAGCATGCGGCGGGGACGAAACTGCAGGCGCTCGCTGAGCTGGTGCTGCTGGCGCTCGAGTTCTGCCAGCAGGCCGGTGGCGATTTTCCGTTCCGCGGCAATGCAGGCCAGCGTAAAGCGGCCGGCGTTGAGATACTGCCACTCTTGGGCGGGCAGCCGCGGCGCCAGGAACAGAACACCGGCCGCGGCACAGCAGCAGGCCAGGCGCACCAGCCGCGCATCGCCGCCGGGAATCTTGTACGTGTTCAGCTTCACCGGAATCGGAATGAGAACGCGGCAGCAGGCCGCGCCGGGCGCAGCTCCACCGCGCGCCCGTCAGGAAATGAGCTGCAAGCCGCGCTGCAAATCGGCAATCAAATCCTCGACATCTTCGACGCCCACCGAAAGGCGCACGAGTCCGTCGCGCAGACCGATGCGCTGGCGCATCTCCGGCGGGACGGAGGCATGCGTCATGGAAGTGGGATGGCAGATCAAACTTTCCACACCGCCCAGACTTTCCGCGAGCGTGAACAGCTTGATGCCTTTGAGAAACGTCCTGGCGGTGTCGAAATCAGCCAGCTCGAAGGAAATCATGCCGCCAAAGCCGGGCTGGCCGTACGGATCGAGCTGTTGCCGCTTCGCCAGCTCATGCTGGGGATGCGCAGTCAGGCCGGGATAGTAGACCATTGCGACGCGACGATCGGCGGCCAGGAAGTCAGCGATGACCATGGCGCTGGCGTTGCTTTGGCGCATGCGCAGCGGCAAGGTTTTGGTCGAGCGCAGAATCAGCCAGCAATCGAACGGGCTGGGCACCGCGCCCACCGCGTTTTGCAGAAAGGCGAGACGCTCGGCGGCCGCGGCGTTGTTGGTCACCACCACCCCGCCGATGACATCACTGTGGCCGTTGATGAATTTCGTCGTGCTGTGGATGACAATGTCCGCGCCCAGTTCCAGCGGCCGCTGAAAATAGGGGCTGAGAAACGTATTGTCAACCACGAGCAGGGCCTGGCGTGCGCGGCACAAATCCGCCAGCGCGCGCAAGTCGGAAAGGATGAGCAACGGATTGGTCGGCGATTCCACGAACAGCATTTTGGTTTCGCGCCGCCAGACTTGCTCGACCTGTTCGAGCGAGGAGGTGTCGACAAAATCGAATTGCAAGCCGAAATCCGCCATGACCTGCCGGAAGTAGCGGGCGGTGCCGCCATAAACGTTGGCGGTGCAGACGACGTGATCGCCGGCTTTGAGCAGCTTGGTCACCGTCGAGGTGGCGGCCATGCCTGAAGAAAAGGCATAGGCAAACTGGCCGCGCTCCAGCGCCGCGAGGTTTTTCTCCAGCGCCAGCCGGGTGGGGTTGCCGGTGCGGCCGTATTCATAGCCCTTGTGCACCGCCGGTGCCTCCTGGGCATAGGTGGCGGTCTGGAAAATCGGCACGATCACCGCGCCGGTGGTTGCTTCCGGATGCTGGCCGGCGTGAACTGCGTCGGTCATGAAGCCCATGGGGTGCTTTCCCGTTGTCTGAGAGAGGTTAACTGCCGTTCCGCTCGCAGCGCCGCGGTGCGGGCGCAGACCCGGTCACGCCGCGGTGCTTGCCAAAAACAAAAAAGGCCTGTGGACTCAAAGGAGTCACAAGCCGCTGAAACTTGTGCAGTGCCGAGGGCCGGACTCGAACCGGCACGGTTACATTGCAACCGAGGGATTTTAAGTCCCTTGCGTCTACCAGTTCCGCCACCCCGGCTCCGAATTCGAATGCGCTGAGGCGGCGATCGGAGTCGAACCGATGAATAGAGGTTTTGCAGACCTCCGCCTTAACCACTTGGCTACGCCGCCAGACGGCCGGCGGTGCTCGTCCAATTTGCCGATGAGAGCAAACCGCCTGGCTTATTAAAAAGACAGGCAAACGTGGGGTGCGTCTGCCTGTGCTCAGTCTGGATCATTGTGGAGCGGGAGACGGGGCTTGAACCCGCGACCCCCACCTTGGCAAGGTGGTGTTCTACCACTGAACTACTCCCGCTTGGTGACGGCGAATATAACCAAATCTCCCCTGGCGTGCAAGCATTTTTTTGCTTGCAATCCTACCAAGATTCCAGTATAATGGCGGTACTTTTTGCACGAGGTTCGTTTTCCCCACATCAAAAGCACCCGAACTCATGGATGGCATCGAGTACACGGAACTGATCATCACCTGCGAAGCCTGTGGCAACGTCAAACGCCATCTCGTTCACAGCCAGGAGGAATGTGACCGCATTTTCCGCGAATTTCGCTGCGAAAACAGTTGCGGCCGCAATCTCTACAGTTTCATCACCATTGGCACCTTGAAACGCGAAGCGGCTCCCACCATCGAAAGCTCCGAAAAGCCGCTGGAGCAGTGACTCGCCTGCGAACCGCATTCCACCCAACTGAAGACTCGTTCTCCCGGACATGCAGCTTGTGCTGCGGCATTGTGACGGCATCTGCCCAGTCGAGGCTGAACCTTCCCCGCCAGACTCCTGTCAAATTCCACGTGGCTCAGCCGCGGGATACCCCGAACAAATGCTCAGAGAAGCCCGGTCAAATCCCGGGCTGGCGCGAGACGCACGAGACTTCGAATGTCATCGAAACCTTGAGGATTGTCAGGCAATGGCCGAACCGCGGCAAGGGCATATTCTCTAAAAGCCGAGATTTCGAACAAACACCGGCCCGCCGCCCACTCTCTGCCTGCCGATTTCCACACTGCCACTTCAGAGCATGCGCCGCAAGAGGTATCCCTTCAGATGGACCTTGCGAGTGCTGGGCTTGAGTGCAGGGCATTTCCCCAACCCGGCACATCCGACAATTCCTCCAGCAACACTTTTTTCTCTGCCAACCCTGCTTTGTTTGTGCCCACTGACGGTGTCCTGCGCGTCAAAATCACTCAACTGGTCGCAGTTTGTTCGCGTCAAAACTTGCAGCCCCGGCGCCGGGCTATTTCAGCAAGGTCAGGCGCCGCGTGATTACTTCGCGCCTGCCGGATTGGCCATCGAAGATCACGCGCATGAGATAGATGCCGCTGCTCACCGTCCCGCCCGCGGTGGTGGCGCCCTGCCAGCGAATAACATGATAGCCGGCCGCGAAATGCTCGTCATGCAGCCGCAGCACCTCGCGGCCCTGCACGTCGTAGATGATGGCCTGCAGCCTGCCGTCTTCCGGCAGCTCGAGATTCACGCGCGTGTCGATATTGAAGGGATTGGGATAATTCTGCGACACGGCAAAGCCCGCCGGCAGCGCGCTTGACAAGCTCACCTGCCGAGGTTTGGCGAAACTCCCTGCCGCGATCATGCCGGCCGCGGCGCCGCCGCTGGTGATCGAAAAATCATCCACGCGCAGTACCCCCTTGGTGGAGGTGCGATAGGCGGCGAGTTCATAGTAGAAAGTGCTGTCCAGCGTGTAGCCCGTCAAACCAAAGGGCTCGCGGTAGGTATCGATCCAGGTCACGCCATCGAGCGAGGCCTCGAAGTGAATTTGCGCGTCATCACAACGCAGCCGCAGATGAACCGGCCCGCTGATCACCAGACCGCCGGTGACGTCCACGCCGTCAACGACACCGTTCTTCTTCCATTGCACATACAGCAGATACGGTCCGCTGGCCTGATCACGATAGACGTAGAACCGATACCATGTCGCCTGGTTGTAAATGCCGGTGGTTGCCGCGAGGTTGTAGGTCGGACTCATGCCAAGCGCGCCATCGTCATTGGGTTGCGTCACCTTGACGGTGACGGAAGTGTTGCGCGGCCGAAATGCGGACTTGGTGATCACCCAGCCGCTTTCCCCGCCGGCCGAGCGCAATTCGA
The DNA here is from genome assembly GCA_037445455.1 of bacterium. GTDB lineage: Bacteria > Zhuqueibacterota > Zhuqueibacteria > Zhuqueibacterales > Zhuqueibacteraceae > Coneutiohabitans. The sequence goes on along the minus strand of JBBIKM010000173.1, from coordinate 8,016 downwards.
GCTGGCCATTTGTCACCGCGGCTTGATTGCCCGCGTTGGTACCGCGCTGCCATTTGGCGGCATCGAGGCTGCCGCTGTTGAAATCATCGGCCAGCAACGCAGCCGTGAGAGTGGTGAAGGTGAAGTCTCCGCTGCTTGCCTGATTGCCGTCTGCGTCCGTCGACTTGACGCGATAGTGGTAGGTCGTGCCGGCCGCCAGGCCACTGAGCACAACCTGATGCGAGGTCACCCGCTCGCCGTCGACCGGCGTGGCGAAGCCATAGCCACCGGTGAGGCCGTATTCCACCTGGGAATCACCCGCTTCATTCGTCTCCCAACTGATCACTGCCGACGACGCCGTGATGGAACCCGCCGCAACATTGACAATGGCCGGCGGTGTGGTATCGTGCGCCGACGTGCTGAACGTGAAATCATCACTCACCGCCAAATTGCCGGCGGGATCCTTCGATTTCACGCGATAATGATAGGTGGTATTGGCCGCCAAGCCGGTCAGCGACACGCGGTGTGCCGTGACCCAGGTCATTTGCAGCGGCGAGGAGAGGCCATAGCTGCTGGTCACGCCATACTCAACCTGAGAATCACTCACTTCATCGGTGCTCCAGGTGATTTCGGCAAGCGTGCCGGAGGCGCTGACCGCAGCCACGGCGCGGAGGGCCGGTTTTTTTTGATCCGCGCTGCGGCCATCGATCACAATCGTCTGATTCGCAGCAACGCGGGAGGCCGTGACGATCGTGCCGTCGAGAAACGTGACGGTCAGATCAACGGAATCGCGCGTGCCCAGGCCGAAATGTAAAACCGGATCGTCCTGTCCGAGATAGCCGGCGCTGCCGTGCGCTTCGCGCAACGCGCGGAAACTGTCGCCGGCGGCCGCAAGGCGGACGGTGGCGCCGAACGCGCCGGCGACGCCCTGCGGCGAGATCAGACGCACTTTCAACCAATTGCCGTCGTTGTGATCGTTCCGCACCAGCCAGTTGCGCGAACGCTTGCAGCCCACGGCAAAGTCCAGGTCGCCGTCGCCGTCAATGTCGGCAAAGCCAATGGCGCGGGGATCGTTGATGCCGCTGACCGGAATCGCGGGGCCGGCCACGAACAGGCCGTGTCCGTCGTTCAGATAGCAGAGATCATCGCCGGCGAAAACCAAATCGAGATCACCATCATTGTCGAGGTCGGCAAAGCCACCCATGTAGCCGTCGGTATTGCTGAAGCTCTGCTGAAAGCGGAAGGTGGCATTGCCGTTGTTGAGATAAAGATGGCCGCTGTTGTCGCTGGTGAGCAGCAGGTCCACCTTGCCGTCATTGTCAACATCCGCGCTGGTGATGCCGTCGCCGGCACCATGGCTCAGGCCGAGCGTACCGGGCGGCACCAGGGTGAAGCTGCCCTGGCCGTCGTTGCGCAGGACGTTGAGCGGTCCGGTGCGGTTGGCGGCAAAGATGTCCAGATCGCCATCGCCGTCAAAGTCGGTCGCCATGGCGCCCTGGCCGGCACGCGCAGTGAAAAGGGCGCCGGAATCAATCGCAGTGAAATGCAGGCCGCCGTCGTTGCGGTAAACTTCATTGCGGTCTTCCGGCGCATCGTCGCTGCCCAGGTAATCGGTGACGGCGAAAAGATCAAGATCGCCGTCGTTCTCCATGTCGAAGGCGACCACCGCACGGGTCTGCCATTCCCGCAGCGGCATGCCGGTCGCCGCGCTCACTTCGGTGAAAAAGCCATTGCCGTTGTTGCGATAGAGAATGTTGATGCCGGGAATGCCGGGGGTGCCGAGCGTGGTGCCGTTGTACAAATCAAAATGGCCGTCATTGTCGAGGTCGGCAAAAAGGGCGCCGTGCGAGCCGCCGTCATAGTCAGCGAGGCCACGCAGCTCGGCTTCCGCAGTAAAGAGATTGCCGCCGGTATTGCGGAAAAAGAGATCGGCAGTTGGGCTTTCCACAACATTGTACATTGTGATATAGAGGTCGGGACGGTTGTCGCTGTCGACGTCCGCGAAAATGGCGGCGTGGCCGCCGGTTTCAGCCGCGCCTTGCGGTCCGGCAGTCCCGGCCGCGAGGGTGATGTCCGTGAAGGAGAGCGTGGCCGCGGCGGTGGTAAAAGTCTGATCCGCGCTGGTGGCCAGATTGCCGGAGGCATCACGGGAGAGGACGCGATAGTGATAAAGGGTGTTCTTCTGCAGTCCGGCAAGCGGTACACTGTGCGCACGGACCAAGGCCGGATCGAGCACAGAGAGGGCGCCATAGCTGGTGGTCAGGCCGTACTCCACCTGCGAATCGCTGACTTCGTCGGTGTTCCAGGTAATGGTGGCGCTGGTCGCCGTGATCTGCCCCGCCGCTGCTTGAGTAATCACCGGCGGCGTGTCATCCGCGCTGTCCGGCTCGGTGGAGAAAATGGCAAAATCATCGACGACCCACTCGCCGGTGGTCGAGGTGCGATAACCCGACAATTCGAAATGGAACTGATCAGCGAGGGTGTAGCCGGTCAGGCTGAACAACTCGCTGTAGGCAGTGAGCCATTGCTGATCGTCGTAGGAATACTCAAAATGAATCGAGTCGCTGGTGGTGCGCAGCCGCAGATAGAAATTGGAGGTGAAGGTGGCGTTGGTGGCAACATCAAGGCCGTTCACGATGTTGTTCTTGCGCCATTGCACATAAAGCTTGTAGGGTTCGCTGCTGCTGCTGCGGTAATTGTAGAAGCGATACCAGCTCGGCTCACTATAGAAGCCGTTGAGCGCCGAAGCCGTTACCGTGGCGGACATGCCGAGCGCCGCGTCGTTGTTCGGCTGCACGACCTTGATTTGCACAATCTTGTTGCGGCCGGAGAACTTGTCGCGTGTGTAGATCCACCCGCTGGTGGCGCCGGTGGAGCGCAAATGCAGGGCATTGTTTTCCACCGCGCTCAGGTTGCCGCTGTGCGTGCCGCGCCGCCATTTGCTGGTGTCAAGGACAGCCGTGTTGAAGGCGTCGGCCATCAATGGCACAAGCGGCGTTCTGAAGCTGTAGCCGCCGCTGACCGTGAGATTCGCGGCCGCATCGCGCGACTTGACCTGGTAAGTGTATGTCTTGCCCGGCCGCAGCCCGGTGAGAACGACCAGATGTTCGAAGACCCGGCTCGTGTCGAGTGCCGAGCTGTGATCATAACCCTTGTTCAAGCCATAGTCCACCTGGCTGTCGCCCGGCTCACTGGTGCGCCATCTGATCTCCGCCGAGTGCGCAGTAATATTGCCTGCCGTCACGTTGGAAATCAGCGGCGGCGTCACATCGCCGGCGGGCGTGACCAGCGTGAAATCGCCGCTCACCGCGAGATTGCCGGCAGCATCCTTTGATTTCACCCGAAAATGATAGGTCGTGTCAGCGAGCAGATTGGTGAGCAGGACGGCATGTTGCGTGACGCGGCTGGTGTCGAGCGGCGAGAGCGCGTCGTAGGCCGTGGTCAAGCCATATTCCACTTGCGAATCGCTCAACTCGTTCGTTTCCCAGGTGATTTGCGCCGAACTCGAAGTGAGATTGTCCGCGCTCACGTTGGCAATCAGCGGCGCAAGGGTGTCCGGGCCGCTGGCGGTCGTGAAGGTGAAGACAGCCGAGGCCGCTTCGGCGCCATTGATGTCCCGGGCGCGGGCACGGTACTGATAAGCCGTCCCCGGCCTCAATCCCGCCAGCGTGATGGTGTGCGCAGTGGCCAGCAGGCTGTCGCTGTGATGAAGATCGAACTCAGTGCCGGTGTAGGCCGGGAACCATTGCGCGCTCATCAAGGCATAGCCGGAATCGTTGGGATGCAGCCGGTCGGCCATCCATTCCGCTGCCCAGTTGGGATTGGCAAGAAACGCCGCGTAGTTATCCACCAGATAGATGCGATAACCGGCGCTCGCTCGTGTGTTGACCAGCGCGGGAAGCTGGGCATTCACGGCGGCGTTCACCGATTCCCCGGCATCGGTGCGTGGCACCAAAGTCGACAAGAAGAGCCGGATGCCGGGATCAAAGTTGAGGGTCTGGTCGACGATCGCGGCAATCTCGGACACGACTTGCTCGGCGCTGTTGCCGCCGGAAATGTCATTCGTGCCGATGTGCAGCAGCACCGCCTGCGGCTGCGCCTGCGTGAGAAAGGTGGTGAGATTTTCCAGAATCTGATTGGCCGACCAGCCGGGATGGCCTTCATGCTCGGTGTCCGGAAAGCCGGTGCCGTAATTCAGGCTGCCGACGAAATCGAAGCGGCTGCCAAAGGCAGTGAGGCGGTGATATAAGGCAGAGCGATAGCCGGCGCCATCGCTGCTCTTTTCGCCCTCAGTGATGCTGTCGCCCAGCGGCATGATGCGGATCACGCCATGCGGCCGGTCGTCATATTCGATCGTGCCATAGGTGAAACGGTCGGTGGTGAAGCTCACTTGCGCCGTGGTTTGGGTGATTTGCGCCACGGCAATATCGGAGAGCACAGGCAGGTCGGAGGCCGCGGTGGTGAAAGTGAAGTCCGCGCTGACGGCCAGGTTGCCGGCCGCGTCGCGCGATTGGACGCGATAGTGATACTGCGTGGCTGGTGTCAAGTTGGTGAGGGTGACGGCGTGCGCCGAGGTGCGCACGCTGTCCAGGGTGGAAACGAGGCCGTAGGAGTCCGTCAAGCCGTATTCCACCTGCGAGTCGCTGGCTTCGTCCGTCGTCCACGAGATGGTGGCGGTGGTGGCGGAGAGGTTGCCGCTGGCGATGTTGGAGAGCACCGGCGGCGTGGTGTCGGGCGGCGACGCTTGCAGCGAGTGAATGGCAAAATCGTCAACAATCCAGTCCCCCTTGACCGGCGTGTTGTAGGCGGAAAGCTCGAAGGCGAACAGGTCATCCAGCGAGTAACCGGGCAGCGCGAACGTCTCCTGGTAGGCGGTCGTCCAATTCACGCGATCGAAGGAGTATTCAAAATAAATCACATTGCCGGTGGTGCGCAGACGCAGGTGGAAGTTGCCGGTGAAGGTGACGCCGCTGGCAACATCCAGCCCGTTGATCGCGCCGTTTTTTCGCCATTGCACATAGAGCTTGTAAGGCTCTGTGTTGGTGTTGCGATAGTTGTAGAAGCGGTACCAGTTTGGTTCATCGTAGAAGCCGTTGGCTGCAGCGGTGTTGGCGGTGGGCGACATGCCGAGCGCGGCATCGTTGTTCGGCTGAACCACCTTGACCGTGATCGTCTTCTCGCGACCGCTGAAACGGTCACGAGTGTAAACCCAGCCTGAGTTGCTGCCGGAGGTGCGCAGCCGCAGCCGCCCATTTTCCACGACCGTGGTGTTTTGCGGAGGCGAGCCTTTGATCCACTTGTTGGTATCGAGCGCCGGGCCGCTGAAATCATCGGAAAAGAGCACACCGGCGTCCGTGGTGGTGGTAAAGGTGAAATCGCCACTGACGCTGCGATTGCCACGGGCATCCGCGGATGACACGCGATAGTGATAGGTGGTGTTGGCCGTCAGGCCGGTGAGCGTGATCGCATGCGAAGTCACCCGGCTGCCAGCGAGCGGAGAGAGCATGCCATAGCTGGTGGTCAATCCGTATTCCACCTGGCTGTCGCTCGCTTCGTCCGTTTCCCACGTGATGGTGGCGCGGTCGGTGTTGATTTGACCGGCCTGGATGCCGGCCAGTACCGGCGGCGTGGTGTCGGGCAGCGCGGCCCTGGCGCCCTGGCCTTCACGCAGCACGAGCTTCTGATCTGCAGCAATGCCATAGTGTCGATCCTCGATGCCGGAGGGCCATTGAATGATCAGGCTGTCGACGCGCGCGTTCGCGCCCAGGCCGAAAGGCACGGTCAGGTCGCTGCCGGTGCAGAGGTAGGCCTGGCCGGCGATGACCATCTGCACCTGCTTCTGGTTGCCGATCCACACGGTCAGCCGCGCGCCCACGCCATCGCGATTGCTGGCATCACCGATCGGATCGATCTGCAGCCAGTGGTTGGACGTCCCTTCATTGCGATAGAGCACGCTGTTTTGGCCGGTGTTGGTGAAGAAGAGGTCGAGGTCGCCGTCCGCGTCATAGTCGGCAAACGAGGGGCTGTAGCCGCGATGGGGATCGTCAGCGCCGGAAGCTGCGCTCAGATTGACAAATGTGCCGTTGCCGTTGTTGCGAAAGAGAAAATTGCTGTTGTTGCGGGTGACGTACAAATCGAGCCAACCATCGTTGTCAAAATCGGCGAACAGCGCGCCGCGATTGCCTGCCGCGCCCACGCTCACGCCGGCGCTGGCCGCCACTTCGGTGAAAAAGCCGCCCTCGTTGCGAAAGAGCATATTGGGAGTGTCATAGCTGCATACGTAAACGTCGAAGTCACCGTCGCGATCGTAGTCACCGACTGCGGCGCCCTGACTGTGCGGCGTGGGTGCGGCAATGCCCCGCGCCCCTGCCTGCTCGGTAAACGTGCCGTCGCCGTTGTTGATATAGAGCAGGTTGGGCTCGAGCTCCTTGCGTGTGACGAATAAATCGAGATCGCCGTCGAGATCCACATCAAAGAAAACCGGCTGCAAGCTTTCGGAATAGCCGCCGATGCCCGCCGCCAGCGTCACATCGCTGAAGGTGTGATCGGGATTTTGACGAAACAGCCGGTTGTTCTCGACCGTTTGGGCGGCAAAAAGATCGAGCAGGCCGTCCTGGTCATAATCGCCCCAAGCCACGCCCTGGCCCTGGCCGGTCATGTTCACGCCGGCAGCTTCAGTCACATCGCTGAAGGTGTTGTTGCCGTTGTTGCGGTAGAGCACGCTCAGGGTGGAGCCGGTCATGATGTAGATGTCCAGATCCCCGTCATTGTCGTAATCGGCGGAGGCCATGCCGCGATCGCGTTCCGCCGGATTGTGCACGCCGGCGCTGGCGGCCAAGTCGGTGAAGGTTCCGCCGCCGTTGTTGCGGTACAGCGAGTTGTCCGCGCTGTAGGCAATGACGTACAGGTCGGGCCGGCCGTCGCCATTGTAATCACCGAAAGCGGCGCCATGGCCGTAACCGCCGGAGGGAATCGGCAGGATTCCGGAGGCGGCGCTGACGTCGCTGAAACGCACAGTTTGACTCAAAGCCGGGGAAGCGGAGATTTGAGCGAACCATAAGAGGCCAAGGCCGAGGCGCGCTGCGAAGCTGGAGAGCAAAAGCGGTCTCATGACACGAACTCCAAAGAGTGTCTGCGCTGCGGCAACAAATACGGGGACTTTTCCGAGTAAGAGGTGGGGACTGCAAAAGGCCGGGGTGCCGTGGTTCCTGGCCACGGCTTCGCGCGATCATCTCAACAAATGATCCGGCCTCCAATTCCATCCTTGGAGGGGCGTGAATATAGGAGAAAACACAACAATGACAAGCGAAAACTCACGCTGAAGGTAATGCCTGGGTTACGAGTGAAGTAACGCAGGCTTCGAGCCTGCCTGCAGACAAGATGTCCAATGTCACTAACTTTTCCCCCAAGGCAAAACAATTGCAGGCATGACTATTCTAAGGCAGTCTGATAAAGTTAAGCTTGCTGGGGCAAAAGCAATGATAGAAAAATGGCTGTCATAAAATGATTGGTTTGCAATTATCGCAGAAATGTTCATCGTAGCAACATGAAGCTGTGAAATTCCTTTGCCAATCATTTTTCCGTCATTGCCTGCCCCAAAAGTTGGTGCCATTGGACATGAGGTCTGTGCCACGTTTTCCCCTGATAACTGAGGCATTACCGCTGAAATTCCGCGAAAATTACCTGCTTCGGCCATGACTTGCAGAGCGGTTGCAGGAAAAGGCAGGGCGGGCCGGCCGCGCGAAACCGGCGGTTGCCATTCCAGCCTGCCGCAGGCCGGGTTGTGCTTTCCTGGAGAAATCACTATCTTGCCAGCGTCATTTTCGTCGTACGGCAGGCGCGGGGTCTCAGCCCGGCGGCGGGAAACGCAGCAGCGGCTGCCCACTCCTGCGCCTGCCCGGAATTCCGCATTCGACCGGCAGGGCAACAGCATCATGCGAATCACTGAAATCTTCCATTCGATTCAGGGCGAATCCACCTACAGCGGGCTGCCGTGCGTGTTCGTGCGCACCACCGGCTGCAATCTGCGCTGTGTTT
>JBBIKM010000172.1:3536-12645 GCA_037445455.1 bacterium | reverse complement strand
GCAACGCCCTGGAAACGCCGTCATCAAGAGAAATCACCAAGCCCCACCGGGGCGCCAGAGATCCACGCAAGGAATGCCGCCCCTGCATGGATAGAAACGGCAAATTCGATTTGTGAAGCCAACCAGCCCCACTGGATGAAAAGACAAGAAGCGTTCCTCGTTGGCGTTAATCTATCGTTGGAGCCGCTCGTAGGGCTGCAGTTTTCAGCTTGTCTGAAAATCCGTTTTAGGTGATCGGCATTTCAAACTTAGAAAAGAGTACTAATTTTTTTCCAACTGATAGAAGAACCCAACTGATAAGCATGCCCCATCAGTTGGGTTCTTTTGTCGGCTGGAAAATTTTGTGCTGCCCACAGGGCCAAATTCTCAGGTTGTCAGAAAACCTGCGTAGTCCGTTACAAGCGCAATCTTTGCAAAAAGGCAGAGAGTTTTCCGACGGATGGAAAAGCCCAACAGATCAGGCTTATCAGTTGGGTTCTTCTATCCGTCGGAGATTATCTTTTTGGTTGCGGCTTGTCCGCGTTGGGCCCCGGGGCGCTCAAAGTCAGAATGGAATCCTGAAGCCTCCCTGCCCACAAAGCAAACACTTGCACCGCGGGGACGCAGAGTGCGCAGAGTTTTGCGATCCAGAGAATCCTTCTCTGCGTTCTTCGCGTCTCCGCGGTGAGCTTTTTGTGCAAATGGCGCGGCAGTGTGTCCACATCTTCACGAGATCCTTACCGAATGACAGCAGTGGTGGATACCTCGTGCGAGGCAACAGTATACGAATCGGGCTTATTGCTGCCCGCCGGGCATCAAGATTCAGCTTGTCTGAAATCTGGCGTAGGCGTTCAGCGTTTGAAACTCAGAATTGAACTCTGAAAGATCCCCAGCGCGGATAAACACGCCCTTGGATCGCAACAACCCAACCGATGGCAAAGCGCGGCAGCAGTTGGGCGGTTTCCCGCGGTTGGCGTTTTTCTCCAGTCACGGCTGCGATTTCGCTTTGAAATAGCCGTCGCTGGTCTTGTCCTCCGCCTCGGTTTGCGCCAGCGCCGGAAACAGCCGCGACAATTTGCTGGTCAGGGTCGTGCGCGGAATCTGCAACAGCCGCGCCGCCTCGCTGATGTTGTTCCCGCTTTTCTTCAGCGCCCACCCGATGATCTCCTTCTCCCGCATCTGCATGAAATCGTCGAACGCCGGATAACTCTCCGGCGCCTGTTCACGGCTCACTGCCGGCGGCGCAACGGCGGGCAGGCCCAGCGCCGCGGCCGACACCGGGCCGGCGCGCGATAAAGCCACCAGCCGCTCGACGCAGTTCTCCAGTTCCCGCACGTTGCCGGGCCAGCTATGGGCCAGGCAGGCAGCGAGAATCTCCGTGGTGATCAAACCGCTCTCCTGCGCGGCGCCGTGCTTGCGCAGCAAATGCTCGATCAAAAGCGGAATATCTTCTTTTCGCTCGCGCAACGGCGGCAACCGCAGCGACAGAATGTTCAAGCGATAGAACAAATCTTCGCGAAACAGCCTGTCTTCCACCCGCTTGCGCAAATCCACTTTGGTGGCGGCGATCACCCGCACGTCGACGCTCAAACTCTCCGACCCGCCGACGCGCGTAATCTCACGTTCCTGCAACACACGCAGCAGCTTCACCTGCATGTGCAGAGAGAGATCATCGATGTCATCGATAAACACCGTGCCTTGATGGCCGCGCTCGAAATAGCCGTAGTGCCGCCGGATCGCGCCGGTGAAGGCGCCCTTCTCATGGCCGAACAACTCGCTCTCCAGCAGGGTCTCGGGAATGCCGCCGCTGCTGACTACGACGAAGGGATGCTTGCGCCGCGGGCTGGCTTGATGCACCGCGCGCGCGACCAGTTCCTTGCCCGTGCCGCTCTCGCCTTCGATCAGGACGGTCGAGTCGGTTTGCGCCACCAACTTCACCTGCGCCGCCAGTTGCTGCATGGCCGGCGAGTTGCCGATCAAGCGCCGCTCTTCCAGCGCGCGCAAGCGCGTCTTGAGCTGCCGGTTTTCGCCTTCCACCTCCGTCAGGCGTTGAATGTTGCGCAGCATCGACAGCAGCTTTTCAGGCGAGAAGGGTTTGGTGAGATAATCGTAGGCGCCGAGTTTCAACGCGGTGATCGCGGTATCGAAGGTGGCGTAGGCGGTGATGAGGATCACCTTGCAATTCGGCGCGTTGGCGAGCACCGCACTCAGCACCTCCAGCCCGCCTGCTTTGGGCAGGCGGAGATCGGTAATCACCACTTCGTGGCCGGCTTTGGCAAACAGCTCCAGGCCTTCCTCGGCCGTGCTTGCCGCCGCCACCTCGAATCCTTCCTTGCGGATGATGCTGGCCAGCGTCGTGCGGGAGACTTTTTCGTCTTCAATGATCAGAACTTTCATGGTCTTCATCCACGCGAAGGGTAACCGTGAAGGCCGCGCCCTGGCCGGCCGCGCTCTGCACGCTGATGCGGCCGCCGTGCCGTTCCACGATGCTCTGGCACACAGCCAGGCCCAAACCGGTGCCGGTGCCGATCTCTTTGGTGGTGAAGAACGGATCGAAGATGCTCGGCAGGTCTTCCGCGCGAATGCCGATGCCGTTGTCCTTCACCGTCAGAAACACGCCGCCGTCCTGGCGGCCGGCCGTGATGGTGATTTCACCGCCCGGGCCCACCGCGTCATAGCTGTTCAGCAACAAATTCATCACGACTTCCTGAAAGAGTTGGTGATCGATCGCAACCAGCGGCAGGTCCGCCGGCAGGTCGAGGGTGACGCGCAGATTCTTTTCCTTCAGGCGAAGATCGAAGAGGCTCACCACTTTGCGGGTGGCGGCGGCAATGTCGAGCCGGCTCACCGCGGAAGCGCGTTGCCGCGCAAAACCCAGCAGCTTCTGCACCACGGTTTCAATGTTGCTGATTTCCTCTTCGATCAACGCCAAATACTGCTGGGTCTGCGCCGTATTTTCGGGTTCCCGCCGAATGGCGTAAAGGCACGAGCGAATGCCGTGCAGCGGATTGTTCACTTGATGCGCGACGCCGGAAGCGAGACGGCCGATGGAAGCCAGTTTCTCCGCCTGATAGACCTGGCGCTGCGCACTCTCGATTTGCGCCAGGGATTGCTCGATGCGCTGCTTCATCAAGTCGAAGCGATCGAACAGGAAGGCGATGTCATCCACCGTGCCCGAAGAGGGACTGGCGGGGCTGCCGGCAAACTCCACGCTGTCGATTTCCTTGACCAGCCGGCTGAGCGAGGCGGTCAACCGGCTGGCGAGAAAGTGCAAGACCACGAGCGTGGCGCACGAGACGATCATGGTGGTGACGAACAACAGCACGAACAGCAACCGTACCTGCTTGCGGATGGGGGCGGCGTCAAAGCCAATGGCGGCGGTGCCCCAGACTTTGCCCGCAATGTGCAGCGGCAGCCGGGCTTCAATCACCCAGGCAAAATGGGGATCGCGAAAGAGGCGGCCGGCGGTCTGCTGCCGGCCCGCCGCAGGCGCGGCGGCGGGAATGGCGCCGGCGGATTGCGCGGGACTGAGGGCGAGGGTCTGATCCTGGAGATTGCGCACCACCACGTATTTCACGTTGTCGAGCGAACGCGTGAAGTCATCCAGGTAGGTCTGCAGCATGCCTTCCCGGCTGCCGCCGAATTGTTCCTCTTCGATCAGGGCATCGATCACCGCCACCGCGAACGTTCGCGCAACCGCGACCGCGGAATCGTACTGCTTGGCGATGATGATCTCGCGCCACTGAAACAACAACACCTGCGAAATGATCAACAACAGCGCCAGCAGCACGCCGCCGGTCACCAGCAGAATACGCATGCGCAGCGTGGCTTGCATGGGAAAAGTGTTGCTCATGCGGGCCTCCGGAGGGCGTGGGCGCGATCGGGCTTCATCGTGAATCCAGGCGGGTGGTATCGACGGCGACAATGGCGGCGACCGCGGCATAATCGGCATCCCAGGCTTCCACGAATCCGTTGACGAATTCGCCATCCCAGTCGCGCGTCGTTCCCCTGCGGCGATGCTCCTCCTGATTGACCGCCAGCAGCGCGGTTTTCAGGGCGGCAATCAGCTCGCGGTCGTAATTGGCGGCCACCGCAATCGGTGAGCTGGGAATGGGATCGGAATAAAGCACGGCGTGCACGCCGTGGCCGTCCAGGTCTTTCACCAGATACTCGCGCGTCACGCCGGCGTCGAAGTTGCCGTTCAACACCTGCGCGATCACGGTGTGATGGTGGGGGAAATTGTGCACCTGGGCGAGATCACCGGGCGACAGGCCATGCCGCGCGAGTTCGTAATCGAGCAGCCAGTGCGAGGAGAACGATTCGCGCGCGGGCAGCGCGAGTTTCTTGCCGCGCAAGTCGCGCAGCGAAGTGATGGCCGCTTGCGGATGGGCGATGAGCACGGACCGGGAAACCGGCAGGAAGTTTTCGTTGAGCGGCTTGAGCACCGGAATCACGCCGTATTTGGCGTGTGCCTTCACATAGAGATAGGAGCCGAGAAAAACCGCGGAGGCGCGGCGCGTGATCAAATGCTGCAGGGCTTCGTTGTAATCCTGGCTGAGCAGAAGCTCGAAACGGTAGGGCGTGTTGGCGGTGAGATAGTCCATGATCGGCTGATAACCGCGATAGAGAATGCGCGGCCGGTAGCGCGAGATGACGCCGATGTGCACCACCGGTTTTTGGAGAGCGAGGGAATCGACCGTGTTGGCCTGCGCGGGCGGGAACTCCCTTGCGATATCCATCACGATCAGATAGAAGAGCGCGGTGAGCGCCGCGATGGCAAGCAATCCGGCAGGCAACAGCAGCGGCGTGCGCCGCCAGCCTGATCTTGGCCGCGGGTCCAATCGAGTCATGGTTCGTCAGTCATGTGCGTCCAATAGCCGTCGCTGCCCCGGGGTGACATGATCGTCACAGATGGTGTCGAATCTTCGTCAATATGACGATTTTTCGTCAGCGACTGCCCCCAACCTGCAACACTCACTCCAAAATGTCAAGGGAAAACATGGGGCAGCCGTTTCCAGCCGATGGCATGGGGATTGTGATATGACGTTTTATTCACGCGTGACGGTTCCCCACGCGGCAGCCTGCGGCCACGCCGGCGCGACAGCACGCCCATTTGACCACGATAACAGTCACGGAGACCGGGAATGGAAAAGATCATTGCCCGCTGGGAATGGCGGACGTTCGGCCACGCTTTCGGCGTCGCCGAGGAAAAAATCAAAACCTATCCCGCCAAAGTGCGGGAGAGTTCAGAGGTGTACATTCTGTCGGCGCGCAGCATGGACAACACCAAAATCCGCGACGGCCTGATGGACATCAAGTATCTGGTTCAGGTGAATGAAAACCAGCTCGAGCAATGGTATCCCTTGATGAAGGCGGGCTTCCCCATTCAACCCGAACAACTGCAGCAAACGCTGAAGGCTTGGAAGATCGAGATTCCCGAAAGCGAGATCCGCGAGTATTCCTACGATGAATTCTTGAATGTCCTGGTAAAACGCCATCCGCTGCTCGCGATGGTGCACGTCTACAAGGAACGGCACGGCTACACCATCAACAACTGCATTGTCGAGATCGCCAACCTGAAATTCGACAACCAGCCGATCCGCACCATTGCGGTGGAACATGAAGATCCGGCGCTGGTGTATGACACCGTGCGGATGTTGAATCTCGAGGGTTTGGAAAACACCAACTATCTGAAAGCGCTCAAGCGCTTTGCCGCGATGCCCTGAGGGCAGGGAGCGCCGCCGTGCCCAAACCGGCCTGGTGACCCGCGCTCGTTGTCCGCGTGGGCGCGAGGCCGGCGGGCGCAAGCGGCGATCGTACAACGAACACTGGCGCGCCTGATCGAGGTTGCGCTGACCATCTCCCCAACCTGAATCGGAGCGTGAACATGGCCAAAGAAGTCGAAAGAAAGTTCCTGGTCAAAGGTCTCGAGTGGAAGCGCCTGGCCGAGGGAGTTGCCTACCGCCAGGGCTATCTCTCCACCGTGAAAGAGCGCACCGTGCGCGTGCGCACCGTGGGCAACAAGGGCTATCTCACCATCAAGGGGCTGACCGTCGGCATCACACGCAGCGAGTTCGAGTACGAAATCCCCGTGGCCGACGCCAACGCCCTGCTCGACGAGTTGTGCGAGCGGCCGTTGATCGAAAAGAACCGTTACAAGGTCATGCACGCCGGACTAACCTGGGAGATCGATGAGTTCTTCGGCGAGAACAACGGACTCGTCCTTGCGGAAGTGGAGTTGCAGGATGCACAGCAGAAGATCGAGTTGCCGGACTGGGTCGGCGAAGAAGTCTCCGGCGACCCGCGCTATTTCAATGCCAATTTGATCAAACACCCCTACACGAAATGGCAGCCGTAACGACTGAGTCGCTGGACGACATTCTCGACCTCGAGAAGCACAAGCTGTCCGTCATCCCGCAGAAGCAAGCCACGCCGGTGGAGCAGTGGCTGAAATATGTCAGCGTGCCGGTGGGATTTCTGATTTTCGGCCTGCTCTACTTCATGCCCACGCCTGCCGGTCTGACCGCCGCGGGCCAGGCCGTGCTCGCCAGCTTCGCGCTGGCGCTGGTGCTGTGGATTTCGGAAGCGATTCCCACCCATGTCACCTCGCTGGTGCTCATGGTGTTTCTGGTGTTTCTCAACGGCTGGGACATGAGCAGCGTGCTGGGCTCGCTGGGCTACGATGTCATTTGGTTGAATGTGATGGCGTTCGTGCTCAGCTCGCTGCTGGTGAAAACGCAGCTTGCCAAACGCATCGCGCTCAACCTGATCGTGCGCTTCGGGCACCGCGGCATGCCGATGCTGCTGGCCTTCGTGATTCTGCAGCTCTCGCTGGCACCCTTGATTCCCGCCACCGCGGCGCGCACCGTGATCACCCTCCCCATCATGCTCATCGTGGCCGCGATCTACGGCTCCACCAGCGAAAAGCCCAACAGTTTCGGCAAGAATCTGCTGCTGCAGAATCTCATCGGCATCAACGTCGCCTCCTCCGGCTTTCTCACCGGCAGCACCGCCAACATCATCGCCATCGCCTTCATCTACAATCTCGGCGGCACCAAGGTCTACTACAGCGACTGGATGTTCGCCAATTTGCCGCTGGTGATTGTGCTGTTGCTGGTCACCTGGTATCTCGGCCCCAAGCTCATCCTGCGGTTGAAACCGGAATGCGCCACGCCCCACATCGCCGGCGGCATCGACGCGCTGAAGCGCCAGTTGGACAAGATGGGACACATCACCGCGCTGGAGAAAAAGGGCGCACTGATTTTTGGCGCCGTCGTCCTGTTGTGGGTCACCGACCGGTTTCATCGCAGCCTGTTCGGCTTCGAGATCGACCCGGTGATGGCGGCATTGGTGGGCGGCATCATTGCCTTGCTGCCCCGCATTGGCATTCTCAAATGGAACGAAGCCGACATTCCCTGGCATCTGATGCTGTTCAGCGCGGGCGCCTATGCCGGCGGCCTGGCGCTCAACGATACCGGCGCGGCGCAATGGGTGATTTCGCAGATCTTCACGCGCTTGAATTTCAGCCATGACATCAGTTTCTGGCAGGTTTATGTCATCGTCATTGCGCTCATGCTCTATTCGCATCTGGTGTTCACCAGCAAGACCATGCGCACGATCATTTTGATTCCCTTCATCATCTCGCTGGCGCGCGAGCTGGGTTTCAGTCCGGTGGCGCTCGCCCTGCCCGCGGCTTTCACCATCGATTGGGTGATCGGCCTGCCGATCAGCGCCAAGCCCAACGTCATTCTCTTCACCACCGGCCAGTACTCGGTGTTGGAGAACATTCGCTATGGCGTGATCGTGGCCACCATCGGCCTGGGCCTGCTGATCATCGCCGGCTTCACCTGGTTTCGCGTGCTCGGCATCACGCCCTAGCGTTGCCGGCGCGTGGCCGCTGGGTTCATTTCAATTCAGCAGGAATCGCATGCGTGTCAAGCTCCTCATTCTCGGCCTGCTGCTCGCCGCAGCACCGGCGGCTTCCGCCGCGGGACGGCTCTTGCGCGTGACGGAGACGCACTCGTTGGCGGCCGACGGCAGCGCCCAGGTGAACGTGCAGTTCAACGCCAGCGCCGCGGCCGGCGACACGCTGATTCTGCCCTATGCCTTCACCACCTGGCCGGATACAATTATCCACAGTGGGCAGATCGGCAGCGCCACCGAACGCCTCAGCCACGGCCGGCGCCAGCTCATGCTCACCCTGGCGGAGAGCGTCACGGTGCAGGACACGCTGCGCTATGCCTTCGCCTTGCAGCAGGCGACGCCGCTGGGCGGGCCGGCCAGGCTGGATTTCGGCAACTACGATCTGTCCTATCGCATGGTGCATACGTCTGCGGCGCCGCTCGAGCGCTTCACCGTGGAGATCATTCTGCCCGAGCATTTCGTCATCAACACCATCCTGTCGAGCACGCCCGCCCGGCCGGCCAATGCCGGCACCTCGCCCTACCAGCTCGGGATGATCGCCGGCCGCCACCGCGTAACGTTGACCGACTCGACGGTGCTGCAGGGCGAAGTCGTGGCGCTGGCCTTTCAGGCGAAATCCGGACGCAAATCGCCCCTGTTCATCGCGGTGCTGGTGTTGATCGCCGGCGCTTATCTGATTCTGTTTCGCGATCTCGTTTTTCCCGGCCGCAGCAAGGCATAAGTCATGGCACTCCTGTTCAAAAACACCAAGCTGGTTGAGCTGCAAATCGACGAGTATCTCGATCAAATCGTCCAGGGCGGCCTGGTTTTCAAAGAGGGCGTGCGCTTCTATCTCGAAGGTCGCAGCGAGGAATTCGAGACGCATCTGGCGCTGCTGCGCGAGATGGAAAACAAGGCCGACACGCTGCGGCGCAACGTCGAAAGCCAGCTCTATCTGCGCACGCTGATTCCCGAATCGCGCGGCGATGTGCTCGGCCTGCTGGAAAGCGCCGACAAGGTGTTGAACATCATCACCGACACCCTGCTGGAGTTTTCCGTGGAGATTCCCAGCCTGCCCACCGAGGTGCACCAGCAGTTCCTGGACCTGGTGGATTACGCGATCAACTGCAGCGAGCACACGGTCGGCGGCATTCGCGCCTATTTCCGCAATCTCGCGGCGGTGCGGGACTACATCAACAAGGTCCAGCTTTACCGCCGGGAAACCAAC
>JBBIKM010000172.1:0-3505 GCA_037445455.1 bacterium | reverse complement strand
CGGCGGCGCATGGCGCTCAGCCGCAAGATTCACGCGCGCTACTTCAGTTATCACGTCGAGCGCATCGCGGAGCAGGCCGATGACGTCTGTGACCGGCTGGCGATTGCCGCGATCAAGAAGTACGAATAACATGAGCGCCACCACTCTGTTTTTCATCAGCAGCGGCCTCTTTCTCGGCTGGTCGCTGGGCGCCAACCACGCGGCCAATGTCTTCGGCACCGCCGTGATGTCAAGGATGGTGCGCTATCGGGTGGCGGCGATCGTGGCCGGCATCTTCGTGACGCTGGGTGCCGTGTTTGGCGGCGCGGGAACGACCCAGACCATCAACCAGCTCGGCGCCATCAACGCCCTGGCCGGGAGCTTCACCGTGGCGCTCGCCGTGGGCGTGGCGGTGGCATGGATGACATATCTTAAGCTGCCGGTCTCCACCTCCCAGGCCATCGTCGGTGGCATCATCGGCTGGAACTTGTTCACCGGATCACCGACCGACACCAACGCCATCGTCAAGATCGTCAGCACCTGGGTCACCAGCCCGCTACTGGCCGCGCTCTTTGCCTTTATATTGTTCCTGCTGCTGGAACGCACGCTCAAGCGCGCGCGCATCCACCTGCTGGAGATCGATGCCTACACGCGCGCCGGGCTGCTGATTGTTGGCGCGCTGGCCTCGTACACGCTGGGCGCCAACAACATCGCCAATGTGATGGGGCTGTTCGTGCCGGCCTCGCCCTTTCGCGACGTCACGCTGGGCCATGGCCTCACCTTCAGTGGAACGCAGCAGTTGTTCTTGCTTGGCGGCCTCGCGATCGCGATCGGCATCTACACCTACGGCCAGCAGGTCATGGTCACGGTGGGCAGCGATCTCTACCGCATCACGCCGCTCTCCGGCCTGGTCGTGGTGCTGGCCGAGTCGATCGTGCTTTTTCTGTTCTCCTCGCAAACGCTGGAAACCTTGCTGCAGCGGCTGCAGCTCCCCACGATTCCCCTGGTGCCGTTGTCGAGCACGCAGGCAGTGATCGGCGCGGTGGTGGGCGTCGGCTTGGCCAAGCAGGGACGCCCGGTGAATTTGCGCGTGCTCGGCAAGATCGCCGCCGGCTGGGTGATCGCACCGCTGGCGGCCTTGCTCATGACTTTCATCTCGCTGTTCTTTGTGCAGAATGTTTTCGAGCAGAGCGTCATCGCGGCGCAGCCGGCTGCGGCTCCGCTCGTTGCGACCGCCGCGGCGCCGGCGGGATTATCCGGCCCGCCCTTCGCGCCGTGATCCGCCGGGGGCGCGGCTCCGCCCACCGGCGCGTCCCGGCCATGGCGCATGACCGCACCGGCATTCATTCGTCAGTGGCAAGGGAAACTTACTCTATCACCCCACACATGCAAGGGAGGTAAATCATGAGAAGGTTCGCGCTCATTTTCTGCGGACTGCTGTTGCTGCTCGGGCCCGGCCTGGTGCTCGCGCAAAGTGAAGGCATTGCCGAGGGTCCCAAAGTGCCGTTGGGCACGGAGGCGCGTTCCGGCAAGCTGTTCTTTGAATCCGAGGACGGCCAGTTTCAGTGGTGGCTCGATTCGCGCATTCAGGCTGACGGCGCACTCTATTTCGAAAACAAGAATCGTCTGAGCAACGGCACCATCATGCGCCGCGCCACGCTGGCGCTCAAAGCGGTACTGTGGAAAAACTGGCAGGCGGAAATCGATCTCGATTTCGGCGACGCCGTGCTCGATGCCCGCGACATTTGGATGCGCTATAACTTTCCCAACCGCGGGCTGGCGCTGCAGGTCGGCAACTTCAAAGAACCGTTCGGCCTCGAGCGCCTCACCAGCTCGCGGTTGCTGACTTTCATGGAACGGGCAGCCGCCACCAATGCTTTCGCGCTCGGCCGCCGCATGGGATTTGCCGCCCGCTACTGGACCAACCACGGCCAACTGACGCTGGGTGTATTCGGGCATGAGCTGGGCACCAAGATCGACAAGGGCACGCAAGATGAAGGTTATTCGGTCAATGGCCGGCTGACGGTGGCGCCGGTCAACAAGAAGGGCAGTACGCTGCATCTCGGCTTTGCCGCGTCCTCCAAAACCCCGGACGCGGTCGCCGATCTCCCGGCCAACACCATCGAGATCAATGCCCGCGCCGAGACTTATGTCTTTGATCCCAAGCCGCTGCACACCGGTGATATTCGCGATGTGAACTACTATGACCGCTTCGGTGGTGAACTGGGCGGCGTCAAAGGCCCGCTCTACTTCCAGGGCGAGTTCATCGCCGCGAAGGTGCACCGGTGGTACGGCAAGCCGATCGCCAAATTCGCCGGCGGCTACGGCATGGTGAGCTTCCTGCTGACCGGCGAATCGCGCGTGTATTATGTCGACGAAGGCGAATTCGGTCCAGTGGACAAGCCGAAACGCGATTGGGGCGCCCTGGAGCTGGCCGCGCGCTTTAGCAAGCTCGACCTCAATGACGAAGCGGCCGGCATTCGAGGCGGCCAAAGCGACCAGTTGATGCTCGGCCTGAACTGGTACCCCAACATGAACTTCAAGATCATGCTCAACTATTCGCGGGCGATGCTGGACAAGTTCGCCACCAGCAAAGGCCGGATGAACGGCGACGATGAATTCTCCTTCGTGCAAATGCGCTTCCAGGCCTCCCTGTAACGGGACAGAAGCTCGAACTCTCACAGCCGAATACTCGATGAGGTCAACACATGAAAGCCAATATTGCAAAGTATGTTCTCGTGCTGCTGGGCGCGGCGCTGGTGCTTGTTTCCTGCTCACGCAAGGAGCCGCCCCTGGCCCCGGAAGTCGTGGTGGTTCCCGGCAAGGCCGTGATCAATGAAGTCTATTCCCGTGGTGTGCCCACTGATCCGGACTGGGTCGAGTTTTACAATCCCGGCACCACGCCGGTCGACATCAGCGGATATTTGATCTATGATTCCGGCGGCCAAAGCGGTTCGAAGCCCAAGAAGGCCATCCCTGCCGGCGCGACCATCGCAGCGAAGGGCTACTACGTCATTGTCACGGATGGTTCCGAATCCGCTGACTTCGGCCTGTCCAGTGCGGGCGAACAAATCTGGCTGGAGGACGCCGCCGGCAACGTCATCGACACCGTGACCTTCACCGCCATGGACGTGACGCAATCCTACGGCCGGCTGCCGGACGGCAGTGCCACCTGGCAACTCTGCAACACCATCACCCGCGGTAGCAGCAATAAGCCGTAACCGTTTGAGCAGGGAGAAGCCGGTGATCGCGCCGACTTCTCCCACAGTTTCGAAGGAGACGAGATCGTGCCCACCGCCCATCTCCCGCCGCGTTTGACTTCTGCGTTCGTGCGCGCCCGCAGCAAGGCCGCTGCGCTGGCAGCCCTGGTGCCCTTGCTCCTCAGCTCATGCCAACGCGGTGAGCCGGCGGCTCCGACGACGCAGCCGGCCACCAGGAGTCTCGAGCTGGTCGCGGTGCATGCCGTTGCCGTGGGCGAGCCTTCGGGGCTGGCCTATGCCGCACGCACGCAAACGCTCTACATGAT
>JBBIKM010000171.1:11222-12807 GCA_037445455.1 bacterium | reverse complement strand
GGCAACGCCCTGGAAACGTCGTCATCAAGAGAAATCACCAAGCCCCACCGGGGCGAAAGATGATAGCGAAGGGCAACGCCCTGGAAACACCGCCATCAGGAGAAATCACCAAGCCCCAGCGGGGCGCGAGAGAACTCTGTTCCTTTGATTTGTCCATGTGATTCCGAGTGTCATTCAAAAAGACTCTTGTGAAGCTCTCGGCACTGTGCTCAAATCTCCAGAAGATCCTTGCAGGATGACATGGATGATGGCTAGAAATTTCAGGGCAACAAACCACCAGATGCGACAACCTTCATCCGTTCCCAGGCACTGCCCGTGGGCTCTTCCATGCGATCCCGGCGGGGTCAAGCTGGTCTCCGCTAGCGATGCCAGTGTCTAGTTAACGTTGTAGTACTATTCAGACGGACATCCAATACTGTTGCAGTCGATGCTAATTCTGCCTGCCATTGATCTCAAGGGCGGCCGGTGCGTGCGCTTGCTGCGCGGCGAAGCGGCCTCCGAGAAGGTTTACGGCGATGATCCCGTGGCCATCGCGCGCTCCTTCGCTGCCGCGGGCGCGGCGTGGCTGCACCTTGTCGATCTCGATGCGGCGTTCTCGGGCAGCACCGGCAACCGCGCGATGATTCGCAAGATCATCGCTGCCGTCGCGATTCCAGTGCAAGTCGGCGGCGGCATGCGCAGCCTGCACACGATCGGTGCCATGCTCGACGCCGGTGCGCGCCGGGTGGTGATCGGCACGGCGGCGGTGAGCAGGCCGGAGCTGGTCGAAGAAGCACTGATGCAATTCGGCGCGGAGGCGATTGCCCTCGGCATCGATGCCCGCGACGGCCGTGTGGCCACCCGGGGTTGGACCGATACTTCTGAAATCGAGGCCACAGCATTCGCGCAGCGCATGCATGCCCTGGGCGTGCGCTGGGCCGTCTACACCGACATTGCGCGGGACGGCGCGCTGCAGGGCCCGAATCTTGAAGCCACCGCGGCCCTGGCGCGGCAAAGCGGCCTGCATGTCATTGCGGCGGGCGGCGTTGCGCGTCTGGAGGATTTGATTGCGCTGCGTGACCTGGAAAAGGACGGTGTCGCGGGGGTGATTGTGGGCAAGGCCCTGTATGAAGGCAAATTCACGCTTGCGCAGGCGCTGCAAACGATGGCCGTGCCGTGAACGGTTCTGGTGAAAGCGCCGCGGCGGTTAAATTCGAGAGAGACTCATGCTCGCCAAACGCCTCATTCCCTGCCTGGATGTGAAAGACGGCCGCGTGGTCAAGGGTGTCAATTTCGTCAATCTCACCGACGCCGGCGATCCGGTGGAACAGGCGCACTTCTACGATGCCGAGGGCGCGGATGAATTGGTGTTTCTCGACATCACGGCCTCGCACGACAGGCGGCAAATCGTGCTCGCGATGGTGCGCGAGGTTGCCAGCCGGGTGTTCATTCCTTTCACCGTCGGCGGCGGCCTGCGCAGCGCGGAGGATGTGCGCGAGATTTTGCGCGCCGGCGCAGACAAAGTCTCGGTGAACAGCGCCGCGGTGAGAAATCCCGATCTGATTCGGGCCGGCGCGGCAGTGTTCGGCAGCCAGTGCATGGTGCT
>JBBIKM010000171.1:0-11166 GCA_037445455.1 bacterium | reverse complement strand
GCGGCTGGGAAGTCTACATCAACGGCGGCCGCATTGCCACCGGCCTCGATGCGCTGGCCTGGGCGAAACAGGGCGAAGAACTCGGCGCCGGCGAGATCTTGCTGACCAGCATGGATCGTGACGGCACGCGCCAGGGTTATGACCTCGAGTTGTTGCGCGCGGTGGCGGACAGCGTGAAGATTCCGGTAATCGCCTCCGGCGGCGCCGGCAACCGGCAGCATTTCTGCGAGGCCTTCACGATCGGCGGCGCGGATGCCGTGCTCGCGGCCTCGCTGTTTCACTACCGCGAGTTGAGCATTCGCGAGACGAAGGCGTTTCTCCGGCAGCAGGGGATCAACGTTCGTCCCGCCGTTCAATAAAACCCCCGTGCTTTGCCACGCCGGCGTGCGCGACCCAAAGCGCCGGCCTGACAGCAACGGGGAAGAATTCCCCCGGGCAGGAATGCCGTGGTCGCCTGGAACCCTGCAGCCACTGCGCCGTGGTTTCGATCATTTGTCAATCGGCATGGTTTGACGTTTATCCCTTGAGATTGGTGCCTTCCAGCAATGGACCTCGACCTCCTGCAATTCGATCAGCACGGCCTCCTTCCCGCCATCGTGCAGCACGCCGAAACCGGCGAGGTGTTGACACTCGCCTACATGAATCGCGAGAGCCTGCACAAGTGCCGGGAGACCGGGGAAACCTGGTTTTTCAGCCGCAGCCGGCAGCAATTGTGGCACAAGGGTGCCACCTCGGGCAATGTGCAACGCATCGTGTCCATGAAATTCGACTGCGACGCTGATGCACTGCTGGTGCAGGTGCTGCCCGCCGGCCCGGCCTGCCACACCGGTGAGCGCACCTGTTTTCATCGATCGCTGGATGAAGAAAGCAGCACCGTGCCGCCCCTGCCGCAAATTCTCGCGGAATTGCAGGAGGTGATTCAACAACGCCAGCGCGCGCTGCCGGAAGGCTCATATACCGCTGCGCTGTTTCGCAAAGGCGTCAAGAAGATCGCGCAGAAAGTGGGGGAGGAGGCGGTGGAAGTCGCGATTGCGGGTGTGCATGAATCCGACGCCAGCCTGGCTGCGGAAACGGCGGATCTGCTCTATCACCTGCTGGTTTTGCTTGCTGCGCGTCAAGTTCCCCTGCAGCAGATCGCACAAAAGCTGGCGGAGCGCCGCGGCTGATCACGGCGCAGCCCTCGCATCCGGCGGGCACGTTGCTCGATAGTGAAATGGCTGCCCTGCAGGCAGAAGATTTCGCCGCCGGCGGGCAACAACCCGGGGGACCACGAGCCGCCGTTGGCAATTTCTGTTGCAGAGACCAACAAGCCGGAGGGAATGATCCGGCGGCCCGCGATGTCCGGCCTCAATTCTCCTGCCCACCGGCCTCTTTGGCCTTGCGCCATTCCAAATTGTCATGATAGCGCTCGTTGAACACCAGCGTGCGCCGGCCATCTTCGAGGCGCAGTTGGTAGCGCTCGCCGTCATCGCTTTCGAACCACAGCTTGTCGTCAGCTTCGAGATGATAACGGCCCCAGGCGTGCCGCATCTTCACGGTGAGCGTGCTGCGGTCATAGGTGTGGGAATCCAAATAGACGCGGCCGTTCGCAAAGAAAATCCAGCGCATGCGGTCGCGCAGCTCGGCGCCGCCAAAGCGATTGCGCGGGCGGTAGTGATACGTCGAGGTCCAGAGGTAAATTTGCGGATCGAGAAAGACAACCGGCGTGATGAAAATGTTGGCGGGCTGCGGATCCTTCAGGCTGTCGCTGGAGGAGATGGCGGGAATCGGCTTCACCAGCGTCGACACCGGAAAACGTTTGCGCCAGCGTTCATCTTCCTGGGCTTTGAGCGCCAGCGCGCGGCGCCGCTCGGCAGCCACGCGCTGCTCCGAGCCGAGCTGGCGGATGAACGTCGTCGCGGCCTCGAATTCGCCGCCGGTGAGCAGCAGCCGGTTGCCGGTCATCACGATGGTATAGACCAGCGGCCTTTGATTGCGCACGCTCAGCGTGAGTTGCGAACCGGCCACCTCATACTCGCCCTGCTTGCGGGTCGTGGTACGGCCGGCTTTCACTTCAAACACGTAATTGCTGTCGGGATAGAAAGTCAAAATCGCGCGCAGAAATGCCGCCTCGTGAATCCATCGGCCAAACAAGCTGTTCTTGGGGACCTGGGCGGTGGTGCGCGCGGCGGGCGCGGTTTGCTTGCGAAAACGCCTGGGCTTTTCCAGATCGCCGGCCGAGAGCGTAAACCGCAGCGAATCGGCGGCGAGTACGAGTTGGTAGGCCAGCGAATCATCCGCCAGCACAAGATGGAGGCGATTATCGCGGTAACGCCACTGCCCGGAATCCGACATGGCAAAGCCGCTGATAACGTGGCGGGATTTGAATGTGCCGTCACTCTCAAAGACGAACGTCTGGCTTTCGTTGAGGCCGGTGTTTTTCCATTCTCCCACCAGCCAGGCCGGGCGCCCGCTTTGCGCGATTGCTGCCGCCGCCGGCAACAGCCAGAGCCACAACATGAGCAGAATTCTGGCGGAGTTGTGCATGCGCATCGTTCGCCTGTGGCAGGAATATTCGGTTTGAATGACGCCGCAACTTAGCCAAATCCGCCTCGAAAGTCAAGCACGGGGAAGGCGCTGCCGCGCCGTGCTGGCCGCCTGCCGGTGCTGTCGCGCTCAACTGCGGCGATAGGCCCGGCCCAATGCCGCCGGCGCCTGGCGGCCGCGCGTTGAAAACACCAGCACCAGCAGGGTGAGCAGGTAGGGCAGCATGAGGAAAAACTGATAGGGCAGGTCATAGCCGCGCGCTTGAAACTGAAACTGCAGGGCGTTGGCGCAGCCGAAAAACAGCGAAGCGAAAAACACACCCAGCGGTTGCCAGCGTCCGAAAATCACGATCGCGAGCGCGATGAAGCCGCGGCCGGCCGTAATGCCCTCCACAAACGTGTTGGCATGGGCCAGGGTGAGATAGGCGCCGGCGGCGCCGGCCAGCATGCCGCCGAACAGCACGCAACCAAAACGCAGACGGAACACATTGCAGCCGGCAGTGTCCGCGGCGGCCGGCTGCTCGCCGCAGGCGCGAATCGCCAGTCCCAAGTGTGTGCGGTTGAGCACAAAGGCGGCCAGCGGAACGACGCCACAAGCGAGATAAAGCAACATCGGTTGTCGTGACACCAAACTGCGCAGAATCGGAATGCCGGCGAAACCGGGAAGCTCGAGTATGGGAAACGAGGTGGCGGTGAGCGCGACGCCGGTCACGCCGAAGAGGTGGCGAAACAGAAAGCCGGTAAGTCCGAGCGCCACGAGATTGAGCGCAGCGCCGGTGATGATTTGGTCGGCTTGAAAGTAAACGGTCAACACGGCAAACACCGCGGCGAGCAACATGGCGGCCAGCATGCCGGCCAGCAAGCCGAGCCACGGGCTGGCGCTGAAGTAGCTCACCACCATGCCCGCAAACGCGCCGGCCAGCATCATGCCTTCCAGGCCAATATTGATCACACCGGCGCGCTCGGCATACGTCTCCCCGGTGGCCGTCAGCCAGAGCGGCGCCGCCAACTTCACGCCCGAGGCCAGCAGATTTTCGATGAAGTTGAGAATCATGCCGTCACGTCACGACTGATAATATTCTCCAGTTCGGCAGGATGAGCCGGAAGCACTGGATTTGTTGTTGAGAATCGCGGACGCCTCCTGAAGCCGGCTTTGACAGTCGCCTGCGGAGGCCGGAGCTGCAATGGCTGCAGCAGCGCGGCGCGATCCGGTTTGCTCACCTCTTTGCCGCGTTACGCTTGAGACTCACGCCGCCGGCCACCGCCATGGTGAGCACCACCAAACCCTGAATCACGTAACTGATGACCGCGGAAACATTGGCCTGGCGCTGCATCGCCGCGGCGCCGTTTTCCAGCGCACCGAACAGCAGCGCTGAGAAAATCACCGCCAGCGGATTGAGACGCGCCATCAGCGCGACGGCAATGGCGGTGTAGCCGTAACCGGGCGAGAAGTTGTCATACACGCGATAGGTCACGCCCGCCAGTTCGATCACGCCTGCCAGTCCCGCCACCGCACCGGAAATCATCAAACTCAGAAGTTGCACGCGCGCCGTGTCAATCGCCGTGAAGCGCGCGGCCTGGGGATTGGCAGCCGTTGCCTGCATCTCGAAACCGAAGACGGTGCGCTGAATGAGAAAATGGCACAATACGGCCACCACGGGCGCCAGCCAAATGCCGGCATGCAAGCGCGTGGGCGGAAACAGACGCGCCAGCCGCAGCGTGGCATCGAGCGCGTCCGACTGCGGAAATTGTCCCGCGGTTTCCATGAGCGGGCCGTGCACCGCATAGCGCACCAGCTCGATGGCAATGAAGTTGAGCAGAATGGTGGAGACGACTTCCGGCACGCTGCGGTGATTCTTCATCACCCCTGCCAGGCCGGCCCACAGGCCGCCGGCAACGCCACCCGCGAGCAACAGCAGAGCGATTCCCAAGACGCCGGTCATCCAGCCGGAAGCAGAGCATGTCGCTGCCAGCGCGCTCGCGGCCAGGGCGCCGGCCAGGAACTGGCCTTCCGCGCCGATGTTCCACACGCCGGCGCGAAACGCCAGCGCCACGGCAGCGCCGGTCAACAACAGCGGGATGGATTTGACCAGCGTTTCGGAAAGCGCATAAGCGGAGCCGAACGCGCCTTCGAGCAGGGCGCGAAACGCGAGGCCGGTCTGATAGCCGCTCACCAATAAGAGCAGCGCTGCCAGCAGCGTGGCAACGGCAAACGCGCTGAAGGCGGGTGCCAGGTTTATGATCCAGACGCGGAGAATGGCGCGCATGCGGGAGTCCAGCTTTGGAAGCGAGAGAGGAAGGTGAACCGGCAGAGAAAGTTTCTACTTGGTGTTGAACACCGGTTTGCGAGCTTTTTGATCTTCTACGACCAGCAGTCCGGCTTCTTCCAGAATGTTCTCAATATCATCCAATAGACCTTCCAACTCGTGCGGCTCATCGCCCAAAAGCCGTTGGATCGTTTGCGACGGGAGATTCTTCAATGCATAGAGCAAGAGTTGACGGTAGCTGTTCAACTCTGATTCCGAAATTTCCACCGTGAAGAGCTGAACCTCGGCAATTTCACGTTGGCTCAGAAGATTCATCAGGCCACCTCAATTTTGGTGTTCAATGGATTCTGCGCCACTTCCCTTGTTTGACTTTTCCATGTCTTGCTCTGGCTCGTGCGAAAGCTGGCAGGATGGGATTTCCCCTCGCAGACATGAACGCGGCCGCGCTTGCCGTCAAAGATCCAACGCCCGTCGCCTTGCCCATATACTTCCCTGGCATGATCGCGATCGCTGAACGCGTGAGCGGCCGGCCGTATTTTTTCACGGTGCCTTTGCCGTCCAGCCACGGCCCGCTTCCTGCTCTCGCGATCAGCCTTCACAATTCCCCTCCGAAAAAAAATTGCGGTGTCAACAATCACCGTCGAGATCAGGCGTTTGAAATTGCAGGCAACAATAGCAGCTTTCGCCGATAATGTCAAGCGAATTGATGGCGTTTTGGTAAGGCCTCAGTTGTGGGTGGGGATTACCGGCCACGGCGGTGCCGTGTCGTCACGACGCGGGGTTCCATTCGCTAAAAGCAACGGTGCAACCGTTGCTGATCAATTTGAAAACGCCGATAACTGAGGCCTTACGCGTCCTGGCAGTTGTGGAGGTCTGTGCCCTTCTGAAAACGCCACCGCCTGGGCGGCCCTCCTGGATGGGCGGTTCTCGTTCTTTGCCCCTAATTGCTTCTTTCACCCAGCATCCGCGCACCAATTTCCTCCGGCGAAATCTCCGGCGAAAAGATGCCGGTAAACCGGCCTTTGAACAACACCGCAATGCGATCCGCCAGCGCATAGACTTCGCTCAGCTCGGTCGAGATCAGCAAAATCGCCGCGCCTTGTGCTTTCGCGGCAAGAATTTCCTGGTGAATCTTCGCGGTCGCGCTCAGGTCCACACCGCGGGTGGGATTGACCGCGATCAGCACTTTGGGCCGGCGCGCCAGTTCGCGGCCGACCACGAGTTTCTGTTGATTGCCGCCGGAAAGGGTGGTGACCGGAAAAGCGAGATTGGCCACGCGCACGTCGAAGTCACGCACGATGCTTTCACTGTAATCGCGGAGCCTGGCCAGACGCAGCCATCCCCACCTGTGGAAAAAGCGTTCGCGATAGGCGAAGGCCGCTGCGTTTTGCGCCACCGAAAGCGTGGGGAAAAGCGCCATCTCGTGGCGATCGGCGGGAATGTGCGCCAAACCCGCGGCAAAACGCGCGCGGCTGGTCTTGACCGCCAGGGCTTCGCCTTCCAGTTCGAGGAGACCGGCCGCCAGCGGCCGCAGGCCGAGCAACACTTCGGCCAGCTCCGCCTGGCCATTGCCATCGACGCCGGCGACACCCAAAATCTCGCCGGCATGCAAGTCGAATGAGAGATTGTCGAGCGCAAGCTGGCCGGCGTTGCCGAAGGCCGCCAGCGCTTGCGCCCGCAGCACCACGCGGCCCGGCCGGCCGGCAGCAGGCGCGGCCGCCGGCGCAAAGGCCTGCGGCGTGATGGCCGCGGCAATCAGTTCGAGACTCGCCTCGGCGGTGTTGAATCTGCCCGAGACCCGGCCGCCGCGCAACACGGTGAGGCGGTCGCTCACTGCCAGCACTTCGTGAATCTTGTGCGAAATGAAAATCATCGCATAACCTTCGCTGCGCAGCCGCCGCAGCAAGGCAAACAACTCCTCGACTTCCTGTGGCGCCAGCACCGCCGTCGGTTCGTCGAGAATGAGCAGCCGGCATTGCCGGAGCAGAATCTTGACGATTTCCACGCGCTGGCGCTGGCCCACGGAGAGATCTGCGATCTTCTGGTCCAGACTGAATCCCGCTGGCGGTGCGCTGCCGCGGCCGTTTGACAGTCCTTCTCTCTCATTTCCATGATTGTCATTCCGCAGGAACCTTCCCACGCGCTGGAACAATCGGTTATGTTGCAAGAGACTCTTCCAGAATGACCGGCGACGAGAGGCCTGCACTTCAATGCCCAGCCGCCGGCACAGCGCCAGCACTTCTGCTTGCGCCTGTTGCCGGCGTGGGCCGCGCACGCTGAAGCGGGAGTTGCCGAGCAGGAAGTTCTCCATCACGGTGAAGGTGGGCACCAGCATGAAATGCTGGTGAATCATGCCGATGCCGGCCCGAATCGCTGCGGCCGGACTCGCCGGCCGGAAAGGTTTGCCCGTGAGCTTGATTTCGCCGCTGTCCGCCGTCACCAGGCCGTAGAGCACGTTCATCAGCGTGGTCTTGCCCGCGCCGTTTTCACCGAGCACGGCGTGAATCTCGCCGGCGTTGACGGTCAAGCTCACGCCTGCGAGCGCCTGGGTTTCGCCGAAGCGTTTTTTCAGGTGGTGGATTTCGAGGAGAGGAGGCATTGGTGAGCGAGGCTTGTAGTGACGCCTTCAGGCGTTGACCCTGATGGAGAATGCAGAGCGCTTGGAAATTACGTCTCGCGCGGTTTGTGAAGGCCTTTAACCAGCAGACGGCTGAAAACGCGACTTTGACTCGACACCGAAAGGCGTTGCTACGAACGCATTTCGAAGTCATCAGTCTTCACCGATCTTGGGATACTGCCTGCAAACCGCCCGGGCGCTGCGCGCCGAGGTCAATCACGCTCATCGCAGCAATTCATCTTTTTTGATGATTCGCGCGAATATAGCTCTCCGGTCCGAAAGATGCAAAGTTTCCTATTTCTTCCCAGATCATGCACAAAAACCAAACCGCGAATCATTCAGGCTCTTGCAATTATGCCGCAAGCTCACGGAAACAGCGGCGGATGCTTCTTGTGAAAATCCGTGGCTTCTTGATAAACCCTGGCCACCGCCAGCGTGAGCGCTTCACCATACAAATTGCCCATGAATGTGATGCTGGTGGGACTGCCCTTGTCGTTGAAACCGTTGGGCAGCGTCACGCAGGGGTGGCCGGTGAGGTTGGTGAGCAGGAGATTATCGTCGAACGAAGGGGCAACATAGACGTCGACCTGCTTCATCATCTCCGCCATGGCTTGCATGACGAGATGACGCACGCGATTCGCTTGAATGTATTCCACCGCGGGAATGAAGCGCGCGCTGCGGAAGGCATTGGGCCAGGCGTTGCGAATCTGGCGCACCAGCAAATCGTCCCTGCCCGAACGCGTCAACTCGTCGAAGGCCGCGGCAGCCTCGGCGCTCAGAATAATCGTAAGCGCTTCAAACGGCAAATCCGGCAGTTCGAGAGGAATCAGTTGCGCGCCCAGTTCGCGCAGCTTCGCGAGTGTGGCCTGGTTGGTGGCGCGGTTGGTCGAATCCTTCTCGAAAGCGCTTTTGAGATAGCCGAGGCGCAGCCTGCTCAAATCGACTTTGGGATTGTAGTTGAACGGCAGATCCACGAGAGACTGATCGCGTCCGTCCGGGCCGTAAATGGCATTGAACACCAGCGCGCAATCTTCCACGGTGCGGCAGATCGGGCCGATCTTGTCCATCGTCCAACTCAATGCCATGGCGCCGGCGCGGCTGACGCGGCCGTAGGTGGGACGCAAACCCGTC
This sequence comes from bacterium, assembly GCA_037445455.1. Lineage (GTDB taxonomy): Bacteria > Zhuqueibacterota > Zhuqueibacteria > Zhuqueibacterales > Zhuqueibacteraceae > Coneutiohabitans. Next base: position 2,626 of record JBBIKM010000171.1, on the reverse strand, counting down.
ACGCCACAGCGCGTCGCGGGCGAAACGATCGAGCCCCAGGTTTCCGAGCCGATGGCGAAGGCCACCAATCCCGCGGCCGTGGCTGCGGCTGAGCCGGCCGAGGAGCCGCTCGAGCCCTGCGCGAGATTCCAGGGATTGCGTGTTTTGCCGCCGAACCAAACTTCGCCCCATGCCAGCTCACCGAGGGTCAGCTTTGCCACCAACACCGCGCCGGCCGCCTCGAGTCTCTTGATGACGGTGGCGTCTTCGTCGATCACTTGATCTTTGAACGGCACCGAGCCCCAGGTGGTTTTGTAACCTTTGGCGGCGAGCAGGTCCTTGGCGCCATAGGGAATGCCGTGCAGCGGGCCGCGATATTTGCCCGCGGCGATTTCAGCGTCGGCACGCCGCGCTTGCGCGAGCGCGAGTTCCTCGGTGAGCGTGATCACGCATTCGAGCTGCGGCCCGTATTTCTTCAAACGGCTGAGATACATTTGCGTAAGCTGCAGCGACGTGATTTTGCGCGTGCGCAGCAGTTCGGCCAGCTCGCCGACCGGGGCATATGCCAAGTCTTCAATGTTGGCCGGCACGGTTAATTTGGCGGGCGTGCTCCACACCGGCGGCCGGCGCTGCGTGTCGAACGTCATGCCCGGCGGAACGGGATTAAAAGCAAGCGCCGGCGGCACGCTGTTGGGCAGCGGCACCTGCCGGAGCTTTTCATAGTTTTCGAGATTCTCTTGCAGATCGCCGAGCATGGAATCGCGCTCGGCCGGAGTGAATTGCAGGCCGATGATTTTCTCGGCAGCGGCAATGAGGGCGGGCGTGACCGGCCCGGCGTCTTGAGAGGGCAGCAACGCGGCCAACGCGGCCAATCCGCCAAGACCAACAGCGAATGAAATCATTTTGAAACGCATGCAGAACTCCTGATGATGGCGAGGGGAATGTCAGGAAATGAGCAACGCAGCAGCAAGAGGCAGGCGGGAAGCGGAAAGGGGTGTGAGGCTTGCCGGAAAATCGGAAGGCGCGCAAGCTGGCGGGCCGGAGATGATGCGAGGCAGGCCTCACACGCAACGAGTCGCAGCGACTCAGACCCGCTTGTACATCGTACCAATCGCCAGCAGGACAAAGCCGGCCATCACCAGCCAGAAGGCATTCGGCGTCACGAAATTAATCGTGGCGAATTTCCCGAGGATGCCGAGCACGCCAAGAATGACGGCGATGAGCCAGACGACTTGCGTTGGGGCACTGAACTTCATTTTCCATACCTCCGTTTTGAGGAGTGAAGGATAAAAGTGGGTTGACCCTCATCCTGGAAAATGCCTCGCCGCAGTGGCTGGCACGGCAAGGACGGTCCTGAGACGCCGCACCGGGCGGGCGTAAATATGTCAAAGCCAATCGCGAGACGCAAGCAGAGTTTTGGATCGTGACCCCGCTCCCACCCACGCCTTGCTGACAGGCTGCCAGCATGATCTCCAGCATTGCACATTGCAGGCCCGCCCGTGCCGGCAGGAGCCTCAACAAGATGACACGAAAAGCTCTTCGTTCACGGCCTGAGGGGACAGGGACCGTCTTCACCCTCTTTGTGCGCGGTAAAACTTCGTCATCTCTGCGAACACTTCTTCAGATCTTCCCACCACGGTGCGGCATTCCGGCAGGGATTCCAGAAACACCCGGCCGTAACGCTTCGTCACGATGCGATTGTCAAATATCACAATTGCGCCAAAATCGGTTTTGCGGCGGATCAACCGGCCGAAGCCCTGCTTGAATTTGATCACCGCCTGCGGCACGGAGTATTCCATGAACGAATTGCCGCCGCTCTTGTCGATGGCTTCGACGCGCGCTTCGATGATCGGCTCGGTGGGAACACGAAACGGCAGCCGCGGAATGATCACGCACTCCAGCGCCTCGCCGTGCACGTCCACGCCCTGCCAGAAGCTGTCGGTGGCGAAGAGCACCGAGCCGACTTGTTTGCGAAAGCGCTCCAGCAACTGGTGCCGGCCTTCAGTGCCCTGCTTCAATGCGAGAATGCCGTTGGCCGCCAAGGCACCGGCAAGCGCGTTGTGCATTTGATTGAGCAGGCCGTACGAGGTGAAGAGAATGAATGCCCGGCCGTTGGAAATCTCCAGCGCCGCCGCCAAACCCTGCTGCAGGGCGCGGTTGTAACTCGCTTGATTCGGCTCCGGCATGTCGGTGGGAATGGCAAGCAGCACCTGGCGGGCATAGTCGAACGGCGAGCTGAGCTTGACGGTGCTGCGCCGCGTGTCCGCGAGGCGGCGCAACCCCAAACGTTGCTCCAGGAAGCCGAAGGAATCGCCGACCGCCAGCGTGGCGGAGGTGAGAACCACGGTGGGAAATTTCTCAAAGACGGCCTTTTGCAGGATGGGCGCGATGTCGAGCGGTGCGCTGCGCAGGCGGACGAGGTTGCCATAGCGGGAGGCTTTCATTTCCAGCCAGCGAATCAGGCTTTCGTCATTCGACAGCAACACTTGTTCGATTTGCGCGGCCATCTCCTCCAGCCGTTGCGCCTGCGCCCGGATATCCTGGTGATGGATATCAACATGCCCCTGAGCGACGGGCTGGAAGCCACGCGCCTGATCCGCCTGGAGTGGCCCGAGGCGCGCATCTTGATCCTCACCGTCCACGACGA
>JBBIKM010000170.1:0-13075 GCA_037445455.1 bacterium | reverse complement strand
CGCCAAAAAATGGGCTATCCTTTTCCACTCACCGAGTGGTTGCAAGCCTCGCTGCCGATCATCCGGCGCCTGCTCACGGAAGGCGACAACCCCTTCATCAATCGCACGGCGGTCTGCGCCCAGCTCGAACAATGGACCTGGCAACAACCCGAGCTGCTTTGGCGCATTACCAACCTGGAACTCTGGCACCGTCACCTCGTGCGTGGGCAGCCTTTGAACGTGCACAACTGAACTGGCCGCCGAGCCGTTGCGGGGGCGCTTGTCGCATCCCCAACAGCAACACCTGGCCGCCGCCACCCAGCCGGCTCAGCGCTCCCAGCCTGCCAGTGGGATCGCAGCAAAGCCGGACAATTGTGCCATCTGCAGACAGCTCCCTCATCCCACACAGCCAAGGCCGGGGTGGATTTGACCATCGCCCCGGCCTGTTTTTCTGACCGCATGGGATTCCCCCCGCTCCCGGCTGCGGGCACGCGCGGCTGCTCCGCGCCGCCCCTCATTTTCTGCCGTGCGAGAACACCGCCTCCCGCTTGCCACAAAAACAGTTGCCGCTCTGGCGGGAATTTGTATTTTGTGCCATACCCGAATGGTGTTGCGGTTGCAGTGCTTTTCGCCCAGCGGTCAATCAAAATGTGGAGCGAATGCTTATGTTGAAACATCTGCCCTTGCGCCATCCCCGGCCGGACGCGGAAAAATGTATTGCGGTGTTGATGGGGCGCGCGCAGCAGGCGCGGCCGCCGCTGGTGGAGTACATCATCGATGACGTCGTGATGCGGCCGATCATCACGGAGCTGCTCGGCCGGACCTGGGTGCCGGAAGCGCCGGAGCGAACGGCGCAACAAGCTTATTTGGATAATTTGATCGTATTTTGGCACCGCCTGGGCTATGACTTCATCCGCATTGAGCGCAGCCTGCCGCTGCCGACGCACCAAATGTACATTCCCGATGCCGCGCCGGCTTCGGACAAAATCCGCGCCTGGCCGGATGAGCACCAGGGCGCCATTCGAACCTGGGAGGATTTCGAGCACTATCCCTGGCCCACGGTGGCGGAGATGGATTTTTTCCCCTTTGAATACCTTAATGCGCATCTGCCCGAGGGCATGGGCATGATCGTCTCGCATGGCGGCGGCGTGTTCGAACACTTGTCCTGGATCATGTCGCTGGAAGGGCTTTGCCACGCCCTCTATGAAGCGCCGGATTTGGTGAAGGCGATTGCCGACCGCCTGGGCCACTTGATGGTGGGATTCTACGAACAGGTGCTGGGCCTGGACCGCTTGATTGCCATCTTTCCCGGCGATGACATGGGGTTTCGCACCGCCACGCTGGTTTCGCCGCAAACCCTGCGCGAGCTGATTCTGCCCTGGCACAAACGCTTTGCGGCCATGGCGCATGCCCGCGGTCTGCCCTACTTTCTACATTCCTGCGGCCAGCTCGAAAAAATCATGTCCGACTTGATTGAGGAGGTGGGCATCGATGGCAAGCATTCATTCGAGGACTTGATCATTCCGGTGCAGGATTTTCAGGCACGCTACGGCGATCGCATCGCAGTGTTGGGCGGCATGGATGTCAACCGGCTGGCCGGTGACTCGCCGCAGGAAGTGCGCCGGCACGCCCGCTTTCTGATTGAAACCTGCGGCCGCCGCGGCCGCTATGCGCTGGGCTCGGGGAATTCCATTCCCAGCTATGTGCCGCCGGAAAATTATCTTGCCATGCTCGATGAGCTTTTCGAGGTCGCTTGACGCGGCGAGGGCGGCCAGGCGCACACACCGGCCGGCATTGCGCAACCGCGGCGCAGGGGACCTGCCTGCCCGGCTTTGGGGCAGGCAGGCCCGGAAACATCGATAAGGGGTCAAAGCTGCAGCCCAAAACTCCACCGGCCGAACCGTTCTTCAGTGCCACCGCGCCGCAAGAAAGCGGAGTTTTTCCACCGCTTGAAAACTCTCCCCGCCTTCGTGATGATTGTACGGCCAAATCTTGATCTGCTTCGCGCCCGCATAGTGATTATAGGCGGCAAACACCGTGGCAGGCGGGCAAATCTCATCCATCAATCCCACCGAAAAAAGCGCCGGGCTGGTTGCCCGCACCGCAAAATTGAGGCCGTCGAAATAAGACAGCGTGCGAAACACGGTTGCGATCTGATCGCGGTGCACCTGGCAGAACCTGGCGATTTCTTGATAGGGAAACGTATCCACGATTTCAGTGGCGCGGCGAATGTGGCAGAGGAAGGGCACATCCGGCATCACCGCGGCCAGGCCGGGCACCAGCCCCGCCACTGCCAGCGCGATGCCGCCGCCCTGGCTGCCGCCGGTGACTGCAATGCGATCGCTGGCAATCGCCGGATGCGAACGCGCTGCTGCCAGGGCACGCACCGCATCCGTGAACAGGCGGCGATAGTAGTAATGGTGCGGATCGAGAATGCCGCGCGTCAGGAAGCCGGGATGTTGGGGATTTGAGCCTGCGGGTTCGAGATCAGGCGTGTCCCCTTTGCGCCAGACGCTGCCCTGGCCGCGCGTGTCCATGATGAAGTGCGCATAGCCGGCATTGCTCCACAACAGCCAATCGAGCGCCAGGCCGCGGCCGCCGCCGTAGCCGATGTATTCCACCACGCACGGCAAAGCCGCGCTGCGTTCGCGCGGCAAAATCAGCCAGCCCTTGATCGGCTGCCCGCCAAATCCGTTGAACGTGACATCGTATGTTTCAACCAGGCGCAGGCCGGAATCAACTGGAAGGAACCTGGCGTGCAAAGGGAAGCGCTCCGCTTGCTGCAGCGTTTCCTGCCAGAAAGCCTCGAAGTCAGGTGGCTCGTCGCGCACCGGCCGGTAAGTCTGAAGCTGATCGAGCGGCAAATCGAAGAACATGAGAAACTCCCATCACCGGGAAGAGGCAACCCCCTCCCTGTGCGCAGCCCGTCGGCGGCGCGTGCCTTCCCTGCCTGTGTCAACTGCCACGCTCTTTGCGAGCACGGGGGTCAGCCCCTGATGTCGCACGGGGGAGCACTGCACCTCGCTGCTTTACAGCCCCAGGGCCTTGGCCGCGGCTTCGTACTCTTCCGGCCGAACATAGATGATGTAGCCGTAGCTGCCCCGGCCGTCGGAAACGCCGCTGGAAGCATAGATGTTGATGTTGGCTTCGTACAGCTTCTCGTGCACTTCGGCGAGCGCGCCCAACTTGTCATCGCCCTGCGCCAACAGGGCACGATGCGGGCCGTCCAGGCTAAAACCGGCTTTGCGCGCGGCATCCATGAGCTGCGGGGTGTGCTCGGGAAAGAGGGTGAGTTGGGTGCGCATTGGGCCGGTGGGAATCGCGGAAAAGGCGAGCAAGTTGACGCCCAACTCCGCAAGCTGGGAGAGCAGTTTGTAAGCCTCGCCCGGCTGATCTTTGACCGTCGCGTAGAGATAATCAACGCGTCTGATATGGAAGGACATGGCTCAGGCTCCTGAATCGGTTTCACGGAACAACCTGGTCGACTTCAATCTACAAAAAGCCAAAAACTGAAGCATGCGTTTTTTTTCCGCTGCGGCTGAGCTTACTGCACCACAAAGACCGCGTGCGCCGGCTCGGGCATGCCGAGTTGCACCCCGCGCGCGCCCGGCGAGCAACCGCCAACGGTCAACCGGAACTCGCCGGGTTCCAGTCTCTGCTCGCCGGCCTCGTCCACCAGCCTCATATGCTCCGGCGTGATGGTGAAGTTCAGGGTCTTGCTTTCGCCCACTGCCAGCGCGACCCGCTGAAAGCCGATCAGCTTGTGCTGCGGCACGGTCACGGTTGCCTGCAAATCGCTCAAGTAAAATTGCACCACTTCTTCGCCCGGCCGGCTGCCGGTGTTGGTCACCGTGATTTGCAGCGGCAGTGACTCGCCGGCAGCAATGCGCTCGCGTGCCAGCCGCAGATCATGATAGGCAAATTGCGTGAAGCTCAGGCCGTAGCCAAAGGGATAGAGCGGCGCGGCGGTGAGATAGCGATACGTCCGGCCCGCCATGCGGTAATCCTCGAACGCCGGCAACTCTGCCAGCGACCGCGGAAAAGTGATCGGCAGCCGGCCCGAGGGTGAAGCGTCGCCGAACAGAATCTCAGCCACGGCCTCGCCGCCGGCTTCACCGGGATACCACACGAACAAGATGGCCTGCACCAAATCTTCAACCTCCCCCAAAACAATCGGACTGCCGCCGTGCAGAATGAGCACGATCTTCGCGCCCCGGCTGGACAACTTGCGGAGGAATTCGACCTGAACCGGCGGCAGCGCCAGATCCAACCGGTCACCGCGATCCGGTGAAAGAATCGATTCGCCCTCTTCGCCCTCCAGCAGCGGCGAGAGTCCCAAACAGGCGACCACGACTTCGTTGGCTGCCGGCGTGTAAAAGGCCCAATCCTGTGGGTTCACGCTGGGCGCGTGCAACTGCGTGCCCACGAGGTAGGTCACGCGCATGCCTTCCGGCGCCCGCCCGGCAATGCCTTCGAGAATGGTGGTGAGGTTGTCATTTAATCCAAAATAGTTGCCCAGCAGCGCATCGACGCTCGCGGCGTTCTGGCCGGTCACCAGAATCTTGCGCGTGTCCGGCCGGATCGGCAGGAGCTGATCTTGATTCTTGAGCAGCACAATCGCTTTGCGTGCCGCCTCCAGCGCCAGGCTGCGATGTTTTGCGCTGCCGACCACGCTGGGTGGAATGGCGGCATAGGGCACCATTTCCGGCGGATCGAACAGGCCGAGCTTGAAGCGCGTGCGCAAGGTGCGCGCCAGCGCGCGATCGAGATCCGCTTCCGTCAGCAAACCGCGCTCAATGGCCTCGCCGATTTTGTCGTAAGTCACGCCGCAGCTCAGGTCGCAGCCGGCCTGGAGCGCCAGCGCCGCGGTTTCCACCGGGCCTGGCGTGAAGCGATGGCGGGCATGAATGTCTTCCAGCGCCCAACAATCGGAGACGACGTGACCCTCGAATTGCCATTGGCCGCGCAGGATTTCCACCAGCAGCAGTTGACTGGCGCAACACGGCTCGCCGTTGACGCGATTGTATGCGGCCATCACGGCTTCGACGCCGGCTTCCGTCACCAGTTTTTTGAACGCAGGCAAATAGCTGTCGTGCAAGTCGCGCAACGAAACCCGGGCGTCGAAATGGTGGCGGTCTTTCTCCGGGCCGCTGTGCACCGCAAAATGCTTGGCGCAGGCCGCGGCTTTGAGATAACGGGGATGATCGCCCTGCAAGCCGCGCACAAACGCGGCGCCCAACTCGCCGGTGAGAAAGGGATCTTCGCCATAGGTTTCCTGGCCGCGGCCCCAGCGCGGATCCCGAAAGAGGTTGATGTTCGGCGACCAAAACGTGAGGCCTTGATACTGGCCGGTAGAACCGCGGCGCCGCATCGTTTCGTGAAATTTGGCCCGGGCTTCATCGCCGATGGCGGCTGCGACCCGCTGCAGCAAGTCCACATCCCACGTGGCCGCCAGGCCGATGGCTTGAGGAAACACAGTGGCGCGGCCGTTGCGCGCGACGCCGTGCAGGGCTTCACTCCAGTAATTATAGGCGGGAATGCCGAGGCGTGGCACTGCCGGTGCCTCATGCAGCATCTGGCTGATCTTTTCGGCGCGCGTCATGCGGGAAAGCAAATCCTGCACGCGCTCGGCGAGCGGACGTGCCGGGTCGAGATAAGGAGGAGTGTCTGTTTTCATTGCCTGGCCCTGGCAAAAAGCGATGAGCGGCAGGAGCAGCACAAGCAGCGCCGGAAGCAGGCCGGTGCGGAGAGAGTGGCGGCGCATTTTTCAACCTTCGGCATAAGTTCGCAGCAGGGTGGCACCGGTTGCGGTCGTCACGGCAAACTCGCCCAGGGCCGCGGGCAGCAACGTGAAACGCACAGCGGGGAGCGCGACTTGATTGATGCGGGCCTCGCCGGCAATCACGCCCCAGATTTCCAAAGTCTCGCCGGTGCAGGCGCCGGTGAAAGTCGCGCCGGCGGCCATCTGCACACGCTCGGTCACGAAGTATTGATTCGCGCACAAGCGCCAGCGCCGCACGCCGTTCTGCTGCGCAATCAGCTCAGGTGGCTGCAGGCCCGGCTCGACTTGCGCGAAGTTGATCACCGCCATGGCCTTCTCGAGGTGCAATGGTCGCGGCCGGCCATCGTCTCCGACGCGGTTCCAGTCATACACACGATAGGTGGTGTCGGAATTCTGTTGAATTTCCGCGATCAGCAAACCGCTCATGATCGCATGCAGCGAGCCGGCCGGCACGCAGATGTGATCGCCCGCCTTCACCGGCAGCCGGTGCAGAAGCGGCTCCAGCCGGCCGGCCTCGACAGCCTGACGAAAAGCCGCGGGCGTGGTGCCGGCTTTGACACCCAGGATCAACTCGGCGTTGGGCGCGGCCTGCAACACGACCCACATCTCGGTTTTGCCAAGCTCGTTGCCCTCGTGCGTGCGCGCGAAATCATCACTGGGATGCACCTGCACCGAGAGCGGCAGATTGGCATCCAACAGTTTGATGAGCAGGGGAAACTTCTGCCGTGCCTGCGCCCAGGCACAATTGCGGCCGATCAAATCCAGGCCCAGCTCGGCATGCAGATCAGTGAGCAAACGGCCGGCGAAAGGGCCGTTGTCAACGGCGGTCACGCCGTTTTGATGTCCGGAGATTTCCCAGCTTTCGGCGACCACGCCGTGCGGCGGCAGGATGCGCCCCAGCCGCTCGAGATTCCGGCCGCCCCAGAGATAGTGTTTCAACACGGGAGTAAAGGTCAGAGGATAAAGGGAATCTGCCATACGCTGCGATCCTCAACAAGAAATGGTGCAAAATTGAAAACCCCATTGCTGCCGGCAAGATAGCAAATGGGATTTTCATTTCAGAGAGGATTTTCGATGATGTTTGTCATCTTTTGCCGGCAGCGCACGGATTGTCCGGGTTGAGGGTTTTGCAAAATGCCAGGCGGTGTGCCTGGGTCCGCGCAAGTTCCCCGGCAGCGTGTCTGGTCCCGGGTGGGCTGTACCTCTCACGGAAGAAAAAAAAGCTGTTCACGCAAAGCCGAAACAGTTCCGCCGGGAAGAGCTTTGCAGGTTGCCGGCGGCGTGGCGTGCGGCTTTGCCGTTGGGTTTTGGCCCGGCGGCGTTATGCGTTCAGGGTTTTGGAGATCACAGACAGTTGAGCCGCGGAAGCGCCGGGGCTGCAGGGCTGCAGCATCAAGAAAAGTGATGCCGCTCATTCCAGGCGTGCAAGCGGCGCGGCAAAGGCGTCAGTCAGTGACCTGACCTGCAGGCTGCGCTCGAAATCGGCCAGCGCGATGCTTTCCCTGGTTTGAAACGTGATGGTCAGTGGCCGGCCCGGCACGAGATGAAAATAGTTGTCGGTGAAAAAGCCCTCATGCTCATCCGCGGCAAGGAAGACATGGCTGGCAAATTGATCCGCGACCAGCGTGAGGTGGAAGCCATCCGCTGCCGCAGCCACCTGCGTGCTGATTTGCGGCGAGGGCAGGCGCAACTCCTTCACCGGCTTGAAAAGCAGCGTGTTCGACGACAGGACTTGCCCGTTCTCCGCGCGCAGCTCGGCGAGCAGGAGGGCGCGGTGTTCTTCTCCGGCCGGCAGCCATTCCTTTTTGTTGAAGGAGAAGTAGTTCGCGCTGCTCAGGGCTCTCACCCACACCGGCTTTTCTTCCTGACGCAAGACCTTGCCGTTGAATTCGATCAGACTGAGATGCAACGTGGCCGCCACCGGCGCGCGCTCATCAGAGATGACGTAGACTTCAACCTGGGTGCTGTCTTGCTGCGGGCTGACCAGGATCGGACTGAAGAAGCGGCGGGCGAAGTAATGCAGCGCCTTCCACCGGCCGTAATAGTCAATCGAAGACCAGGAGGCCACCGGCCAGCAATCATCGATTTGCCAGTACAGCGCGCCCATGCAGCGCGGCCGCAGCCGGCGCAGATGTTCGGTGCCGAGCTTCAGGCCTTCCGCCTGCACGATCTGGCTGACGTACAAAAACGACGTGAAATCTTTGGGCTCGGGAAACTCGCGCAGCGTGTAGGTGCGGATCAACTCGTTGCCGCGGCCATGCTTTTGGTGGGTCACCATCACCGGTGAAGCCAGGTCATAATCCTCCGGCAGCGCAAATTGCTTGATGGTTTTGAGCTGCGGGAAAGACTGGAAGCCATATTCGCTCATGAAGCGCGGGGTCTGCTGCAAGTAAGCGGCAAAAGGCTCGGCGCCGTGCCACACGCCCCAATAGTGCATGTCACCGGAGTTGGGCGAGCCGGGCCAATCCTCCTGATTGTAGGAGGTGGGCGAACTGGGCCAGTAGGGCCGGCCGGGATCATAGTCGGCACACACTTTGGGCAACACGCCGTGGAAGATCTTCAAATAGTCCTGCCACACGCTGTCCGGGCATTGCTGCTGCCAGCCCCAACCCTTCCAGCCGGCTTCGACTTCATTGTTGCCGCACCACAACACCAGGCTGGGATGATTACGCAAGCGCTTCACCTGATGCCTCGCTTCCTGCTCAATGTTGGCCAAATCCGCGGGCTGGGCCGGATACATCGAACAAGCGAACATGAAATCCTGCCACACCATGAGGCCCAGCTCATCGCACAGTTCATAGAATTTGTCGTTTTCATAGATGCCGCCGCCCCACACCCGCAGCATGTTCATGTTGGCTTCTTGCACGGCATGCAGCAACTGCGCATAGCGCGCGGCGTCAATGCGACTCAGGAAATTGTCGGCGGGAATCCAGTTGCCGCCCTTGGCAAAAACCGGCACGCCATTGACCACGAACTCGAAACTGCGGCCCCAGGCATCGGGCTGCTGCCATAGTTCCACGGTACGCAAGCCGATGCGGCGGGTGGCCTGGCCGAGTTTTTTTCCCGCCCTCTGCACCTGTGCGTGAATCGTGTACAGCGGTTGCTCACCCAGGCCGTTGGGCCACCACAGCCGCGGATTCGCAATGGTGAAGTCGAGGCGATGCGTTTGCACGCCGGGGGTCAGCTCGCAGCGCAGGGTTTGCGGCGGAAAAGCATTCTCCGCCGAGGCAATTCTGATCTCCGCCGGCTGCGGCCGCGTGGCATGAATCTCAACCGCGGCGGTGAGGCGTGCGCTCGTTTCGGTGAGCTGATTTTGGATGATTTGCAGATCAACGATGCGGGCTACCTCCCACGCCTCCAACTGCACCGGTTGCCAAATTCCACAGGTGACGAAACGCGGGCCCCAATCCCATCCGAAGTGATAAGGCGCCTTGCGGGTGTAGGGACTGGTTTTCTCGCCGTGATCATTGACCGCGGGCAATTGATAACTCAACTGCGCCATGCGCGGCAACACTTCGTTGATGGGCGAGCGGAAATGCACGCGCAAGGTGTTCTCACCGGCGCGCAGCAGGGATTTGCAGGCCACGCGCCATTCGCGAAACATATTGTCGGCGCGCAGAATCAGTGAATCATTCAAGAAGACGTCGGCATAGGTGTCCAATCCGGCAAACACGAGCTCGACGTGCTCGCGCTGGCGCAGGCCGGCAGCCACCGTGAAGCGGGTTTGATATTCCCAGTCGGTCTTGCCGATCCACTGCAAGGTGTTTTCGTTGTCGCGGTAAAAGGGGTCTGCAATCAAGCCCTGGCGCAACAAATCGGTGTGCACCTCGCCCGGCACCTGCGCGGGGTACCATTTCTCCTCACCGGCCTGCCGGAACTGCCAGCCTTGATCGAGTTTCATTTCACTGAATCCTTCTTGTTGCTCACATGCGGAGAAATACATTGCCAAAACCAGCGCTGCCAGCGCAGCCACACGCCGTCGTCTTGCCGTTCGCATGTCAGGCTCCAATGATAATGGGCGTCCGCCCGAGAGTGTTGCAACCGCGGCTGAGCTTGGGTTGACAGAACTTCGAACACCGCAGCAACTCCAGGGGCCACAATGCAACGACCCAACCGTTGCAGGAACACTTTGCTTAAAGGCTGTGATTTCGGACGGACACCGATGGTTCACGCCAGGATCGCATCAATTGCCGCCAACTCGGCTGCAGCGAAATGGAGATTCTGCAGGGCCTGCAGGTTCTCCTGCAACTGCGCCGGCCGGCTGGCGCCGATGAGCACGGAGGTCACGGCGGGGTGGCGCAGAATCCACGCCAGCGCCATCTGTGCCAGCGTCTGGCCGCGCTGCTGCGCCAGCTCATTCAATTTTTTCACCTTCTCGATTTTTTCGGCAGTGATTTGATCCGCCCGCAAAAAACCGGTGGGCTTGGCGGCACGCGAGTCCGCCGGAATGCCGGACAAATAGCGCGAGGTGAGCAGACCCTGCGCCAGCGGTGAAAAGGGAATGCAGCCCAGGCCCTGCTCTTCCAGCAAGGCGAGCAGGCTCTCTTCCACCCAGCGATTGAACATGTGGTACACCGGCTGGTGAATCAAACAGGGTGTGCCGAGGGCGCGCAGGATTTCGACGGCGCGGCGGGTTTGCTCGGTGCTGTAGTTGGAAATGCCGGCGTAAAGCGCCTTGCCCTGGCGCACGGCGTGATCCAGCGCCATCATGGTTTCTTCCAGCGGGGTTTCGGGATCCGGGCGATGGCTGTAGAAAATGTCAACGTAGTCCAGTCCCATGCGCTTGAGGCTTTGATCGAGACTGGCCAGCAGGTATTTGCGTGAGCCCCACTCGCCGTACGGGCCGGGCCACATGAGATAGCCGGCTTTGGTGGAGATGATCATCTCGTCGCGGTAGGCGGCCAGGTCTTCTTTGAGAATTCTGCCGAAATTGCTTTCAGCCGAACCCGGCGGCGGGCCGTAGTTGTTGGCCAGGTCAAAATGCGTAATGCCGCAGTCAAACGCCAGCCGCACCAGGGCGCGGGTGTTTTCCAGCGGATCGACGTCACCGGCGTTGTGCCACAGGCCGAGAGAAATCGCGGGCAGCTTGAGGCCGCTGCGGCCGCAGCGGCGATAGGTCATTTCTTGATAGCGATGAGGATTCGGTTGCGCGGGCATAATCATTTACCGTTTTTGCGTGCGAACAACTCATTCGTGTCTGTCGAAAGAAGTTCCCACCCCGGCCGCGCCGGGGTTACCAACACTGCGAGCATCGTGAGAACGCCGGGATTCTTGATGCCAGGGCCAGGCCGCAGGAAAATCCCCTGGGTCAGGAGGCAGCGATTGCGAAGGAGCACGAATCCGCGCAGGAGAGAGCAAAAATGCACAGCCCTGCACCGCCGCCAAAGAGAGCGACGCGTGCAGGGCTGCGAGGGCGAGGCTCACCGTGTGCAGGTGCTGCCTTCTAGACTTCCGTGCCGGTGACCGGCGGAGAAGTCGCATCATTATCCCATTCGTTTGCGCAGGAATGCCGGCACGTCATAATCGGCGGGCGGCTCCGGCATCGGCACATATTCCTCCTCCAGTGGCCGGATAATCGGCTCGGCGTGGCCATTGTGGCCGTTTTTCTCGCGGCGCTGATAGGTCGGAATGTCGAGTTCTTTGACGGTGGTATCGATGAAGCGCGGCAGCCGGCTTTGTCTGCCGTTGGCCGCGCCGCGGCTGTTGTTGCGGAAGCCGGTGGCGATCACGGTGACGCGCACGTCATCGCGCATGCTTTCGTCGATCACCGCGCCGAAGATGACATTGGCCTCGCTGCCGGCAGCCTCGGAGATCACGCTGGCCGCGTCATTCACTTCATGCAGGGTCAAATCCGCGCCGCCGGTGATGTTGACCAGCACGCCGAGCGCGCCCGCGATCGACACGTCTTCGAGCAGCGGGCTGGAGATGGCCTGCTGCGCCGCGCGAATCGCGCGCTCGTCGCCGTTGGCTACCCCCGCGCCCATCAGCGCGTCGCCCATCTCGCTCATCACGGTGCGGACGTCGGCAAAGTCGAGATTGATCAAACCCGGAATCGTGATCAGGTCGGAGATGCCCTTGGTGGCGTGCAGCAACACGTCGTCCGCCTGGCGAAAGGCCTCCACCAGCGGCGTGCCTTTCGGCACCACCGCGAGCAGGCGCTGGTTGGGGATGACGATCATGGTGTCCACCCGCTGCTTCATTTCCATCAGACCCTCTTCCGCGCGCTTCCAGCGTTTGTTGCCCTCGAAGGTGAAGGGTTTGGTAACGATGGCCACGGTGAGGGCACCGAGATCCTTGGCGATTTCCGCGACAATCGGCGCGGCGCCGGTGCCGGTGCCGCCGCCCATGCCGCAGGTGACGAACACCATGTCGCAGTCTTCGAGAATCTCCGCGACCGTCTCGCGGTCTTCCTCGATGGCTTTGCGGCCGATTTCGGGGTCCGCGCCTGCGCCCAGCCCACGCGTGGTGGTCTTGCCGATTTGGATACGGTGCGTCGACTTGGAGGTGTCGAGCGCCTGCACGTCGGTGTTGATGGCGACAAAATCAACTCCGGTCAAGCCCGCGGCAATCATACGATTGACGGCATTGCAGCCGGCGCCACCAACGCCGACCACTTTCATGCGTGCCGCCATCAAGCTGCCTTCATCGAAATTCAATCGTAGATTCATGGAGACTTCTCCTTGCTGGTAGTAGCCCCTCGCGGAGCCGCCGTTCGTCATGCCCCGGCCGTGGCATGCCAGGGGCGCTGCGACTGAGCTTGCGGGACCGGTCAGGCCGCGCGATTTACCACTCCAAACCACCGCTTCATGCGGTCGGCAATCTTGTCGAACAAATGCGTCTCATTCGGGCTGGCCAGGCCTTCGGCTTCGGCTTTGTGCTGATAGCCGTAGAGAATCAAACCCACGCCGGTGGCATGATTCGGTTTGTTCACTTCGGCGGTCACGGAATTGACGGTATTGGGCACGCCGAGTTTGACCGGCATGTCGAAAATCGATTCCGCCAGGTCGATGATGCCGGGCAGCATGGCGCAGCCGCCGGTCAACACCGCGCCCGCAGTCATGAGCTTGAAGTAATCGGATTTCTTCAGCTCGTTGAGCGTGAGTTCCAGGATTTCCTCAACCCGCGGCTGGATGATGTCGATCAGCACCTGGCGCGAGACCTTGCGCGGCGGCTGCTTGCGCGTCGCGTCGTCGGCCAGGGGCAGCGCCAGGCCCGGTTCGTGCGGGACGCCCGGCTCGCAGCGCACGTGGAAGTAGTTCTGCACGCGGCGCTCGGTGGGCAGGCCGTTGTCGTCCCAGCCCATCGGGTAGAAGA
>JBBIKM010000169.1:0-13076 GCA_037445455.1 bacterium | reverse complement strand
AATATGTGGTTTGCAATCATCGAAGAAATGTTCATCGTGGCAATAAAAAGCTGTGAATTTTTTGCCAATCATTTTTCTGTCATTGCCTGCTTAAAAAGTTAGTGACATTGGGCTGGAGGCCTGCGCGACTTCACTCGTAACTGAGGGATTACATCAACACTGCCGGGCTTGGGCACTGGCGCAGCCGCGGGCCGGCGGCGCCTGCCACGGCGAATTCACTGCAAACCTTTTGCTCCCGGCCTTGTCTATTCTGACAGCTTATGACCGAAACCGAAGAAAGACTCATCCGGCGCGCCCAGCAGGGGCAGGTCGCAGCCTTCGAGCAACTGGTGGCGTTGCACGACCGCCAGGTGTTGAAGCTGGCCTACAACATGCTGGGCCACCAGCAGGATGCGGAAGACGTGTATCAGGAGATCTTCCTGCTCGTCTTCCGCAAGATTTCCTCTTTTCGGTTCGAAAGCGAGTTTTCCACCTGGCTGTACCGCCTGGTGGTGAACACCTGCATCAATTTTCGGAAGAAACGCAGCCGGACCCGTTTTTTCCCGCTGGCAACCGCGCCGATGGATCAGGAGGAAGCGGTGGCCGGTCCGGAGACCGTGGATCGGGAAATCGATCCGGAACGCGCCGCGCTCAACCGCGAGCTGGGCGAACAAATCACCAGTGCGATTGCGGACCTTTCGGAGCAACAACGCGCCGTGTTCGTCCTGCGCCACTTTCACGGCCACAAGCTGCAGGATATCGCGGCCATTCTCGCGTGCGCGGAAGGTACGGTGAAGAATTATCTCTTTCGTGCGACGCAGCATTTGCAACGCCGCCTGCGGCCATACTATGAGGAGTCGCAATGAGCTTGCCCGAACACCTGCACCAGCTTTTGCTGCTGTATGACAGCAACGAATTGACGCCGCTGGAACGCCAGCAAGTGGAGGAGCTGCTGCAAACCGATCCCGGGGCGCAGCAGGAGCTGGCGGCGCTGCGCGCCCTGCAACGACGGCTGCAGTCGATGAAGCCGTATGAGCCTGAGGCCGCCACGCTGCAGCGCTTGCGCCGGCAATTACACCATCGCTTGGAAGCCGCGCCGGCGCGGGCAAGCTGGCGGCCGCGATGGGGGGAATTTCTGCTCGGCAGTGACCGGCCGCTGTGGCGCCTGGGCTTCGCGGCAGCGATGTTGGTGCTTGGTTTGGGGCTGGGCCGGCAGTTTTTTTCGCGCACCACCGTGGTGACGCTGCCGCCGGCCGCCGGCGCCGCGTTCAGCACCGCGCCGGTGATCACCGGCAACTCGGCGATCGTGCCGCAACTGGCCAATGTGCATCGCATCCATCTCGATCCCGCCACCGGTGAGATTGAAATCGCATTCAGCACGGTGAACAATGTCATCTTGCGCGGCACGATGGCAGATCCGGCGATTCGCCAGGTGCTGGCGTACACCATGCGCGCGCAGGAGCAGGCGGGCTTGCGGCTGAAGGCGGTGCGGGCCATCGACGAAGCTGCCGCCCTGCCGGCGGCGACCGCGCAGGATGAGGAGCTTACCCAGGCCCTGTTGCAAGTGTTGGTGCATGATGCCAACGACGGCGTGCGCCTGAAAGCCATTGCGGCGCTGAAGAATTTTGCGCCGACGCCCGCAATCAAATCCGCGTTGATTCAGGCCTTGCTGCGCGATGCCAATCCCGCGGTGCGGATTGCAGCCCTGTCAGCGCTGAGCCGGACGCCGGTCGAAGCGCCGGAAACCTCGGCGCTCGAGGCGGCCGCGGCGCTCGACTCGAATGCCTTCATTCGCATGGAAGCAAATCGATTGCTGCAAAGCCTGCAGGCAGAAAGACTGTAGGCGGGCGCTCTCGGGGTCTCCGGAGGCCCGGGAAGAAACCGGCAGCCTCCCCTTCACAACGACAGGCAAACGACGATACGATTCAGGGAGACATACTCATGTCACGCAGAACATTGCACGCTCTGGAAAGAGGCAGCAGATTGGTTTTGATGATTCTTCTGGCGGCGATGGTTGACTATTCGCCGGCGCAGGAAATTCGTCGGGAAGGCCGGCGCTATGTCGCTGAAATCAAGAAGGAATTCCAAGCCGGGCCGCAGGGCACGCTCGAAATCCGCGACATCACCGGTGATGTTGCCGTCAGCACGGTGGCGCAAAACACGGTGACCATTTTCGAAACCGTGAGCATGGAAGTTTTCACGATGGAAGAAGCCAGGCAAGTTTTGAAAGTCTGTCAGGATTCCTATTCGCAAAGCGGGGATTTGATTCGGGTCGATGGCCGGGAGCGGCCGCGGCGTTCGAGTGAATCCCAGTTTCGCGTCACCGTGCCCAGCCGCTTCAACGTCGACCTCAGCACGAGCGGCGGGGATTTGACCATCCGGCAGCTCAAGGGCAATGCCACGCTGCGCACCTCCGGCGGTGATATCGAATTGGCGGAGACCGGCGGCGAGGTGAATGCCACCACCTCCGGCGGCGACGTGGTGGTGCGTGACGCCGGCGGCCGCGTGGTGGTGAAAACCTCCGGCGGCGACTTGCGGCTGGAGCGCATCAACGGCATCCTGGACGGCCGCACCTCCGGCGGCAGCATTTCCCTGCGCGGCGCCAGCCAGACGGTCGATCTGCGCACCAGCGGCGGCGACATCGACATCTTCGAGGTGAATGGCAGCGTGAACGCCAGCACTTCCGGCGGAGATGTCAACGTCGAGAATACCGGCGGCCGCGTCGACGTCAGCACCTCCGGCGGCGACATTGTGCTGCGCAACATCAAGGGCGAGATTCGCGCGGCGACTTCAGGCGGTGACGTGCGCGCCACGACGCTGTTGAGCGCAGCCCGGCTGCGCACTTCCGGCGGCGACATCGAAGTGTTCGATCTGAAAGCGGGTCTGGAGGCCGCAACCTCCGGCGGCGAAATCGGAGTGGAAATGACGCTGGCGGATTTCAGCAAGCCGCATGACCTCACGCTCAGCAGCAGCGGCGGCAGCATCGAGTTGACCATTCCGGAAAAGCTGCCGGCGCGCATCCAGGCGGAAATTCAACTCAACGAAGGCTGGCGCTTCGGTGACCGCTATGACATCGAATCCGATTTTCCGCTGCGCATCGAGCGCGGTGAAGCCGGCGAGCGCGGCGGCCGCTTCGTGCGCGGCGAGGGCGAGATCAACGGCGGCGGCGATGCGATCACGCTGAAAACCAGCGGCGGCAATATCATCATTCACAAAGGCCGCACGCCTTGATTCCCCCTGCCCCTGGTGAAATCAAAAAGCCGGCAGCCGTTGGTCTGCCGGCTTTTTTTGTTGTGAAATTCTGCTTGTGAATGTGACACGCCGGCGGTATTCTGTTGCCCAATTGCGGGATCATCAACGCGGGCACACCTCGCGCCGCGAGCAAGCGGGCGGCGGCCGCAAGGCCGTCACGCACGGCGTTGGTGTCGAGGCGCGGCTTGATCTTCCCGCCCCAGCGGCACAGATTTGACTTTCACGAAAAGGGCGGACGCACACTCATGAAACCACCGGTGGCGCACCTCACAGAATCGTTCACCGAATCGGTGATTCGCGAAATGACGCGGTTGACGCTGCTGCACGGCGGCGTCAATCTCTCCCAGGGCTTTCCCGATTTTCCCGCGCCCACCGCGGTGAAGGAGGCCGCGGTCGCGGCGATTCGCGCGGATGTCAATCAATACGCCATCACCTGGGGCGCGGCGAAATTGCGCGAGGCGATCGCGGAAAAGGCGGCACGCTACAACCACCTGCAGGTCGATCCGGTGAAAAACGTGACCGTGACCTGCGGCGCCACCGAAGCCATGATTGCCACGCTGCTGGCGTTGATCAATCCCGGCGATGAAGTGATCATCTTCGAGCCGTTCTATGAGAACTACGGCCCCGACGCCCTGCTGGCGGCCGCGCGGCCGCGTTTCGTCAAGTTGCATCCGCCGGCCTGGCACTTCGACGAGGGCGAGTTGCGCCGCGCTTTCAACCGGCACACCCGCGCCATTATCATCAACACGCCCAACAACCCCACTGGCAAGGTTTTCTCCCGCCACGAGCTGGAATTCATTGCCGGCCTCTGCCAAACGTGGGACGTGTTTGCCCTCACCGATGAAATCTACGAGCACATTCTGTATGACGGCGCCGCGCATCTCAGCATCGCCAGCCTGCCAGGCATGGCGGAGCGCACGATCACAATCAACGCCATTTCGAAAACCTACAGCCTGACCGGCTGGCGGGTGGGCTGGGCGATCGCGCCGGAGAAGCAGACCAACGCCATTCGCAAAGTGCATGACTTTCTCACCGTCGGCGCGGCGGCCCCGCTGCAGGAGGCGGCCGCGCTCGCGCTGCGATTGGATGAAGCATACTACCGGGACCTGGCGGCGCTCTATCAACAGAAACGTGACCGGCTGCTGGGCATTTTGCAGGCCGCCGGCTTTGAATGCCGGATTCCGCAAGGCGCATACTACATCATGGCAGACGCCGGCAGGCTCATGCAGAAGACCGGTCACCGCAATGACCATGATTTCGCGCGCTGGATGATTCGTGCGATCGGCGTGGCCGCGGTGCCGGGTTCCAGTTTCTATCAGCGCCCGGAAGAGGGCCGCACGCTGGTGCGGTTTTGCTTCTGCAAGAAAGAGGAAACACTCGCTGCGGCTGAGGCCCGGCTGCGCCGCCTCTGCGATTGAGAGCCGCAATCGGTTCATTGTCTCAAACAAAAACCCCGCGCCGGTGAGTGCACCAGCGCGGGGTTTCTTGTTTTCACGTCGGGACGCACGGGATCAGCGCTTATCCTTCTGGTTCCTGCTTCGGCTGGCCGGCACGTTCTTGCCGCCGTTATCCGCGGGAATCGAATCATACAACAAATAGCGCTCGCGTTTGGCGCGATACTCCTTGAGCGCAGGCTCCCAGGAGAGATAAATCGTGGCCGGCGAATCGCCGCGCAGCAGGCGCAACCGCACGGAATCGGTTCCCATGGCCTGATCAAAGCTCTTCACGCGGGCGGGATTGAAGATGTTCTGTTCGGGATACAATTTGTGCAGCGTGGCCAGAATGTAAAGCTGGGTCAACATCGGCCGGAAGATCTGCGGCGCGACGAGGTGCATCTGCACGCCGGAGAGCGGCATGTCTTTGTGGCCGAAGTAATAGGGCCGGTAATGCAACGGCCGGAACAGGACGCCCGGCAATTTCTCGGCGTTCAGCGCGGCCGCCAGCTTCGCGCCGTCGATCCAGGTGTGGCCGATCAGCTCGAACGGCAGGGTGTAGCCGACGCCCTCATTCACGGCGGACAATTCACCCATGCAGCCCGTGGCGGCGATGTGAAATACCGTTTGCGCATGCGGCACGTGCGGCGAAGTCGGCACCCACGGCAACCCAGTCTCCGCGAACATCATGTAACGCCGCCAGCCCCGCATCGGCACGACTGTGAGCTGCGTGCCGAATTGATATTCTTGATTGAAATACTGCGCCAGCTCGCCGACGGTCAAGCCGTAGATGTAGGGAATCGGATAGAGTCCGATAAAGGATTTGAAATTCTCCTCCAATACCGGGCCCTCGATGAGATCGCCGCCGAGTGGGTTGGGGCGATCGAGCACGATGAACGGAATACCCTGCCGGGCGGCCGCCTGCATCGACAGCGCCATGGTGTAAATGTAGGTGTAGGCGCGCGAGCCGATGTCCTGAATGTCATAGATGAGAACATCGATATCCTTGAGCATTTCCGGCGTCGGCGCGCGGTTCTTGCCGTACAGCGAATAGACCGGCACGCCGGTGCGGGTGTCGATCGTGTCGGCCACATACTCGCCTGCAAAGATGTCACCGCGCACGCCATGTTCCGGCCCGAACAGGGCAGCGAGCGTCACGCCCGGTTGTGCGCTCAGGGCATCGATGGTCGACACGAGTTGTGAGGTCACACCGGTGGGGTTGGTGATCAAGCCGACCCGCTTGCCTTTGATCAAATCGAGCTGTTCCGTCAGCAAGACTTCGACGCCGGGTTTGACCTGGGCGTACAGAACCAGCGGGAGGAGAAGGAGAAACAGGAGAAGCCTCGTACGACTCGGGACAAAGCGCGGATGGAAGTGCATGTCAGTTCCAGAGATGAGGGTGGTCGCGGGTGAGAATGGCTTGTTTGATTTCCGCCGGCGCAGAGGGAGCATTCATTTTGCCGCGCTTGCCCGCGCGTCAGCACAAGACTGCGCCTGCTGGTGTGAGGTGATGCATTTTCCCGCAGCGCGTTCAGAGTTTTTTGCGATAGCGCCAGAACACGCGGGTGATGTGGGCCTCGGCATAGTGCAGATAAAACGCGTACGGCCCGACCCACGGAATGATGGCGCGGCGGTGGCCCTGCGCCTTGATATCCGCGAGGCAACGCAGCAGCAGCACGCCGCCGAGATTCCGGCCGCGATAATCCGGGTCGGTTCCCATCGGCCCGAACCAGCCGGTGTTCTGGTTGTTGCCGTCGTGGGCCGAGAAGGCCGCGACTTTCTTTTGATGCAGCGCGAGATGCAGGCTGATGGGATAGTTGGAGAGTGCCCGCTCGACTTCCGGAATCCACGCGGGCCAGAGGCGCGCCAGCAGCGCCATGACGTCGTCCCAGTCCGCCATCAAGGCCCGGCGGATTTCGAACCCGGCGGCACGCAGCCGCTCCTCTTCGGTTTTGGTCTCGAAGCTGCGTGCGGTCAAATCGACTTCCATGTTGGCGGTGTCGCCGAAGCGTTCGTAGCCCTGGCGCTCGAAGAAGGCCAGGGTTTCGGTGTAGCGCGGATCGATGCCGGGCACGAGATAGTTGGGGTTGCTGTCGAACACGCGAATGGTCTGCACCCCGGCGGCGCGCAGATTCTGTTCGATGGCGCGCAGCATCGCCTTGCCAACGCCGCGGCGGCGCACGCTGGGATCGACCGCCAGCAGCTTGATGAAGCCCAGCCCTTCCTTCACCGCCTGGCGCTGCACCCCCATGATCAGGCCCACCGGCCGCCTTTCCTGTTCGGCCAGCAGCACCAGCTCGGGGTCATAGTCGGGGTCTTCAGAAATTTTTTCATCGAGCAGCTCGGGCGTCATCTGGTCGAACTGGGCGCTGCGGTTCCAGAGGGCGAGCGCCGCTTCCAAATCAGCCTCTTGCAACGGCCGGAGATTCATGAACATTCATCCTCAGAAGGTTCGATGCAGGCGCTCATGGAGCCTTTGCAGTGGGGAATGCGCCAATCGGCGCCATAGGCGTGGATTTGATCGCGCTTCAGCTCGGCGCGTTCGAGGGTGGTGGTGTCAACGATCACACGGCCGGCGGCGTCGACTTCGCACGCCAGCAGAAAGGCCTGCTCGCGGCTGTAACGGAAAAGCTGCATCAACATCTCGATGACATAATCGTAGGTGTGCTCATCGTCATCCAGCAGGATGACGTGATAGCGGGGAATGAGCTGGGGGCGTGCGTGCGCTTGTTGCCGGGGTTTGCGTGTCGGGCTGATGACTTCCATAAAAAGAAAAAGCATAATTCCGCGTCACGGAACTACGCTCCTCGCTGCGGCACGAATCGTCTGTCACCGCTCGCTGCGGCGTTCTTTCTTGAGGGCATTGATCTCATCGCGCAGGCGTGCGGCGTCTTCATAGCGTTCATCCTCGACCGCCTTTTGCAGATCCTCGGTCAAACGTTCCATGCGATCCATCGGCCGGTGCTCTTCGGCGCGCTCGGTGTCCTTGTCGGAAACCGAGGCTTTTTTCATCACTTCATCGGAGACGAAGATCGGGGCTTGCGTGCGCAGGGCCAGCGCAATGGCGTCGCTGGGCCGGGCATCCACCTCCACGTGCTGGCCGTTGAGCTTGACCCCCACGATGGCATAGTAGGTGTTTTCGCGCAAATCATTGATGACGACGCGCGACACGCGCGCTTCAATGGAATCCAGCAGACTTTTCATCAAGTCATGCGTGAGCGGGCGGGGCGGAATGATATTCTCCATCTGCAGGGCTATCGCCTGGGCTTCCGAGGAACCGACCACGATCGGCAGCCAACGGCTGTGCGCATCATCCTTGAGAATGACGACAAAACGATTGGCGGTCGTATCCAGCGTCACGCGGTCAACTCGAACAGATATTAACATGCGACTGAACCTTCTGAGCCGTGCAGGAAGTGTTACAATTATGACATGAAGGGCGAAGAAGAACTGCGCTGAGGTCGTCACTTCGTCGCGTAATCGACGCGCAATAATAGAAAAATAAACCAAAACTGTCAAGCGAAATAACGGCAGTTTTGCGCCGATAAAACAGGGAAAAGTGCAATTGCAGCAGACAAATCAGCTCACGCCGCAACGCCGCCACGCCTGCGAGATTTTTCCCCGCCTCGAGCACGGTGCCGCCGCCTGCCGACGACGAGGCATTGTCACGGCCTGTCTCTGGTCGCGGCGACTGCAGCCGCCACGGCCAGAGACAGCGGTTGCGTTAGAGATTCCGCAGCAAAAACTCCGTCATCAGGTTGTAGAGATGCACCTGGGTGTCGCGGCCGCCGATGCCATGATCTTTGCGCGGATAGATCATCAGCTCGAACGGCTTGCGCGCATCTTGCAAGGCCAGCGCCAGTTGCATCGCATTGGCGAGATGAACGTTGTCGTCATTGGCGCCGTGCACCAGCAGCAATTTGCCCTTGAGATTGCCGGCATATTTCACCGGTGCGCTGCGCTCATAGCCCGCGGGATTTTGCGCCGGCGTGAGCATGTAGCGCTCGGTGTAGATGGTGTCGTAATTGCGCCAATCGGTGACCGGCGCCACGCTCACCGCCGCCTTGAACACCTCGCTGCCTTGCAGCAGGCAAAGGGCCGACATGTAGCCGCCATAGCTCCAGCCCCAGATGCCGATGCGGCTGCCATCGACGAAAGGCTGCTGCGCCAGCCATTGGGCCGCCGCAATCTGATCCGCGGCTTCCAGCTCGCCGAGATTCTTGTAGGTCTGCATCATGAACTGCTTGCCGCGGCCACCGGTGCCGCGGTTGTCCACTGAGACCACCAGATAGCCCTGTTGCGCCAGCATTTGATGCCAATAACCGCGATTGCCGCCCCAGCGATTCAGCACCGTCTGCGAACCCGGGCCGCCATACACATACATCAGCACCGGATATTTCCTCGCGGGATCGAAATCCGGCGGCTTGATCATCCAATAATGCAGCGTCACGTTCGAGGCGGTGGTCAACGTGCCAAATTCCATCGGCGGAAGCCGGTAATCGCGCCGCGCCGGAATGTCGTTGGCCTCGATCACCTCAATGAGGCTGCCGTCACTTTTGTGCAGCACGGCTTGGGTGGGCGTCGTGACATTGGAGAAATTGTCAAGATAGTAACCGGCCGAGGGTGACATGTTGATGACATGCCAGCCCTCGCGCGTGGTCAGACGTTGCAGGCCCGAGCCGTCCAATTTGATCCGGTAGAGATGGGATTCCAGGTGGCTCTTTTCCGTGGCGCTGAAGTAGACCATCTTGTTCCTTTCCTCCACGCCTTCGAGCTTGGTGACGCTCCACGCTCCGCGCGTGAGCTGGCGGACGATCCTGCCGTTCATGTCATACAAATAA
This sequence comes from bacterium, assembly GCA_037445455.1. Classification (GTDB taxonomy): domain Bacteria; phylum Zhuqueibacterota; class Zhuqueibacteria; order Zhuqueibacterales; family Zhuqueibacteraceae; genus Coneutiohabitans. The sequence continues at coordinate 3,571 of JBBIKM010000169.1, read as the reverse complement.
AGATGGGGCCAGCCGTCGCGCCACGACAGCCACAGCAATTGCCTGCCACCCGCCAGAAACTGCCAGTCATCATGGATATCAATCCAGCCGTTGTCCTCCTTCTCCTCGAACAGCCGCCGCGTGGCGCCGGTGGCGGCATCGGCAATCAAAAACTCAAGGTGATTCTGGAGACGATTCAAACGCAGCACCGCCAATTCCCTGCTGTTCGGCAGCCATTTGATGCGCGGGATGTAGAGATCCGTTTCCGCGCCCAGGTCCATCCAGCGCGTGCCGCCGTTGGTGCCTGCCGCGTCCACCACGCCGATCTTGACCAGCGAGTTCCGGTCACCTGCCTTGGGATAGCGCATCGGCTCATAGACGTTGTGCACCGGAATGAAATCCACCAGCGGAAAGACATTCACCTCGCGCTCATCGAGTTGATAGTAGGCGATCTGCCGGCTGTCCGGCGACCAGAAGAAACCGGTGCGAATGCTGAATTCCTCTTCATAGACCCAGTCGAACCGGCCCACCAGAATGTGTTCCTCGCCCTCGTTGGTGAGTTGGCGCACGCTGCCGCTGGTCAGGTCATGCACCATCAAGTTGTGGTTCTTCAGATAAGCGATCTGGCGGCCGTCCGGCGCGAATTGCGGATCGCGCTCCTCGGCCTCGTCGTTGGTGAGTTGCCGCGTGCTTCCCGAGGCCAGATCATAAAGATAGAGATCATTGTTCGACGGCAAAAGGATGCTTTTGCCGTCCGGCGACCAGAAGTAGTTGCCGAGCACGAAGCGCTTCTCCTGCTTCTGTTCCGCCAGAATCGCCACCTTCCTGGAATCGAGTAAAATGCTTCTTTGCTTGCTGGCGGGATCGTAACGCCAAATGTTGAGCGTGCCCTCCTCACTGCGCCGGAAATAGGTGAAGGCCTTGCCATCCGGCGTCCATTGCACGGCGCTGGGCAGGGTGCCGCTCAGCTCGCGGGTGCCGAAGATGGTTTCAACGCTGAGCTGTTTTTGCGCCGGGCTGACGGCCGGCCACAAGCAAACGGCCAGGATGGCGGCCAGCCAAACGGTGTTTCGTTTCGCATGCAACACATGAGCCTCCTTCATTCTGAGGTACGGAGCAAAACTGTATCCACGAATTGGAGAATTCCGGCGCTAGGGCCGCGAGCCGCCGGCCGGCGAGCTGGAAGGATCAGCCGGCGCGGCCAGCAACGTCTTGTCATGGTCAAAGGAATGCAGGAATCCCGTGACCTCCTGTTGATACAAGGCCGCATTCGCGCGATAGGCGGCGCCGTGGCGTGCGCCCGCAACGACGACGAACTTCTTGTGCAGGCTGGGCGCGCTTTCGTAAAGCTGCTGTTGCACCGGTAGCGGCATGCGCTCATCATCACTGCCGGCAAGAAACAAAAGCGGCCGGTCGCCGATCTTGCGGAGCGCCGTACGCATGTCGAAGGCGCTGTTACTGAAGCCAATCCGCCAGCGGGTAAACAGGATCACGGCCTCCGCAATCGGAAAGCGCGGAATGCCGAAGAACAGCCTGGCGTGATGCGCGATGGTATTTTCAAACGACAAGAAGCTGCTGTCAAGAATCAAGCCGGCAATTTCGGGGGACTCGGCGGCGGCCAGCATGGTGGCCGCGGTTCCCATTGAAACCGCAAAGGTGACGATGGGCTGCCGCAGCCGCAAGCTGTCGCGAATGAAATGAATCGCGCCCAACACGTCCTGCCGCTCCAAATAGCCCAAACTGGACAATTCGCCACCGCTGTCGCCGTGCCGCCGGAAATCCAGCACCAGCCCGGCATAGCCGAGCCGGTTGAAAGCGCAGGCGCGTTCGACCATTTCCAGTTTCGAACGAAACAGGCCATGACAGTAAATGATCACCACCGGCGAGGAATCCGCCGGCAACCACCAGCCGGCCAGGGGCGTGCCATCGGTCGCGTGGAATTTCACCGCTTCATAGGCAACGCCGTAGTCTTGCGGCGTGGCCACCACCTCGTATTTCAGCGGGCGGGATTTGGCATGCGTGAGCAGCCACGACAGGCCGTAAGGGATCACAAAGAAAACCAACACCACCACGATGAGGCCCAGCGCAATCAGCGTGCGCCGCAGCCAACGCCGCCAGCGCGAACCGGGCAGCGGAGACGAGGAGGAAGATTTTGGCATTGTTTCGAGTTCTTGAGTGACCAGTTTTTTTCTGTTAAAAGTGATTCTGACCGCAACTCTTTGCCCGCGTGCGTGCTCTCAATCGCGCTCAGGCACCGAGGCCCGCGCCGCCACGATCAACGCCAAGACGCTACACCCCGCCGCCACAAGACAGATGGCGCTAAAGCCGAAAGTTTGATAAAGCAAACCGCCGGCGGCCGCGCTCGTGGCAATGGTGAGTTGCGAGGTGAAATTGCGCAGGGCAAGATATGCGCCGCGTTGTTGCACCGGCACCAACTCAGTCGACAAAGCCTGAAATGGACCTTCCCGCACCGCCAGGAAAATGCCGCCCGCGGCACAGGCCAGGTAAAGCTGCAGCGGCGTGGCGACATGGGCCAGCGCCGGCAGGAGGAGTGCCAGCAGCGCGCTACTGAGAACGATGACGCGGCGTTTGCCGAAACGATCGGCCCACCAACCGCCCGTCAAAGCCGTGACTGTCGAGGCCAGCCCGGTGACCAGGAAGACCACGCCGATCGCGGAGGTGGACATGCCGAACCGGTCGGTGAGCCACACGCCGAGATAGGTGAGCAACAGCGAGGCGGTTGCCGACACCGCCAGCGCGAGCAAAAGTCCTTGACGCGTGCGGGCCGCGCGCCAGTAGCGCGAGTAGGCGTTGATTTGGCCGGTTACCAGCGGCGCCAGCCTCCAATGAATGGGCCACTGTGCGTTCATACCGGCTGAACTCCTGCGGTCAGTTCTTGCAGCCCGCAGCGCGAAGAGGCAGATAGCCAGGCAGCCGGCAGCGGCCGCCAACACGAGATAAAGCGCACGCCAACCAAGATGCCCGGCCAACAGCGCGGCTGCCGGCACGCCGGCAACAGCCGCGGCAAAGTACATCGCGCCAATCCAACCCATGGCGCGACCGCGTGATTCATAGGGGAAAAAATCAGCCATCTGCGCGATGACGCCCGCGGAAATCACACCGCCGGCAATGCCCGCGAGCATGCGCGCACCCAGATAGAATGCGAAAGCCGGCGCCAGCCAGGCGGCCGCCGCAGCCACAGCGAAAATCAAGGCGGCCCAGCGCAAAAAAGGCAGGCGGCCGAAATGATCGGTGAGCGGTCCGATGACCAACGCGCATGCCGAAGCAGCCACAGCATAGCCGGTCACTGCGATTCCCATGGCGGCAATGGTGGTCTGAAAACTTGCCGCCAGCTTCGGCAAAATGGGCGAAATGATTTGTACATCAAGCAAGCCGAGAAACAGCAGGAGCAGAAGCGCGATGATCACGCCGCGGGAGGCGCCGGGTGGCGCGGCCCGCTGCCACAGGTCATCGCCGGCGGCAGGGGCGGTGGTGAGGGAATGCTCGCGTTTGCTGTTCTGCGGTGTGATCATGAAGAATGCCGGAGATCGTGCTCGTGTGCAGGGGAAGAAATGGTCGCACCAGAGGACGA
>JBBIKM010000168.1:0-13079 GCA_037445455.1 bacterium | reverse complement strand
GTGTTGACGTGGGTGCTGTCGATCATCATCATTCTCTTCGGCGTCATCGGCTTCACCTACCTCGGTGTGCGGGAATATCCCAACGTCGATCCCGCCGTCATCACCGTCGACACCTCGTACCCCGGCGCCAACGCCGAAGTGATCGAGTCGCAAATCACCGCGATTCTCGAGGAAGACATCAGCGCCGTGCCCGGCATTCGCACCATCAACTCCACCAGCCGCGAGGGCCGCAGCAGCATCACGATTGAATTTGACCTGAGCGTGGATTTGGAAACCGCGGCCAACGACGTGCGCGACAAAGTCGCCGGCGCCGTGGGCAGCCTGCCGCCGGACGCCGATCCGCCGCGCGTCTCCAAGGCCGATGCCGACGCCTTTCCCATTATCGTCGTCAACATCAGCAGCAACACGCGCAATTTGTTGCAACTGAGCGAGCTCGCCGACAAAACGTTTAAAGAGCGCCTGCAAACCATTCCCGGCGTGGCGGAAGTGCGCATCTTCGGAGAAAAACGCTATGCCATGCGTTTGTGGATGGACCCGGGCAAGTTGGCCGCGTATCAAGTGACGGCGCTGGATGTGCGCAACGCGCTCAACAATGAAAACCTCGAGCTGCCTTCCGGTCGCATCGAGGGCAACGACGTGGAATTGACCGTGCGCACGTTGAGCCGCCTGGAAAAACCGGAAGAGTTCAACAATCTCATCATCCGTGAGCAGGACGGCCGCCTGGTGCGCTTCAGCGACATCGGCTATGCCGAGCTGGCGCCGGAAAATTTGCGGCAGGTTTCAAAAGGTTTGGCCGGGCCGCGCGTGGCCGTTGCCGTCGTGCCGCAGCCCGGCTCCAATCACATTGCGATCTCCGACGAATTCTTCCGCCGCCTCGATGAGATCAAGAAGGACTTGGGCGACGACATCGTGCTGAGTTTGGGATGGGACACCACACAATACATCCGCAAATCCATTTCCGAAGTGCAGGAAACCATTTTCACGGCCTTCGGCCTGGTGGTGTTGATCATCTTTCTCTTTTTGCGCGACTGGCGCACCACGCTCATTCCCGTGTTCGCCATTCCGATTTCGCTGATCGGCACTTTTTTCATCATGTATCTCGCCGGCTTTTCCATCAACGTGCTGACGCTGCTGGGGTTGGTGCTGGCCATCGGCCTGGTGGTGGACGATGCCATCGTGGTGTTGGAAAACATCTATGCCAAAATCGAAGACGGCATGAATCCCATCGAAGCCGGACTCAAAGGCTCGAAGGAAGTTTTCTTCGCCGTCATTGCGACCACGGTCGCGCTCATCGCGGTGTTCATGCCCATTGTGTTTTTGCAGGGACTCACCGGCAGGCTGTTCAAAGAGTTCGGCGTGGTGATCGGCGGCGCGGTGTTGATTTCCTCATTTGTCGCGCTCACGCTCACACCCATGTTGAGCAGCCGCATGATCAAGGCTCACGCGCATCATAGCTGGTTTTACCGCAGGACCGAGCCGTTTTTTATAAAACTGATCAGCGCCTACGAAAACTCTCTCGCCGCCTTCATGCGCGTGCGCGGGCTCGCTTTTGTCGCCATCGCGTTTGCCGCCGGCCTCATCTGGCTTCTCGGATCGATTTTGCCGCAAGAGCTGGCGCCCATGGAAGACCGCAGCCGCTTTCGCTTGATTTCCACCGGCCCGGAAGGCACCTCGTTCGAGCGCATGGATAAATACATGGACAGCGTGATCGAGCTGGTGAGAAAGGAAGTGCCGGAAGCCGAGGCCGTGATCGCCAACACCTCCGGATGGGCGGGCGGTGCCAATGCGGGCAACACCACCGTGACTTTGGTGCCGCCGGAACAGCGCCGGCGCTCGCAGCAGGAAATTGCCGAGGCCATGTCGCGCGCCGTGAGGAGCTTGAACGACGCGCGCACCATCGTCAATCAGGAGCAGACCATCGCGGTCGGCGGGGGCATGGCGCGTTTCGGTCTGCCGGTGCAATACGTGATTCAAGCGCCGAGCTTTGCGAAGCTCAAGGAAGTGTTGCCGAAATTCATGGAAGAAGCGAACGATCACCCGGCGTTCAGCGCGGTGGATTTGAATTTGAAATTCAACAAGCCGGAACTGGTGATCGAGATCGACCGCGATCGTGCACGCTCGCTCGGCGTGTCGGTGCGCGACGTGGCGCAAACGCTGCAGCTCACCTTGAGCGACTCGCGCTACGGCTACTTCATCAAGGACGGCAAGCAGTATCAAGTGCTCGGTCAGCTCACCCGGCCAAACCGCGACGAGCCGGTGGATCTCACCTCGATCTTCGTGCGCAGCAACAGCGGCGAATTGGTTCAGCTCGACAATCTCGTCAAAACCTACGAGCAATCCAACCCGCCGCAGCTTTTTCGCTTCAATCGCTACATCGCGGCCACCGTCTCCGCCGCCCTTGCGCCCGGCTACACGCTGGGAGACGGCATCAAGGCCATGGATGAGATCGCGGCAAAAGTTCTGGATGAATCGTTCAGCACCACGCTGGCGGGCGCGGCGCGCGATTTTGCCGAAAGCTCGTCGAGCTTGATTTTTGTCTTCATCCTGGCGCTGGTGCTGACCTATCTCATTCTGGCGGCGCAATTCGAAAGCTTCCGCGATCCGTTCATCATCATGTTCACCGTGCCGCTCGCCGTCGCCGGCGCGCTGCTGTCGCTGTGGTATTTTAATCAAACCATCAACATCTTCAGCCAGATCGGACAGATCATGCTCATCGGCTTGGTGACGAAGAACGGCATTCTCATCGTCGAATTTGCCAATCAACGCAAAGCCGCGGGACTCTCCGTGATCGAAGCCGTGCAAAGCGCCGCCGCGGCGCGCTTCCGCCCGATCTTGATGACGAGCCTTTCCACCATTCTCGGCATTCTGCCGATTGCCATGGGCTTGGGCGCCGGCTCGGAAAGCCGCGTGTCGATGGGTATTGCAGTTGTCGGCGGAATGATCTTCGCGAGCGGCTTGACGCTGTACGTGATTCCGGCGATTTATACCTACTTCTCCAGGGAATTTCATCACCCGCGGGCGCGCACTGCGGTTGCCACGCCCGCGCGGATCGAGGGAGTCGAAGTCTGAGCGCCGGGGGTGAACACGAACACCGGCTGCGAAGCGTGTTTCATCTTTTGCTCGGCATAAACCGGCGTCAGTTTGAAATGCACCTGGCAGGTTCGTTGGTGCCCGGCAGACACGGCGCTTCCCCTGCATTTCAAAAAGAACGACGCCGGCTTCTGCCGGCCGCAATGTGTTGGCGTTGTATACCCGCCTGGGGCGCTGGCCATGAAATGCCCGCGGCGGTGCTGGCTTTCCCAGCGCGCCGCCTTTCCCTCTCGCTGACCCGACTTCCCGCCCGGGACATGTTCTTTTCCTGCCACTGCAATGGTCCCACCACGCTTTCAGCAATCGTGTAGGCGATTAGCTTTTCAAATTCAGAAAAAAGTTCCAACGCTTTCCAACTGATGGAAGCACCCAACTGATAAGCATGCCCCATCAGTTGGGTTCTTCTATCGGCTGGAAAATTTTTGTGCTGCCCGAAGGGCTTCAATTGTCAGCGAAGCTGACGATTGGCATAGATTCTCACTTTCAAGAAAAAACATGCGGCCATTCTCAGAGTTGGGAAAATTTTGGCCGCTCTCACCTGCCGCAAAGAAGTCATGCTTTGCCAAGTCAATGATTTCTCGTGCCGTCTGAGACAAGGCACGCCGTTGTGGGTGGCGCGAACATGGCACGCATCTTGTTAAAGCATCTTTTGTTGACCCTCTTGCCATTCAACGTGAAGGCCAACTTCTTGTATCGCGTCAGTTCTCGGGGAAAAACCCTTCAATCTCTCTAATCATTCAACATTCACTCGCAGACTGCAGGCACAACCAGGCGTTGCTGTGCCCGTTTTTCTTTTGCGTTTCGTACGACAGTGCTGCTCCGTTGGGGGAGCGGGCTGTGGTGCAGAGCGCAAGGGGTTATCATGCAGTTGGGTTGTTCATCCGGTGTGCGCCGGAAGGCGATGAATTGGCAGTCCCTTTCGCCGGATGGTGAGGGATCGAATGAGCTGGCTGATGCTTCATCGTGGGGCAGCGACCTGCACCGTGCGGAAGCGGCCATCATTTGGCCTGCCGGCGCCAACTACTCAGTTGAAAGGGGGTGAGTCTCAAGATTCCTGCCTGTCAAAATCACAGATCATGGCAACCGTCCCTCAATTGAGAGATGGGAGCAAGTGCACCGGGAGCAACTTGAGGAGGTTCTCATGAAGAGGCTTTTTGCGACTGTGATCCTTTTGACCATGGTCGTTGCCGGAATTGCATCTGCACAAACGACGATTAACTACGGCACGTTGACCCTGAATCCCGGCTACTCCGCCACCAACTTCAGCGAAGTGTGGGATCTGACTCAGGGTGATTTGGTATTGTCCTACACGATTGACATGACCGGGATTGTGCAGCCCGGCCCGTGGCAGACTTCCTACACCGAAGTCGGCCTGCGCCAGATTGGCGCTTCGAATTTCAACCCCGGCCCGTGGAACACCTACCAGGGCGGAGCCGGCGGTTGGTTGACCTCGCTGGTGGGCAATCTCACTCCCAACCCCAACAATCAAAACCTGCATGACAAGCACAACCTGTCAGCCTCGGGCGGTCGCGATGAATTGGACTACGATGCCACCGCGCCCGGCACTGTGGTTTCACCCATTGGCAGTTATGCCAATTATGGCATTTGGTTCGACCGTGACGGAGTGGATCCATGGCAGGCGCAAGGCTGGGGCATGGTCGATGGCGGCACCTACAACACTGGCGGCGTCTATGAGGTGGTGATCACCTACCACGCCATCAACTCCGGCTTGGGCACCATGTTCGTCACGCTCAACGGCATTGCCACGGGATTCTACACGCCCAATTGGCACGCCGGCGCGCCGGACTATTACCCCGCGGGGCTGAGCTTCAAGGGCGACATGACCAGGATGCAGGTCTTTGCCGGTTTATGGGCGCCCAACAGCAGCTTCGGCCCGGTGACGCTGTCGGACCTCGAGGTGAATGGCTATCTCAGCTTGGTGCACAATTTCGTCTTCGTTGCCAATCAGTACATTGAGATCACGCGCAGCAAGTTTTCCAGCCAGGGCAATATGTTTTGCAATGGCAACCTCCACTTCTTGCGCGGCGATCCCACCACCTACACCGGCAACCTGACGGCGGTGGGTTGCATCACCATCGACAAGGAAAACGTGATCGCTGGCGACGTGACCGCCGGCGGCGCGATCATGCTCGACCCGGCTGCCAGCATCACTGGCGCGCAAGATGCCTTTGCCGGCGTTGCGCCGCTGAATTTGCCGGATCCCTATTTCACTGCGGGCGGGCCCAGCTACACCGTGCCCACCGGCGGTTCATTGACTCTGCCGCCAGGCTCTTACGGCAATGTTTATGTCAGGGAAAAGGGCACGCTCAACCTGAGCAGCGGCACGTATCGTTTCAACCGCCTCGAAACAAAGGATGAAGCCACCACCATCAATCTCGATGTCACCAACGGCAGCGTGGCGATCAAGGTCGTGACCAGTCTGCGCTTCAACCCGGAGACCAGGACCAATATTCTGCCCTCCGGCGAAGCCGGCACGACCAGGGTGACCTTCACGACACGGCAAAGCACGCAGATGGTGATTGCGAAGGAATGCTACCTGCTGGGCACCATCATTGCGCCCAATGCCTGCGTGTTGGTGGGCAAGAACACCAGCTTCAAAGGCTCCTTGATCGCGGACAAGATCTATGTCGAGCGCGACGTGACTTTGCTGCATCATTATTCCAGCGGCTCGCTGCCGGTGCCGAAGCCGGTGCTCGCCCAGGAGGCGGCGGCCGGCACGGTGACGGACTACGAGCTGGCACAAAACTATCCCAACCCGTTCAATCCCAGCACCACCATTCGCTTTGCCCTGCCGCAAGCGGCCGAGCTTTCGCTGGCGATTTACAACACCGCTGGCCAGCTCGTGCGCCTGCTGGCAAAAGGTGAATATGCGGCAGGTCGCCATGCGATCGTGTGGGACGGCCGCGCGGACGGCGGCCAGCGTGTGGCGAGCGGGGTTTATTTGTATGTGCTCAAGGCGGGCAGTTTTGTAGCGGAGCGCAAACTGGTATTGATGAAGTAACACTGCGCCCCGTTGTTGCTTTTTGCGGTTTGATGGCAAGTGACCAGCCTCTCCACGGGTGAAGGGCTGGTCACTTTTTTTGTTGGTGGGAGGGAAAGGCAGTGATCACCAACGGCCTGCCGGTGCAGCACTGGGCCTTACTTTTCGGTAGTCTGGGGTTGGGGATGTTTTTCGACTTGATGGATCACCGGCTTGACCGTGCGCAAGTAGCGGTAGATGGCGCGCAAGTCTTCTTCCGTCATGCCGGCGTACATGGTCCAGGGCATCAGGGTGTTTTCGCCGCCGGCTGGCACCGCAATGCGACTGGCGGTGGAGCCGGAGAATTCTTTGAAGCGATTGATGAAATAGGCCTCGTCCCAGGCGCCAATGCCGGTGTCCATCTCCGGTGTAATGTTGGCCGTGCGCACCACCATGCCGCCGGGCAGGCGGAATTCCTGGCCGCCGGCGAAGTCCATGCCCGGCAAAGCGCGGCCTTTGTCATCCACTGGTGTGTGGCAGAAGTGGCAGCCGGCCACGGTGTTGAGATATTTGCCGTAGGCCAGCGTGTCGCCGGCCGGCGGCCGCGGCTTCGGCTCATGGGCTTTGGGGATCGTACGAACGATGAGATTCATGGGGAAGTTGAGCTGCGTGCGCGGCACTTCGTTGGCGATCGGCGGCAGCGTACGCAAGTAGGCGATGAGAGCGTGCAGATCCTCCTCCGCCAGCTCGTTGTAGATCGGATAAGGCATCATCGGAAAGAGCGCCTCACCGTTTTTCCCCACCCCGGCCGCGATGGCGCGTGCGATCTCACCATCGGTCCAGTTGCCGAGCGCCGCCGGTGTGATATTGGGCACGCGCAGCTTGCCGATCGTCTCCACTATTTCCTCGCCACCCCGGCCTTCGGTGCCCGGTACCACCGGCCCGGAATAGAAACCGAAATCGCGTTGCGAATGGCAATCGATGCAGACTGTCACGTGATTGGCGAGATACCGGCCGCGCTCAACCAACTCAGGCGTGGCCGCAATCTTGAGATCGGGCGCTTCTCCCACATCGGGCAGGCTGGTGGTCAGATAAATCAGACCGCCAGCAATCAACACCAGAAGGACCGCGACTATCCCAACCACGACTTTGAAGAATCTCTTCATCAAACGCTCCGGCAAAGATGGTTCGTTTTTACTGCGGTTGCTTGAAAGAGAGCAAACGTTTGAGTGGGCCGGCGGAATTCAAGACCTCATCGAGTTGGCGATAGGGCACGCGCACATGAAATGTGCCCTGGGCATACGGCCCGACGGCATAGGGCGCGAACGTGAAGACCAGCGCCCGCGGCATGACATTGAACACTTGCAGATCTTCCCCACTGAAAGTCTTGATCTCGCCCAGTTGTACCCACGCCGCGCCCTGCGCGCGCAGGCTTTGCAGGCACAAGCGCGCGAGCACGGCGGTGTAGTCAGCCTGGGGGAGAAACAGATCGGCCAGCGCCAGCGGCTGGAAGCGGTCTGCCTGCCGCCAGTAGTTTTCCGCGGCATAGGAGGTGTTGCCGTGCGCGCCGCCGGTGAAAGACCATTCGGTGATGAGCAGGCTGATCAAATCATCCGAATAGTACATGATGCTGCAATCATGGCTGTAGCCGTGGCGCATGCCGGCAGACAGCTCTTCTTCGGCGAGCATCTCATCGCTGTCGTGCACGAACTGGCCGTGCGCCACCATGGCCTGCGTATGCAGTCTGGAGTTGAGCTGCCGCCATGCCGGTGTTCCCCCCGCAAAACGCGGAAATGCCGCTTCCGCCTGAATAAAATCATCCTCGGTGCTGTAGAAGTGGTACTCGGCGACGCGCAGCAGGGTGAAGGGCAGCGACTTCGAGCCGTCGGCGCTGGTCCAGGTGCCCTCGAACGAGGCGTAGGGTGGTGCCAGGCTGCCGGCAAAGCGGCCGGTGACATTGTCGCCGGAATCCAGTTCTTCCAGCAGCGTGGGCGTGCCGAGGTGTCCCTGCAGATTCAGACGCTCGCCCACCGTTTCATAGAAATAATTCCCGGTAATCGCCGCACTGGAGTCAATGGCGAGATCCATTTGAATCGCGAAACGGCCGCCCAAGCTGCCGGTGTAATAGCCGCGGAAAGCCGGCCGCGCTGCCAGCGGCGCCGCGCACAGCAGGGCGAGGAGCGTGCAAAAACGCGCTCGCGCCCAGGGCAAGGGGTCAGTGGCGTGCCTCATGATTCTGCAATCTGAAATTTTGAAAGTCATTCGCCTTTGAGTTGAGTCAATCTCATGGCCGCGCAGCTTCGAACAGCTTGGCGCTGAGCTGCAATTCAAGTGGTGACAAAATAGTGTCGGTGACGGAGAGAGTCAAGATCACTTTTTGGAGGCATGGCCAGCGATCCGGCTTCGCTTGACGGCCGCGATACCTGGATAATTGCTGCTTGTCCAAAAACAGCAATTGGCTTGTCGAACTTTGAATATGATTCCAAATTTTTGTCAACAGATCGAACAAAAACAGTGGCTGTTTCTCTGTCAGTTGGGTTGTATCTATCTGCTGGAGCATTGCTGTGCTGCCCGCAAGGCACGAGTCTTCAGCTTGACCAAGATTATGCGTGGATGCTTCGCGAACTGGATCCGCCCACGGTTGCGCTGTGGGATACCTGAGTGTTCGATCTCGAGAAAACCTGCAGAATCCCTGGCTCAGCCAAGGCTGGACTTTTCTGCAACAAACCTTGATTGTCGCAAGGCGTAGCAGTTTCCGGCTGTTATCGCCGCTGCTGCCAGTCCTTGCCGTCTTCCCCCAGTTGCAATTGGCCATTCCCTTGCTTATGTTCCAGGCGTCTTCTGGAAGGGACTCACATGAACCAAAATGAATCTGCCGGGAAGGCTCTGAACGAAGATTCTGAAACAGGCGAGCCGGTGTGGACCTATCGCGGCTATCGCATGCGGCCGGGTGAATTCAACACCGCGATGGTGCATTACTATCGCGCTGAGATTCAGCGTTCCAACGTCTGGCGGCAGCGCCTGGACAACACCACCAACTGGGCCGTCCTGGCTTCCAGCGCCGCGATTTCCTTCGCCCTCTCCGCGCCCGACCATCATTACGGCGTGCTCATCCTGAACACGCTGCTGGTCACTCTCTTCTTGTGGATCGAAGCGCGGCGCTACCGTTACTATGAACTGTCGGCCTATCGCACGCGTCTGATGGAAACCGATTTCTTCGCCGCGATGATTGCCCCGCCCTTTGCGCCACAAGCCGAATGGGCCGAAAGCCTGGCAAAAACACTGCGCGAACCGGAATTCTCCATCAGCATGTGGGAGGCCTTTGGCCGGCGCTTCCGCCGCAACTATGTCTGGATTTTTCTGGTGCTGGGCTTCGCCTGGCTGCTCAAAGGGTTCATCCATCCCACCGTCGCCATTTCCTGGGCAGAGTTCATGATGCGCCTGGCCATCGGCCCGGTTTCCGGCTGGGTGATTCTGGCGCTGGGGATCGCCTACAATGGCCTGCTTTTTCTCGTGGGATTTGGCACCGCAGGCCTGCAACAAGCGACCGGCGAAGTGCTGCCCAAGGCGGGCGACTTTCCGGTGTTGAAGGCGGTGTGGCACGCGATGGAAGTCAAAGACAATGGTGAGAAGGAGGCCAACCATCGCGGGGGACGGCTGCGGCCGCGCAAACGGCAACAATTGTTGTGTCTGATCGTCTCCAGCCGGCCGGAAGTCATTGCCAGCCGCGTGATGCGGGAACTGAAGCGCGGCGTGACCGAGCTGCACGGCACGGGCATGCACACCAAGCAGGAACGTGAAGTGTTGATGGTGGCCGCCACGGTGAGTGAAATGCCGGGACTCAAAGCCACGGTCAAAGCCGAGGATCCCGAAGCGTTCGTCATCGTCATGCCGGCACTCGAAGTGATGGGCCGTGGGTTCCAGACGTTGGAAGTTTGAGGCGAGCTGCGGCAGTCGAAGCGGCATCACGGCGCCGTATGCAACACGCACGCTTGCGCCGCGCGTCAACGCGACTGCGCCGCTGCCGCTGCCATTTGCAGATTCTCATACAATTCTTGCAGCGCGGCCGGAACCTCGGGGCCGGGTTCCACGCCCTTCCAGGAAACGATGGTGGTATCCGTGCCGAGGATGCACCACACCCGCGTGGTCATGTTGCCGGTTTCCTGGTAATGCAACCCACTCAGATTGTGCTTGGCAAGCGTGTGACGCAGCGACTCGAGTTGCGCCGCGCCGGTCACGCCCAGCGGCTGGATTTTCTCCCGCCGGAAGTATTGCCCTGACCAGCGCTCCATTGTGCCATTGCTGTGCAGAATGAAGCCGTCGGCAAATCCCGTGAAGCCGCCGCCGCTACCCCAGATGATGGTGAACTCACGGCTGGGTGCGGCCGGCTCGCGTTGGGAAATGCCGCAGGCCAGCATGCTCAATGCCAGGCTCAACAGCAGGCTCCGGCAGATCAGAGAAGGTGTCATGGTTCTCGCGGATTGCGCAGTCAAGTGCACTTTACTCCAAGCCATAATTGTCGGCGGGCCAAATATAACAAAGCGGCAATAGGATTCCAAGCAGCAGGTGGTGGCGGCAAAAATGGCACGAGGCCGGCGTTCTGTGCTGTCCTCTGCGGCTCTGCCGAGCTGCTGGGCGCCGCGATGGCGGCCGGGAGCAGCGCATGGCTGTTGACGCCTGCCAACCTTTGGGAAAAAGGCCTTGCGTTTCGTTGCGGCATTTTTAGATTAGGTGGTGTTTGGAAATGGCGGTGTAGCTCAGTCGGTAGAGCAGCGGAATCATAATCCGTAGGTCGGGGGTTCAAGTCCCTCCGCCGCTACCTGCAGCAAGATCCCGACGGTTCCTGTGTGGAAAGTCGGGATTATTTTTTTGGTGCCGGGTCATCGTGGATCTCCGTTTGAGTGCAGGATCATTCGGATAATTTCCCCATTTGCGAACGACAGGCGCCAAACGTGCCGCTGGCACGGCGGCCACAACCACAGGCATGATGGCATGGCAAGAACGGTAGAGGAAAACTTGTTGTGGCGGTTTCGCCGTCACTGGGAGAGCCTGCAGTTGGTTCCCCGCGGCGCCCGGTTGCTGCTGGCCGTGTCCGGCGGGCTGGATTCGCGGGTGATGTTGGATCTCTTTTGCGCGCTGGCCGGCGAATGGGAGTTGGCGCTCGTCGTCGGCCATGTGCATCATCAACTGCGCGGGGAGGAAGCTGACGCCGATGCCCTGCTGGTCGAAGCGCTCGCGCGGGAATATCACTTGCCGTTTACGGCTCACCAGGTCGCAGTGCGGGAGTTTGCGCGCGAGCAGCGTTTGAGCCTGGAAGCCGCCGGCCGCAAGCTGCGCTATCGCGCGCTCGCGGAGATGTGCCGGCAGGTTGGCGGCTACGCAGTGGTGACCGCGCACACACGCGACGATCAAGTTGAGACGATTCTGGCGCATCTCCTGCGCGGCAGTGGTTTGGCGGGGCTGGCAGGCATGGCAGTGCGACGGCCCTCTCCGGAGGGTGACGCCACGCTGTTGCGGCCGCTGCTGCCGTTCGCGCGTGCCGAGCTGCGCGATTATGCCCGGCAGCGCGGCTTGCAATGGCGGGAGGATGCCACCAACGCCGACCCTGCCTTCTTGCGCAACCGGATTCGCCATGAGCTGGTGCCGCTGCTGCGCACACGCTTTCAGCCCGCTTTTGATCGCAATCTGCTGCGGCTGGCGGCGATTGCCTCGCAAGTCGAAGCTGATTTGCAGGAGCAGGCCAGTCGTGCGCTGCGCGAGGTGTTGCGCGCCCGTGAGCCCGAGAAAATAGTCCTTGATCTTCAGCAATTTTGGAAGTATTTTCGCTCGATTCAAGCGTACGTCGTGCGAGGAGTGATGCAGCAGATCACCGAGTCTCGCTGCGATTTGACTTTCGACGAGACCGATCGCATTCTTTCCCTCATTGACGCGGCACGGGTTCGCCCTCCCCGCGGGTCTCGGCGTTACCTCTGGCGGAGAGAGGTCGAGGTCGTTGTCGCGCAGACCGAGGTTGCCTTCAGCAGAATCCATCCTGCGTTACCCACGCGTTTGCTCGAAATTGGAATGCGCTGCCCGGTTCCAGACGCGGGAATGGTGATCACCATTTCGCGGCACAGCCTCCCGCCGGACTGGCGGACTCACGTGACGGCTTACTCCCAGTGGATCGATGCGGCCGCCGTGACCGGCGACTTGTGCGTGCGTTTCCCACAACCCGGTGACCGCTTTCAGCCGTTGGGCATGGCCGGCTTCAAAAAGCTGTCGGATTTCCTCATCGACCGGAAGGTGCCGCTGCATCAACGCCGCCGGATTCCGGTGGTGACGTGCCGCACGGGCATCGTCTGGGTTTGCGGTTACCGGCTGGATGAGCGCTTCAAGATCGACGCGACGACCACGGCAGTGCTGCACCTGCAGGCCGAGCGGCAGTGACTCGAAACCACGGCCCGCACGGCGATTTTCCCCGGGAGGAAATGAGTGTCTGAGCAAACAGCCCGTTTTCATCAAGGCCATTACCAGGTTTTGCTGTCCGCGCAAGAGATCGAGACCAAAGTGCAGGAGCTGGGACGGCAGCTCTCCGCCGATTACGCCGGCAAGTGCCCGGTGTTCATCGGTGTGCTCAACGGCTGTTTCATGTTCATGGCTGACTTGATGAAGGAAATCACCATCGATTGCGAAGTCGACTTCATCAAGATTTCAAGCTACGGGGAAGCCATGAAGTCCTCGGGCGTCGTCAAAGTGAAGAAAGAGATCGACTGCCACATCGAGGGCCGCCACGTGGTCGTGGTGGAGGACATCATTGACTCGGGCCTGTCGGTTACGTATCTTGACCGCAAGCTGCGCGAGATGCACCCGGCCTCGCTGCGTTTCGTTTCGCTGCTGGTCAAGGACGGCGGCAAACAGGTTGATTATCAATGTGACTATGTCGGGTTTCACATCCCCACGCGCTTCGTCGTGGGTTACGGTTTGGATTATGCCCAGAAGTTCCGCAATCTTCCCGAAATCTACACCATGG
>JBBIKM010000167.1:0-13101 GCA_037445455.1 bacterium | reverse complement strand
AATCAAAGAGCACCAGCTTGGCAACGGGATCGTAATAAACCCAGAGATAACCCAAGTGTGTTTTGCCGGGTTTGGTGCGATCCAACGCTTGAGCTCAGCGGCCGACCGCAGCGACCGAGCGGAGCGAGGGCGCGAGGATCGGTCCGCTGGAGCGAATAGTTAGGCCCCAAATGCGCGCTCCTTTCTGATGAGAGATTGGACAATGCAGAACAATGCTGGTAATTCCACGGCTGCCCGAAGCGCGTCATACCATAGCCACTTGTGCACCAGCCCGTGCAGTGCGGATTCACTAAGCGGCGCAGCGCCGGTTCCCGCGCGATAAAGGTCTCTAATCATTGGCCAGAAGAGCGTGGGTGTTACGGCGGCGATTATCAGAAACACGGCAAACGGTACCCAAAGGAGCACCTTGTAGCCAGCCGGCGTACGCCACCCACAAATTAAGGATCCGATACACCCGACAAGCGCAAGAGCGCCCAGCGGCTGAAAGAAATCGCCTGGATTGAAAGGGTAACGCGGCCCGTAGGGCATTAGCGAAAGCGAACTTGGCGGGTTCGCCGCCCAGGAGGGAATGACCACGACGAACTCGAACATTTTACCCCCAAAAGCGACGCCCCAAGCGAAAAGGTTAATCCAAAGAAAAACGCTCAACCATGCGCTTCGGGTTGTTTGTGCTGGCATGCTATCTCTCCATGGGGCCTAACACCGGCCTCAGCGGCGCGACATCGAAGCCGAAACGTTCGGAATACCACAAAACGTTATGACGAGCACAGAAGTGGAATTCATGCCGCGCTTGTCGCGTCCGCCTGCAGGCCGATGTTAGGCAATGTGCAAATTCTCGAGTTTCCGATTACCAATTTGGAGTCACAAATCAACTCTTGGATCATGATAATTTCTTATGAGCATACGCAATGTAAGCGAGTTCTCTACCTGGCGCTTCAATTTCAGATTTTAGTAACTCAACCTTCCTTTTCTTAAATTCAATAAGATTCTTAACTGCAGTTGGAAGTCCAAGCAGTGTAAGACCAGATAGAATGTTAGATACTACAACTAGCAAGACTTCAATTTTACCATATTTGTAATTTAATTCGCTTAATTCAACATGGCTTTTATAATCGTCAATTAGAGTTGCTATTAAATCAGGTAAGTGTTCAAGTTTTAGCGATCCCGATTCTATTTTGTTTTCTATGTCATTTTGCCATGAAAATAATCGTCTTCTTTTTACTTGAGTTTGCTCATCCTTGAGAAAATCGACAAGTGCATCAATGTTAATATCTGAATTATCTAAGACAGGCAGCTGAGACATTATAATATTTAACACCCCGTTATCGCTTTTCTGTTCGGAATTCCTTATAAGAAAATTGGTTCCAAAGACACTCGCACTAATACCAACTACGTCGAAACTAAATATTTTCTCAAAGTATTCCGAACGAAATTTAGAAACGACTTTACAATTTTGGGAAGCAAAGACATTCGACATTTTTCTTATATGATAATTTTTCATTTTTTCATGGTCTTTAACAACATCCAAAAAGAAACTTATAGTACGAGGATCATATAAATTACCTTTGACTTGATGCAATTCATTAACTATCTTCTCTGAATCAACGCACTCTTTTTCAATCTCTTCAACGATCTCTTTTTCTACAACCTCCTCCTTGGGAATAATGAGCTTTTCATAAAACAGTCTATCCTCGATCTCATTTCTTCCAAAATAAAAGTCAGGATTCTTTTGAAGTTGAGAAGGGAATACTGGGAAAATTAGACGATTAAAATACAAGAGATCTGTGAGATCAATCAAATCCGGGCCATTAATTAACAATCGCTCGTTTACAAACTTTTGCATTTTGCACCCATATTATTTTAATGATTTGCCTAACACCTTATTCAGCGGCCGGACTCGGCTGTTTTCGATGTTTGTACCAGTAGACATTTGTTTCCAATAGTAGAAACTTTTCTTCACAATGTTTCTACTATTGGAAACATTTCTAGGGCAGCAAAATGTCTAAAGTTGGACATTTTTCATGCACCGGATTTGTTTCTACTATTGGACATTTCAAGCCCTCCGCTGGTGGCTGACGTGACGCGCTGGTCATGCAAATCCACAAACGCCGCCAGCGCCGCTTGCAAGTCCCCTTTGAAACTGTTTGTCACCACCTCGCGAACGCGTCTTTCCAGCGTCGGCGGCAATTCGGCCAGGGCGATATTCGGTTTGATGAAGCCGTTTTTCCCAAACATGTCCGCCGGGCTGCGCACGCTCTGTAAACGCTTGGCCAGCACGTGGGTATAAATCTGGGTGGTTTCAACATCGTCATGGCCGAGCAACTCCTGGACAAGCCTTATATCATAACCTGCCTCGAGCAAGTGCGTCGCAAAGGAATGACGAAACGTATGGCAACTTGCGTGTTTGTGAATGCCGGCTTTGCGTATGGCGTCGTGCACTGCTTTCTGTATCGCACTTGCGTCCAAATGATGTCGCTGGGTCACACCAGAGCGCGGGTCTTTCGAGAGCTTCGACGCCGGAAACACGTATTGCCATCCCCACTCTCTATTTCTGTTGGGGTATTTTCTGTCCAGCGCGTAAGGCATGTAGACGGTGCCGAAGCCGGCCTTCAAATCCGCTTCGTGCTGCTTTTTGACCTCCGGCAGGTGCTTTTGCAGTGGCTCGATGAGGACTTCGGGAAGCAGGGTAACGCGGTCTTTCTCGCCCTTGCCGTCACGCACCGTGATCTTTTTATAGCCAAAGTCAATGTCCTTAACGCGTAGACGTAAGCCTTCGATCTCACGCAAGCCGGCTCCATACATCAGCATGCCGATCATCCAATACTTGCCCGTCAGCCGGCCGATCACCGCCATCGCTTCCTCCGGCGTAAAAACCTCCGGCATGCGCTTGGGCCTTTGCGCCCAGACCACCTCGACTTGCTTGATCTCCTTCTTCAAAATCTTGCGGTAGAAATACAGCAGTGCGCACAACGCCTGGTTTTGCGTCGAGGCCGCGACGTGGCGCTCCACCGCCAAATAGGTGAGATAGCGCTTGATTTCTTCCGGCCCCATTTCCGCGGGGTGACGCTTGTTGTGAAACATGATGTACCGGTAGGCCCAATCGACATAGGCTTGCTCGGTACTCCGGGCATAGTGCTCGGTGCGCAGCTCGTACCGCAATCGGTCCAACAGCTTTGGCGGCTTGGCGTTCGCCGGCGCCGGAATTGACTGGCTCATGGCTACCCCCATCAGCGGTTCTGCGTTTCACGCTTTCCCAATTCACCCCTGCCCGTTTCCTGCTGGCGATGGTGAACTGTCACTTCTGAGATGATTCGACAATACGGTTGCTCAATCCCAGTTGCAGCGCTTTGTCATATGGCAACTCCCAAAACTGCTTTTCCCGATTCCATTTGCCGCCGGCGGCTCTGACTTCGCGGCCGAGGGCGACTTCGCCGTACTTGACCCGTAGTTGCACGATGCGATCGGACGCGATCTTGGCAGGCGGAGGCTCCCACGGCGCCTGCGCAATGACCAACTCGACCGTTTTCAGCCGCCGTTTGTTGGCGCGGTCATAGCGATACCGCACGCAAACGAGCCGTTCGCCGTATTCCGCCAGAATTTTTCTCGTGCCCGGTTGCCCGGGCAGCAGTTTTCGAAGTGTTCTCATGGCAACGACCCAAGGCGGACAGTAAACGGCAAATGGTCCCCAGCGAGTGGTGAGTTTTGACTGAGCAATTGTGAATGGAAAACTGCCGAGAAGGGAACGAGACCCGGGCTGGGAGAACCAGGCGTGAAGCGGCCCTGAAGTGGCACGCGATCGGAACAATCTTGACCCAAAGGCAACGACGGAGCATTCATTCTCAAACTCCTCGTTTCTGCCAGCGTCCCGGGTGGTTGCGTGGAGCAGCCGCCCCAATTTGACTGGCGCAATTATGCAAATTGGGAAAAACATTTTCAAGAGAAATTTCGTCGGAACCGCAGTTTTTTCTTGCACGGTTTCCTGTTGGCGCGGGCCGCGGGTCATGAACCACGCTCTTGCCGGGGCTGCGGCATGGCAGGGCGGGCAATGACGCTTCCTGCAATTCAAGCATACGATAGCCTCATAAAGATCCCGGCAGAATGACATCCCCACCGATGGCTGCCGTCATGCCATTTTCGCACAGGCCAGACAGGCGCGGAAGTCGTCCATTTCCAATGCCGGAAAATTTTCCAGCATTTCGAATCTTCCACCGCCCAATACCGAAGCAAAAGCATGGCAGGAATGCTTGTGCACAAGAAGACACTCTCAAACCTCATTCACAAGAAATCTTCCCCCGTCGCCGCCAAGCCGCCATCCCCGAAGGCTGGGCCGGATTTCGACAAGCTGAAATCTGAAGGCCGCGGGCAGCTACAAGCCCGATTCGCACACTGTTGTCTTGCACGATTTATCCACCACCACTGTCATCCAGCAAGGATCTTGTGAAGATTTTGGCACCCTGCCGTGCCATTCACCTCAAAAGCTCACCGCGAAGAGGCGAAGAACGCCGAGAGGGACTCTCTTGATTCTAAAACTCCGCGCGCTCTGCGGCTCCGCGGTGCAAGTGGCTGCTTCGTCGTTAAGAATCTCTCAGAATTTTATTCCAACTTTGCGCGACCTATGGCCTCAAATCAGGCGATTCGCTTTTCAAACTCAGAAAGAAATCCCAACTTTTTTCCAACTGATGGAAGAACCCAACTGAGAAGCCTGCCCCATCAGGGGTTCTTCCATCGACAGGAAAATGTTTGTGCTGCTCCGAGGGCTGCAATTGTCAACGAAGCGGACAATTGGCGTAGTCCGTCGCAAATCGAATCTTTGCAAGAAAAGACTTTTTCCAACTGATGGAAAAACCCAACTGATAAAGCAAGAGCCGCTGGGTTTTTCTCGGTTGGAGATTATCTTTTTGGTTGCGGCTTGTCCGCGCTGGGAGAAAACAGAGCAAACAGAGAGTGGGGCGTTTGGAAAATCTTCTTCAAACCCAATCCGAACGAGCCGAAACCACAGCTTACCGCCCAAGACTCGAACGCACCAAGCTTTTTGCCTGGGGCCTTCGTGATGAGATGATTCTTGCTCCGTTTGCAGCGATTAAATTTTGCCAAGACCACAAGCTCCGCTCTCTCCGTTTTTCTGGGTTGAAGGTCGTTGCCTTTTTCCAGCGATTGAACCCTCAGCGGTTGCCCTCCGGATTTCCACTGCGAAACTCCGCTTTTCATTTTGAAAAGCCGCTCTTGCAAAAATGACAATTCGCCGCTGCCCCAGGGGATGCAATCAGAGACTGGGCTGTCTGGCGGCAATCGTTTGATTTCATAACAGTTGAAGCGCAGAAAGCCGGCTGGTCGTCCTGGCGGGACGCGGCTGGCATGTGGTTTGAAAATGACAGCGGCGAGCTATAGCCACGCTAATTCAGATTCTTGTCATTCTCCAAGGAGTCTTTGCAATGCAGCGCAGATTTCTCTTAGCGATTCTCTTGCTTGCGGCCCTTTCCGTTTTCCTGGTTGGCTGCGGCGGAGATGATAACCCCGTCACGCCCACCCAGCAATATGGTTCGGTTTCCGGCACGGTGACTTTCGTGGGAAACTGGCCGGCCACCGGCGAAGTGCAGATTTCCATTTGGCCTTCGTGGCCGCCGGCGGGTCCGCCTTCTGCAGCCACGCTGCCCATCGCCAGCACGGCGACTTACAACTATAAGATCGAAGGCTTGAATCGCGGCACCTACAAAGCGATCACCGCGGGCTGGCGTGATCCCGCCAACCCCGCGGGCGCACGGGTGCTCGGCATCTATATCAACGATCCCAACAACAGCGGCGTGTCCATCGATACCGGCACCGGCCGGCCGATCTACGCCACGCCGGTGGCGATCGAAATTTCCGACGCCAAAATGGACCACACGGGTTTGAACCTCAAGGCGGATTTTGCGTTCGCGCCCTGAGGCTGAGCGCCCTGCGCGCAGTGGAAGCCGTCAAGGTTGAGTGCTGCGGCCGCCAGCACGTGGAAGTATCCGCAGCAAGAGTTGAGGCCATAATGACGAAGGTGATTGCCATGACAAAAGTCTTCACCAAGCCGGGCGCGATTGCCGGTGTTGTCCTTCTGAGCAGCCTGTGGTGCGGCGCGTGGGCGCAACCCGCGGGCAACGGCACCGCCGCGCGGGCCGGGGAAATTCACGGCCGCGTGCTCGATGCCGAAAAGCAAGTGCCGCTGGCGTGGGTGAATGTGGTGGTGGAAGGAACCTCGCTGGGCACTGCCACCGGCACGGACGGCAGCTTTGTCATCTCGGGCGTGCCCGAGGGCGAGTACCGGCTGATCTTGTCCCGCCTGGGCTATGAGGCTTTGGCGGTGCCGAATCTCGTGCTGGCGGCCGGGCAGCGGCTCGCGCGCGAGTTTTATCTGCGGGAAAGCTATCTCGAGGGGGATGAAATCACCGTGACCGCGGCGCGCAAGGAGCAGACCGCGCACATGGCGCCCGCGAGCGTGGCCACGCTGGATGCGCTGCAAATTCGCCAGCGCAATGTGACCACCTTCGATCAGGCGCTGGCCTCGACGCAGGGCATCTCGGTGTTTCGCTCGGCCGGCACCACCGTGCAGTCGGTTTCGATTCGCGGCTCCTCGGACGTGGCCGGCGGCGGGGTCGGCAACCGCGTGTTGTTGTTGATCGACGGCCGGCCGGCGCTGACGTCGGACTCCGGCGGCGCGTTGTGGAGCCTGGTGCCGTTGAATTTCGTCGACCGCATCGAGATCGTGAAAGGCGCGTTTTCTTCGCTCTACGGCAGCACGGCCATGGGCGGGGTGGTCAACGTGATCACGCGCCGGCCCAACTACGCCCGCAAGACGCACGTGGAAGCGAGCTACGGCTTCTATGAATTGCCGCCGGCGGGACTGCGCCACACGGACACGCCCGGCACGCTCAGCGCGCTGGCTTTCAATCATAGCGGCCGCTACAAGCGCGTGTCCTATCTGCTCAATCTCAGCCGCAAACAATCCGACGGTTTTCGCGAGCGCAGCGCCTACGAGTTTTATGATCTCTACAGCAAGCTGCTGGTGGATTTCCGGCAGAACCGCAACTTCGAAGTGAGCGTGGGCGGCACGCTTTCCAAAAACGATTATCCCCACACCTGGCTGAGCAACCTGCAGCCGTTCCGCGTGGCGCCGCATTTTCAGGATAACCGGCAGGTGAAGCGCGCGCTCAATGCCGACTTCTATTATTGGGCGGTTCCCACTGCCCGGGTGAAATACGGCTCACGGTTTTATTTCTATCGCAACGCGGCGCGCAGTTACTTCAATGAGAATGACCCGTTTCAGCAGATTCCGCGCAACGAGCCTTACGGCCTGCACACGATCGTGGACGCCGACAAGTTTGGCAACCTCACCCAGGTGGACTGGCAGGTGAGCGAGAGCCATGATCTCATCCTCGGCCTCGATGCGCAAATCGATCACGTGGTCAGCTCGCCCGACAGCATCATGTACGGCGACCAGCAGGTCAACAACTTCGCGGTGTATGCCCAGGATGAGGTGCGCGTGACGCCGCGCCTCACACTCACCACCGGCGCGCGGCTGGATTACAACATCCTGGTGGGCGGCAAGCGCCAAAACCAGGTGAGTCCGAAGATCGGCCTGGTGTATCATCTCAGCGAGCACGCCTCGCTGCGCGGCCTCGCCGGCCAGGCGTTTCGCGCGCCTTCGATTGCCGAGCGTTTTTTCCGCAAGGAAATTAGCGGCGGCACCTCGTTCGTGCCCAACCCCAATCTGCAGGCCGAGCGGGTGAATTCCTTTGAAGTCGGCGGCCGCAGCCAGTTCGGCACCTGGCTGGATATTGATCTCGCCCTGTTTCACTACCGCTATCGTGACATGATCTACTGGGTGTCGCTGCCGCAGCAGCCCGGCCAGTTCGAACCGCTGTTTCAAGTGCGCAATTTGAACCGCGCGCTGATGCAGGGCGTGGAAGTGGGCGCCAATTTCTACCTGCAGCGCCGGCTGCGGCTGCGCGCCGGCTATACCTATCTCGATGCGGTGGACCGTTCCGCGGACCGCACCGATGATCTGCTGGCCTATCGCGTGCGCCACGCGCTCACGTTCGGCGGCACGTTGAGTTGGAAGAAGTACGAGCTTAATCTCGACGGCCGCTACAACGGCCGCGTCGAGGAGGTGTTCCTCTATCCCAACGACGAGCCGAAAGCCTACTGGCTGTTGAACACCAAGCTGGTGGCGGGACTGATGAAAGGCGCTTCGGTTTCGCTGAGCTGCAACAATCTGTTGAATTCGCAATATGAAGAACTCGCGCGCTATCGCATGCCGGGCCGCCACTGGATTGCCGGCATGAGCTACGAGTTTTAGCGCGCTTTTGGAATTGCAAACCCCCTCTGGTTAAAACGCTCAGGCCGCGGGCATCTTCCCGGGCGGCGGCGACCGGCATTGCCGGATGCCGGTGTGCTGTGCCGGGGAAGATCCCGCGGAATGACGTTCGCGACCGGAATGATCCGATACCACTGCATGCACTCTCCCATTCTTTATCTCCCCATTCTCACCACCTTCATCGCGCTGGCGTTTTCCTGGATCGTCTGGCAGCGTTACCGCCAAAAGGGCAGGGGCGCGCATTTGCTGTGGTGGGCGGCCGGCATCCTGCTTTACGGCGCGGGAACTTTCACGGAAGGCTTCACGACTTTGTACGGCTGGCGCGAAGGGGTATTTCGCGCCTGGTACATCACCGGCGCCTTGCTGGGCGGCGCGCCCCTGGCACAGGGCACGGTCTATTTGCTGTTGCGGCGTGAAACCGCGAACCGGCTGACGCTGCTGCTGGTGCCGCTCTTGGTGATCGCGGCCGCGTGCGTGCTCGCCTCGCCGGTGAATCATGCCCTGGTGGAAGCCCATCGCTTGTCCGGCAAAGTGCTGGAATGGCAGTGGGTGCGGCTGTTCAGTCCGGTGATCAACACCTATGCCTTCATCTTTTTGGTGGGCGGTGCGGCGCTGTCGGCCTACCGCTTCCGCAAGAGCCGGCAGACGTATCACCGCTTTATCGGCAACCTCTTGATTGCGGTCGGGGCGCTGCTGCCCGGGATCGGCGGCGCCTTCACGCGCTTCGGCCACACCGAGGTGTTGTACGTCACCGAGTTGATCGGCCTCATTCTCATTTTCTTCGGCTATCGCTGCAACGTCAGCGGCAAAGCCCCGCAGCCGGCCCGCTTCGAGGCCGCCGCCTCGCCTGCGCCCAATCAATGAGCCTGCCTCTGCAAGAGGTTCATCGCTGTTTGCGGTGGGGTACATTTCCTCCGTGAAAACAGGCAAAGCAATTCACGCAAAGGCGCA
Source organism: bacterium (assembly GCA_037445455.1). GTDB lineage: Bacteria > Zhuqueibacterota > Zhuqueibacteria > Zhuqueibacterales > Zhuqueibacteraceae > Coneutiohabitans. Next base: position 3,809 of record JBBIKM010000167.1, on the reverse strand, counting down.
GAGCGGCAAAGAAAAGCATTGCGGGTTCTTTGCGTCCTGGCGAGTTTGCGTGAGGTTTTTTCTTTTCGATTGATTCCTTCCGCTTCCGCCCATCGGCGACAACTCTCCTGCTCGTAATGCCTCAGTTACTGGTGGAAAACGCAGCACAGAGCTCATGTCCAATGGCACTAACTTTTTGGGCAGGCAATGACCGATAAACGATTGGCCAAGAAAGTTCACCGCTTTTTGTTGCTGCGATGAACACTTCTTCGATAATTGCAAACCCAATATTTGCGACAGCCATTTTTCCGTCATTGCTTTTGCGCCAGCAAGCTTAACCTTGTCAAACCACCTTAAAATGGTCATGCCTTCAATTGTTTTGCCTTCGGGGAAAAGTTGGTGACATTGGACATCTTGTTTGCAGGCAGGCTGGAAGCCCAATGCCAACAACTTCTTGAGAAGGCAATGACAGAAAAATGTTTGGCAGAAGAAATTTCACTGCTCCTTTCCGTAACGAGTGTATACGATGATGGCAAATCACGTATTTGTATTTTTGCCACCCATTTTTCTGTCATTGCTTTTGTTAAAATGAACTCAGAATCAGCAAGCGGCTTCAATCATTTTGACAAATAAAGGCGACTTGTTGAAAAATTTTTTGAATGGCTTTGCCTTCAATAGTTCGCCTTTCTTGAAAAGTTAGTGTATCCCCTCGGTGAAGTACATCTTTCCTCCCTAGCCTGCCATGGCGTATCTTGAGGGCACTCGTCTAAGGAGGATTCCATGCCCCAGCAATCCAAACGCGCCGCTCGCGGTCAGCGACATTGGGCTGGAAGCCTGCGTGACCTTCACTCGGTAACTGAGGCATTGCTCCTGCTCTGATTTCACGCTTGATATTATCGGAAAAAGTTGGTTTTTTAGCCCGGCAGCAGTTGCGGCCGTGCGCGCCGTGGCTCTGCTGATGCCGGAGAGGCCTGCAGCTCCGGACTGTGAAATTCCATTCAACCGCTGCGGAAGGACAACTCGATGATGGGCAAGAACGCGCGTGCAGTGCTGTGGTTGTGTATTTTCATGATGCCGTGGGCGCTGCCGGCACAAGATCTCGCGGGCGTGAGTATTTGCATAGACCCGGGCCATGGCCCCGGCAGCGTGAACGCCGGGCCGACCGGCCTGCGCGAAGCGGACATCAATTTTCGCGTGGCCACTTTTCTCAAAAACTATCTCACCGCGGCCGGCGTGGACACGGTTTTGCTCACCCACCAAAACAACACCACCGACATCAGTCTGAGCCAGCGCGAGCAAATCGCCAACAACTTCGGGGTGGACTGGTTTCACTCCGTGCATCATAACGCCACCGGCTCCACCAACACCTCCACGCGCTACACCCTGGTGCTGCTTGAGGAGCATCGCGATCCGGCGCGGCCCTGTCCCAATGGCAGCAGCGCCGGCACCGGCCGCGCCGAATGGCCCGGCCAGTCCGACGTGATGAGCAATCTCATGGCCGAGAGAATTTTCCAGGCCTATCGCACCACATCCTTCCTGACGCGCCTGGATTGGACCTTCTACGGCGGCTGCAATGGCGGCTTCAGCCTGGGCGTGTTGAACGATCTGCAGATGCCGGGCGAGCTTTCCGAAGCCACGTTTCACGACCATCCCGGAGAAGAGGCCAAGATGCGCAATCCTGATTTCTTGCGCATGGAAGCGCGCGCCCTGGCGATGAGCTTTTTTGAATACTACAACGCCGGCAAAATGTCCACCGGCGCGCTGGTGGGTCTGGTCAGCGACGCGGAAAACGGCGCGCCGCTCAACGGCATCACGGTCACGCTGCAGCCCGGCAATCGCACTTACACCACGGACAACAATCGCAACGGCGTTTATGTTTTCGACGATCTCCCGCCGGGCAGCTACACGGTGGCGATCAGCGCGCCGGAGTACCTGCCGCTGACCGCGACGGTGACGGTGGCCGCGCACGCGTTCAGCGCCGCCGACGGCCGCCTGGTTCCCGCGGCCCTGCCGCAAGTGAGCCAGGTCAGTCCGGAACCGGATGGGCAAAACGTCTACGTCTATGCGCCGATCCGCATCACCTTTACACGCAACATGAATACCGCCTCGGTGCAAGCCGCATTTCGCCTGCAGCCGGCAGTGGCCGGCGTGCTCACCACGGTCGCCAACAATCCCAGGGAGTTTCTTTTCACTCCGGATTTTCGCTTCGAGTTCGGCACGCGCTACACTGTGACGATTGACAGCACGGCGAGCGACCAGTTCGGGCACGATTTGGAAGGCGGCACGTTCCAGTGGAGCTTCACGACCATGCCGCTCAACTCTGCAACGCCGGCGGTGGTGGACTTCGCGCCGGCCAACAAGCAGACACAAGTTTTCGTGCGTGACGTCGTCGAGCTGCGCTTTAATCGCGAGATGGCAATGGCCTCACTCCTGCCACCGGCGCTGCAAATCTTCGCGCTCCCGGGCAATCCCGCCGGCATGCGGGTTTTCCTTTCCCGTGAAAACGATTTGTACAAGTACAGTCTGGTGCCGGTCGGCAGTTTGCTGGGGAATCGCGTCTACACCGTGCAGCTTTCCGATCAAGTGCGCGATGCGCAAGGGAAGCGCCTGCCGCAAGCTTTGGAGTGGAAATTCAAAACCGCCATTGCGCCGGAAGTGTTGGAGCTGCGCAGCGCGTTTTCCGCCACCGACAATATGCTGAGCGATCCGCGGCTGCATGCCGGCAGCAACAACTTCGTGGCTGATTCCACCGATCTTTCACTGGTGCCGTTCTTTGTGGTGAGCGATTCCACTGCCGGCCGGCTGCGCTATGCGTTCGTGCCCAATCGTAACGGCGCCGTGTACATGAGTCTGACGGATGCGCTGGTCCTGGGTGAAAATGATCTCGCCAGCCTGCTGGTGTTTGGCGACGCCAGCGGGAACACGCTGCGCTGGCAGGTGCGCGCCAGGGACGGCCGGCTTTATGTTTGGGAAAAACGCCTCGATTGGACCGGCTGGCGCAATCTCAAATTCGAAGTGCAGAAGGACAGCGTGAATCTGGCGGGGCACAGTTTTGCCGCCGCCGCGCTCGCGCCCCTGCGCTGGGAGGATTTGTCTGTGTTGAATACCGGCGCGGCCACAGGCGAGCTTTATTTTGAAGACTTGTCTTATGGCCATCCGCGCAGTGTGAAGGTGGATGCGCCTGCCGCCGGCGGGCCGGCGGCCTTCGTCCTGCGGCACAATTATCCCAATCCCTTCAATCCTGCCACTGAGATTGAATTTGAACTGGCGCATACCGCAGCGGTGGAGCTGGCGATCTTCGATCCCGCCGGCCGCCGCGTGCGTGTTTTGCTGGAAGGTGTGGCTGCAGCCGGCCGGCATCGTGTGCGCTGGCACGGCGACGATGACAGCGGCCGGGCCGTGGCCTCCGGCCTCTATTTGGTGAAAATGACCAGTGCAGGGTTTACCGCAGTGCGCAAGCTCCTGCTCGTGCGCTGAGTGCTTCATACTGCGCCGTCAGGCGCAAGCAGATCGAATGAAATTCTGAAAGTTCATGGCAGAATCATTCTTCGGCAGAACGATTCAAAATAATACCGCCGACGAATCATCCTGCCAAAGTCTTTTGCGGCGAGGCCTGGTGACTTCGGCGCATTTCGGTGGAAAAACTCCACCGCCGATGGTCACCGCAGACGACGAATTTTGCCAAACAGTTATTTGCTGCTTGACGGCAAATCAGGATGGAGCGTGAAATCGAATTCTGATTCACAGCCAACCAGCCCCGACGGGGCGAAAGGTAATAGCGCAGGGCAACGCCCTGGAAACGCCGTCATCAAGAGAAATCACCAAGCCCC
>JBBIKM010000166.1:0-13366 GCA_037445455.1 bacterium | reverse complement strand
TACGAAGATGACGAGGACGATGCCACCGTCACGCCGCAAGCCGTGGCGGATCTGAGCCTGCAGAAGTCCGTGAACAATCCCACGGCTACGGTTGGCTCGACGGTCACGTTCACGATTGCCGTGACCAACAGTGGCCCGAGCACCGCGACCAACGTGAGCGTCGGCGATGTGATTCCGAGCGGCTTCACGTATGTGGCGGGCAGCATTGCGGGCGGCACCAGCCGCAGCGCGGCCGGTGCGCCGACTCTGACGTGGACGATTGCCAGCCTCGCGAACGGTGTCACCACCAATCTCACCTATCAAGCCGTGGTGAATGCCACGGGCAACTACACCAACGTGGCGCAGGTGACGGCTTCGGATCAACCGGATCCGGACTCGGCCCCGAACAACGAGAATGGCGCGCCCTACGAGGATGACGAGGACGATGCCACGGTCACGCCGTCTTCGGGCTGTGAGAACTCCTATCTGTACGTGATCTCCGACGAAGACTACAACCAACTCTCCCGCGTCAAGCTGGACGGCCAGTCCAGCACGCTGACAGTGGTGGCGAATCAGATCATCTATGACGGCCCCATGCCCGGCACGCCGCTGTTGAGCGGTTTCACCGTGGGCAAACCGATCGGCGATGACACTGAATCAGCGACTTCTCACCCGACGCCGGGCAAGGCCTATATCATCTCCAACACCAAGAGCGTGTCTGCACTGTTTGTCCTGGATCTCCATACCGGCCGGGCGAAAAGTGTGGGTTACACGCGGACCTCGCTGGGGGTGGGAGTGGATGACATCAACGGCCTGGCCTACAACCGGAATGATGGTTACCTTTATGGTGTGACCGTCAACGGCGACCGGCTGGTGAAGATCAATCCCTCCAACGCGCGGGTGGTGAAACTTTATTCCAGCGCGATTGCCAGCTCGGGCAATCCAGATTTTGAGGGATTGGAGTTCGACTACTCCGTTTCTCCGCCGGTGTTGTATGCCATCTCCGAATACGGCAGCGGGCAGATCTACCGGGTCAACCTGACCACGGGTGTCGGCACGCAAGTCGGCAGCACCATGCTGGGCATGGAATCCATCGCGTTCTCCGAGCAGGACGGCACGATCTACGCCTCGAACAACAACGGTGGGCTCTATGTGCTCGACCGGACCACTTTCGCGGCAACGAAGTATGCCAACACGCTGGTGATTGACGGCGAAGGCATTGTGCTGGAAGAGTGTGTCGATGAGCTGGCGAAGGCGCCCGCGCAGCAGGGCGGTGCAGCGGCGACGGCGGCAGTGCCGGAAGACTATGCGCTGCAGCAGAACTATCCCAATCCCTTCAACCCAACGACGCTGATCCACTTTGACCTGCCGGAAGCAGGGCAGGTGAAGCTGGCGGTGTATGATGCCATGGGCCGCCTGGTGCGCACGCTGTTATCCGAGCACAGGCCTGCGGGAAGCTACGAAATCCTGTGGGATGCGACGGATGAGCACGGCACGCGCGTGGCCAGTGGCGTCTATCTGTATCGCCTGGAGGTCAATGACTTCACTGCGGTGCGCCGGATGTTGATGCTCAAATAGCAATTCGCGCACTTCAGCGATTGATGCAAGCCGGGACCCTGCACTGCGGGGTCCCGGCTTTTTTTGTGACGGCACAAGCCGCGCGCAAGGCCAAACGCATCTGGTGATATCGATGGCCTGCAGCCAGCGATGGGGTGAATATTCCCGCTTTCGAGAAAAATGAGAAAGGGGGGCCGACCGAGCCTGGGAGGTTTCTCGCAGATTCAGGAAAATTCTCCCCACCTTTCGCAAGATTGGAAAAAGCGCGCCGTTGCCACGGATTTATGCAGGCCAAAAATCAAGAGGTTATGCTGCGAAATTGAACCCGGTTCAGATACATTTGCGGGCACAAGTGTTGCCTATATGTGAACGTCAAATCGTCTGGAATCCAGGTCAAACCATCTCTGAAAGGAGGTGTGCGGCTCGCACATATATTCCCCAACCACAGTTGTGGTGCATGGTTTCTAACCGAAGGTGTAGTGAGATGTCTTAACTGGAGGTGGTTATGAGAAGAGTGCTAAAGATTAGCGCCGAACTCTCAGTCGTCCTGATGATGCTGGCCCAGGTCGCCTTTGGACAGGCGCCGACGGCAACCATCAAGGTCGAAGGCTACAGCCCGCAGGAAATTCACGATCTGGGCTGGACCTCGCCGCGTTCCACCGGCCTGCCGGTCGTGGGAGTGGGGCAAGTTGTCTATTTGCTGGGCAACGCCGAGGCGACCACCTGGGCCTGGACGTTGACGTCCAAGCCGGCAGGGTCTGCCGCGACGCTCGACAGCACCAACAAGCGGCAGACGACGTTCAAGCCGGATGTGCCCGGCAAGTTTACGGTTGAGCTGGTGATTACAACCTCGGCCGGCACGAGTGCGCCCGCCAGCAAGACGATTACCTCCGCGAAGTTTGTCGGCGTCGGTGGCATGGACGGGCTGCCGCGGGAATTTCCGCAGTGCGTGCTTTGCCACAACGACAACTTCAATGCATGGAGCAAGACCGGCCATGCGACCTTCTTTACCCGCGCCATTGACGGTCAGGCGAGCGATCACTACGGGGAATCCTGTATCGAGTGCCACACCACCGGCTTTGATCCGGAGCCCACGGCGGCAAACGACGGATTCGACGATGTCGCCAGGGAACTCGGCTGGGCTTTCCCAACCGTGCTGCAAGCTGGCAATTGGGCCGCGATGAAGACAAACTATCCCAAACTGGCGGCGCGCGCGAACATTCAGTGCGAAAGCTGCCACGGCCCGGGCAGCGAGCACAAGGGCGACAAGACCGCGATTGCCATGAGTCTGGATGAGGCGGCCTGCGGCTACTGTCATGAGGAGGAACCCTACCACCGCATCAACACCCAGTGGAAGAACTCGACGCACGGCATTTTCAGCCCGGAATTCGAGTCGGTGGCGAACCGGCCTGCTTCTTCGGGCTGCGCCAAGTGTCACTCGGGTTGGGGCTTCATTCGCCGCATCGACCCCAAGACGCCGGACACCCGTCCGGAGAACGGTTTCTCGCAGATTAGTTGCGCGGTGTGCCATGATCCACACCGTTCGGAGCTCCTGCCCCACATGGTGCGCAGTTTGAGCGACGTGCAGCTTGGCGACACCACGACCGTGGTCAATTACGGCGGCATGGGCAAGGTTTGTATGCAGTGCCATATTGCCCGCCGCGACGCCAATGATTATGTGGCGAATCCCGCCAACCTCTCCACGTTTTTTGGTCCGCATTACAGCAATCAGGCTGACATGCTGGACGGTTCCAATGCCGTCGAGTATGGTCTCCCGATCGGCAGCTCGGGCCACAAGTTTGCGCTCACCGACGCGTGCGTGAGCTGCCATATGGCGGCGACGCCGGCAGCGGGTCAACCCGGGCATGACAAGATCGGCGGCCATACCTTTGCAATGGAGGCGGACGGCGTGCAGAATGTGGCCGTGTGCCAGCAGTGCCATGGCCCGATCAAGTCCTTCGACGATATCATGGCCAAAGCCGACTATGACGAAAACGGCACCATCGAGAGCACCCGCCATGAGATCGAAGGCCTGCTGCACAAGTTGGATTCGCTGCTGCCGCCGCGTTCCACCACTGCCCAAGTCAATGCCAACTACAAGTGGGATGCCAGCATGACGCCGGCGGAGATTCTCAGACGGCAGAACCTGGCCAAAGCCTGGTATAACTTCCGGTTCGTTGAGGAAGACCGCAGCTTTGGCGCGCACAATGCAGCTTACTCCATCGCCATCTTGCGGCGTTCGATTGCAACGCTGACCACGGGCGACATTGGCGCCGGCAAGATCGTGTCGATCAAAGACATCCCGCAAGATCAGGGCAAGCAAGTGCGCGTGTCCTGGTCCAAGTTTGCCGCGGATGCCGCCTCTGCCACCAATGCCGTAACCAGCTACTCGGTATGGCGCCGCGTCGACAACCCGGGCAATGCGCTGGGCACGAAGGTCGGCTCCAAGCAGGACATGATCGCCGCGGCCTCGGCGGGCACGCTGGGCAGTCGCTACACCGTCAACCAATTCGGCACGTGGGATTTCGTGGCGTGGCTGCCGGCCACCGGCTACGAGATGTACAGTGTGGTGGCGCCGACGCTGTATGACAGCACCGCCGCGGGCATGCACTGGTCCGTGTTCTTCATCTCCGGCCAGGCGCGCAATATCGTCTATGAAACCGCGCCCGACAGCGGCTACTCCGTCGACAACCTGGCGCCGTTCGCGCCCGGCAATGTGATGGCCAGCGTGGTGGATCGGAAAGTCAGCTTGAAGTGGGACGATCCCATCGACGCCGACTTCAAGTATTTTGCGATCTATCGCAGCACCCTGCCGGGCTTTGACCCGAAAGGCACCGCGCCGATCAAGACGTTGACCAGCACCACTTATCTCGATACCGAAGTCACCGGCGGCCAGAACTACTATTATCGTCTCTCCGCCTTCGACTTCTCCGGCAACGAGAGCGCCTTTTCCGCGGAACTGCCGGTGTCGATCACCGAGGTCAACGATCGCAGCAGTGGCATTCCCACGGTGTTTGCGCTGCAGCAGAATTATCCCAACCCGTTCAACCCCGAGACCTCGATCCAGTATCAACTGCCGACGCCCGGCCACGTGACGTTGGTCATCTACTCCTCGCTGGGCCAGGAGGTGCGGCGCTTGGTGGATCGTTCTCAACCGGCGGCGTATCATGTCGTCGTGTGGGACGGCCGGGATGACAGCGGGAACCTGCTGCCCTCCGGCGTCTACTTCTATCGCATTGAATCCGGCAAATTCACCGCGATGAAGAAGATGGTCATGATGAAGTAACCCTGCCTCCAACCTGATCGCCGGCATGGGCGCCATGGCTGGGAAGAGTCGCGCCGCCGGCCGGTCAGTGGTTGTTTGATCCAGTGGCTGCGTTCTTGTGGCATACAAGGGCGCAGCCATTTTCTTCTGCGACTACCTGCCGTGCAGTACGTCAAGGCGACATTTGCAGAGGACCCACAAAGGCCTTGCGTGCATGGTATTGCTGGGGATTACCTCATGAATACGAAACACTCCACCTGCCAGCGTGCAGCCGCCATCAGACTGAGCGTAGTCCTGGTGTTGCTGCCTGTGATTCCGCTGCTCGCTCAATCCAACACCCAAACCCCTCCAAATTTCAGAATCGCGATCATGGCAGACGGCGGCCTGGGAGAGAGTGACCGGGCTGTCCTGCAGATGATCAAAACCGAAGGCGCACAGGCCGTGATCCATTCCGGTGACATCGACCAGAAGGGCAGTGTCGCGGAATGGGATGCCCAAGTCACGGAAATCCTCGGCCTCAATTTTCCCTACTTTGCGGCCATCGGCGACGATGACGGCGACTACTGGGACGGCGCCGGCGGATTGCAGCAGGCTCTCATCAACCGCCTCAATCGCGCCGGTATCACGTGGAGCGGTGATTTGGGTGTTAAATCCTCACTGAATTTTCAAGGCCTGTTCATCCTGCTGGTGGCCCCGGGTATCCGCGGCAGCGGCCACGATGTTTTCATCCGCGACCAGTTGGCGGCCGACAACTCCATTTGGAGCATTTGCAGTTGGCACAAGAACATGTACGCCCTGCAAGTCTGCGAGAAGCCTGATGGCACGGGCTATGGCGTGTATGAAGAAGCGCGGCTGGGCGGGTCCTTGATTGCCAATGGCCATTGCCACTCTTATGCCCGTACCCATCTGCTCAGCAGCATGACGACTCAAACCATCGCCAGCACCTCGAACACCCTGCAGCTCGAAAAAGGCAGAACTTTCGTGATGATTTCCGGCTTGGGAGGAGAGGGCAAGGGCGTGAGCCAGTCAGTTTTTGGGGACTACTGGGCCAAGGTCTACACGCAATCACAAAACTCGCAATACGGCGCGCTGTTCGCCACTTTCAACGTCGACGGCCAGCCCAACAAGGCCACTTTCTATTTCAAGAACATCAACGGCCAGATCATCGAGAGCTTCACGGTTGTCAGCAACGTCGCGCCCACCTCGCCAACGTTGACGGTTACCTCGCCCAACGGTAACGAGGCTTGGCCCGCCGGCTCGACGCAGAACCTCACGTGGAACAGCTTCAATTTTGCCGATCCCGTGAAAATCGAATACTCCGGTGACGCAGGCGCGAGCTGGCAGGAGCTGGTGGGCAGTGTGCCCAATTCCGGTTCTTTTGCCTGGACAATCAACGTGCCCGCCACGACCCAGGGACGCATTCGCGTTTCAGATGCGGCTGACGGCAATCCTACCGATGGCAGTGATGGCAATTTCAAGATCATCGGACCGGCGACGCAGTTGGCCAAGGTTTCGGGAGATGGGCAAACCGGCGCGGTGAACACCATCCTGGCAGCGCCGTTTGTCGTGCGCACAACCGATGCGGCTGGCAATCCGGTTAGCGGCGTCGCGGTAACGTTTGAGGTTACAGCCGGAGGTGGTTCTCTTTCCAATAGTCAGCCGCAATTCACCAACAGCAATGGCGAGGCTGCCACTGTGTTGACGCTCGGTGCCAGCGCCGGCACCAATACCGTCACCGCCACTGCCGCTGGCCTGTTAGACTCTCCGCAAACATTCACTGCCATGGCCTCGAGTCAGCCGCCGGCCAGTGGCAATCTCGCACACAATCGGCCGGCGACCGCCTCGAGCACGAATGGGTCCTACGCTCCCAGCCGCGCGGTAGATGGCAACGCCAGCACCTACTGGCGCAGCGCCAGCGTGAGCAAGACCAGTCCCAATACCTGGCTGCGGGTGGATTTGGGTGCAGCCTACACGCTCACCCGCGGCGTAGTGAAATGGCGGGAGAACTATTACGCGCGGCGGTTTCGGTTTCAGATCTCCAACACCGGCGGCAGCAATGACAGTGAATGGACTACGGTCGCGACGGTTACGGCTGGTGCCGCCGGCACGCAAGATGTTCCGCTGAGCGGCGCGTTTGCGGCGCGCTATTTCCGCATTCGCATGGATCAGAACAACAAGGACAACAATCGCATCGCTGAGCTGGAATGCTACGCCGGCACCGGCGCGGCCTCGCCGCCGGTCACCGAATCGAGTTCAGCGGGACAGCCCGGCAGCTTGCGGCTGCGGCAGAATTATCCGAATCCGTTCAATCCCAGCACGACCATCTCCTTTGATCTGCCGCAAGCCGGCAGCGTGAGCGTGCAGGTCTATTCTGAAACCGGCGCATTGGTGCGCACGCTGCTGGTCCGCCAGATGCCCGCAGGCGCGCACACGGTGACCTGGAACGGCCGCGATGACGCCGGCAGCCTCGTGGCAGGCGGCGTGTATTTCTATCGCACAATTCTGAGAGCGGAAGATGGCAGCGCCGTGTTCACTGAGGCGAGGCGAATGACGTTCCTGAAATAGACGGTGCTGTACCCGGCCATGCGATTGCGGCGAAAAAAGCCGCGCTGTAATGGCAGCCTCCGCTGTGGCGCGAAGGAGCAGGCTTCTGATTGCTGATTGCTCCCTGCGCGGCGGCACTTGCTTGCGGGTGATTTGCCGGACGAACCGGTTGGGTTGCCATTCAGCCCTGGTATGATGAAGTCGGAAAGCGAGGCGCGCCCGCAGGCCAAAGATCATGCTGCATCCAGTGTTGCCGGTCCACTCTGTCCGCCTGGCTTAGGGTGGATCGCCAGCAAGCACTTGCTTTCCGCGCGAAATTTTGTTATCATTCGCGCGATTTCTTGGCTGCCGGCCTGCAATGAAACAATCAGTTCCTGCCTGCACGTTCTCTGCGCCGCAGGCATTGATTGCTCACCCACGAGTCAGGAAGGCGAGGTGTTGATGCGTCAAGGCGTAAACAGCGAACGGTGTGCGGCTGAGGTGCGCCACGGTCCCGCGAACTGCCTGGCACGGCAGGGAAGTGCACAACTGGCCGGGAGCCACAGCTCGCACCGCGCGGAGGCACTCGTTCCGCCGGGAGTCACTTCTGGAGTGCCGGCCGTCTCTGCATACGCCTGCGCCGGTGCAGTCAACGCTTTCCCCCGAGGTTGTTCCCAGACACTTCATATTTCTCACACTGCAGTTTTCACCGCTCGCGCCCCGCGGGCGGCTGGGCGATGTTGAAGTCTCACCAGACGAGAAAGGCGGCTTCATGATTGGACGAAAACAGTTGTGGAGGTTGATGCTGGCCGCAATTTTACCCGCCGCGCTGAGCGCGCAGTCCCTCTCCGGGCGCCTGACCAGTTCATTCTATGCCTATGAGCGCAGCGATTCGCTGGCGGTGGACTCTGGACACGCGCGGGCCTATCAAGCGTTTCAGTTCGATCTGGGCGGGAAGAATGTGGCGCTGCGCACCTACGGCCAGCTCGACCGGGATTTCAACACGCGCCTGGCCGGTGACGGCAAGGTGCGGATGTACCACCTCGCGCTGGAATTCAAGAACCTGGGCAAGCGCGTCGATGTGCAGTTGGGACGGCAGCCGGTGTTCAGCGGCGTGGCCGTGGGCACCATCGACGGCGCTCAAATCAAAGTGCGCGCCGGCCGCCAGTTGCGCTTCAAAGCCTTTGGCGGCGGCTTGTTGCCGGCCGATCAGCGCCTGCAACTCAGCGATGATCTCGACAAGAACTACATGGCCGGCGGCCAGGCCGTGTGGCTGCCCAACGCCGATCTCAACCTGGGCCTGAGTTTTTTCGAGAAGCGGCAACTGCGGCCCGGCTACGATGCCCTGCGCGCCGACTCGATCGGCAATGTGTTCACGCAATATGTCTCCCCGGCGGACCGTGCCTATCGCATGGCCTCGCTCGACGCCTCCTGGTTCGTCGATGCCAGGACCTCACTTTATGCCCGCAGCGACTTCGATTTTCACGCCCAGGAAGTCACCCGCGCCGAACTCTCCGGCCGCTCGCAGGTCACGCCCAGGCTGTCGATTACCGGGAATTACATCTTTCGCTCACCGCATCTGCCGTGGAACTCACTGTTCGCAGTTTTCAATGTCAAAGACAATCATGAACTCGAAGGCGGGTTCTATTATCAGCATCAGCCGGCGCTGCGGTTTTACGGCAATCTCGCCGGCATCTTCTATGATGGCGATCAATCCTTTCGCGTGACGGCCGGCACGGATTTGAAATACGGCGGCCTGAATTTCGTGCATCGCAGCGGCTATGCCGGCAATCTCGACGGACTGAATGCCTCGCTGTACTATCCCACCCGCACCGGCTTGTTCCTGCCCAGCCTGCAGCTTTCCTGGGCCTCCTACAAGGTGGAGGCCGGCGCCAGCTCGCGCGAATCGCTGTATTCCGGCGCGGCCGGACTGTTGGTGCGGCCCTGGAACCGCCTCACGCTCGACGGCCAGGTGCAGATGCTGCACAATCGCTACTATTCCAATGACGTCCGTTTTCTGTTCCGCATGCAGTATTGGTTCTTCACCAGGCTGGGGGCGTCATCATGAGGAGGAAGGAGAATTCACTTATGCGCGGGCGCACGTTTCACGTTCTGCTGTTGTCGCTGGCGGGAGCCTTGGGCGCGCTGACGCTGGCGTGGGCCTGGGGCGGGCCGTCTTCGTCCTGGGATGATCCCGTCGAGCAGTGGGCCAGGATCAAATTCTCGCACAAGAAACACGTCGAAGAAGCGGGCGCCGAATGCAGCGCCTGCCACGCCGCGGCCACCACCAGCCAGAACGCCGCCGACCTGCTGTTTCCGAAACACGCAGAATGCGGCGCCTGTCACGCCGAGGTGGAAAGCGAGAACACCGAAGACTGCAAATTCTGCCATACCGATATCGACAATCTCGCAGCCTTTGCGGCGCCGGCACGGCTCGATATCGTGTTCAGCCACCAGCAGCATGTCGAAAGCCAAAAGCTCGAATGTGCTGCCTGTCATGCCGGCATTGAAAAATCCGAGAAACCGAGTGTTGCCTACCTGCCGGCCATGGCCTCCTGCTCCACCTGCCATAACGACGTGACCGCGAGCAATGCCTGCGAGTCATGCCATCCGCGGGTGGAGACGATGCTGCCGCTGACCCATCGCGCGCCGGATTGGGCCAAGCAACACAAGCGCTTGATCCGCGCCGATCACACCAGCAGCGATTGCGCAGTATGCCACACCGATAATTTCTGCCAGACCTGCCACGCCGAGGCCACGCTGCAGCTTACGCGTGGCGATCTGCGCCGCAGCCTGGCGGAGAATCGCCCGGCGCCTTCCGGCAGGAATCCGCTGGTCAAGCAGAACGTGCACGAGCTGAATTACCTCTTCGTGCACAGTCTCGATCTGCGCGCCAAGCAATCCGATTGCTATTCGTGCCACAATCAGCAAACCTTTTGCGCCGACTGCCACAACCGCAACCAGGACGCGGGCTTTGCCGCGCCGTTTCCGCTCTCGCACCGCGCGCCCGACTTTGCGCGCATCGGCGTGGGCACCGGCGGCGGCCAGCACGCCACCCTGGCGCGCCGCGATATCGAAGCCTGCGCCGCCTGCCATGATGTCGAAGGCCGCGATCCAGTTTGCCTCACGTGCCATGTCGACCGCACCCCGGGCCGTGGCAACGATCCCAAAACTCATCCCGCCAATTTCCGCAACGAGAACGGCGAGTGGCATTCCAATGCCGGCTCCACCTGTTACAACTGCCACACCAACACCCAGAAGGCGGGAATTGGTTTCTGCGGTTATTGTCATGGCATGCAGTGAAACGCCTCGCGCGACCGCAGCGCCGGCCGCGTTGATCTGGCCATCTGTGTCTGTCCCAACATGCTCGAACCTCGGCGGAGCCGGGGTCTGCGGAACTTCGAGTATCGTGAAAACTCCGAGGAGATTGATGCAACGGCCAGGCGGTCGCAGAAACATTGCTGCAGCAGTTCTCGCTTGGTCACAGACGTTGTCTCGCGGCCCTCTGTGGCTGGCCGGCGAGGCGCCCGAGGGAAACAAGTTGATCATTTGAAAAAAGCCTGATGACTATGAAAGCCAAGATGAAGCAACTTCTCTTACCGCTCTTGGGGCTGTCACTGCTGCTGCTCAATGCCTGCAGTGATCCGCAAGAGGCGCCGACGGCGGCGCAAAACGAAGTCGACGTTCATGGCGAAGGCTGGCTTGATCCGACCTCTGCGAATTTTCACGGCAAGGTGCTGGCCGCACAGAGTTATGATGCCAAATCCTGCCGGCCCTGCCACGGCAGCCAATTCGAGGGCGGTCTGGTGGAATCCTCCTGCCGGAAATGCCACGTCACGTATCCGCACCCGCCGGGCTGGGTGAATGCCGCCTCGCCCAACTTTCACGGCGAAACGCTGGCCGGGGTGAACTACAATCTCAACCTGTGCAACAGTTGCCATGGCAGCCAGTTTGACGGCGGCACCTCCGGCGTCTCCTGCCGCACCTGCCATGCGACTTATCCGCATCTGGCGGGTTGGGTGAATCCCGCGGCCGCGGCGTTTCACGGCAAGGCGCTGGCAGCGCAGAATTACGATGCGACCGCCTGCCAGGCCTGTCACGGCGCACAATATGACGGCGGCAGCTCCGGCGTGTCCTGCAAAGCTTGTCACGCCAGTTATCCGCACCCGCAGAATTGGATCGCTGGACCGGCCTCGCATTATGCCTTCTTGAAAAGCAACAGCTATGATTTGAATTCGTGCCAGTCCTGTCACGGTCAGGACTACAGCCTGGTCAAAGGGAATTTTTCCTGCCTGACCTGCCATGCGCAACCAAACGGTCCCGAGGCCTGCAACACCTGCCACGGTAATTCTGCTGCCAGCGCGGCCGATTTGAAGAATTCCGCACCGCCCAAGGGCCTGGATGATGAAACCGAGGTGACCTCGCCGGCAGTGGGCGCGCACCAGGCGCATCTCGCGTATTTCACCGAGTTGACCGCCGCGGCGGTGTGCCAGGAATGCCATGCGGTGCCCACCAGCTTTGCGGTTCCCAATCACATCGATGACAATACCCGCGCCGAAGCGGTCTTTGCCGGCCCATTGGGCGCGCGCACAACCGAAGGCGGGGCGCGCGTGCCGCAGGTGGTGTATGATTTCAACACCAACACCTGCAGCAACAGCTATTGTCACGGCAATTGGGCCTTGCGCAAGGCGCAGTCACCAAATAATTTCGGCTTTGCCGCCGAGGTAATGACCGGCGGCAACGCAGCCCCCAGTTGGGTCAATAGCGGCTCTGCGCCGTGCGGTTCCTGCCACGGCCTGCCGCCGACCGGGCATACGCCGGCTGCCATCACCGCGTGCACCATTTGCCACCAGGGTGTGGTGGATGGTTCCGGCAACATCACGGACAAGACCAAGCACATCAACGGCAAAGTGAATGTGCTCGGCCTGGAGTACGACATGTACTGATTTGTCCCGCGCAGTGCCGCGTTGCCGGCGGAACACCAGAGGTGTTGCACGGCAGCCGGCGGCGCATTCTGAAAACTTCTGACGGTAGAATACAAAAGCCCAAACTCCGGTTTGGGCTTTTGTGTTTGAGAGTGCAAGGAATCGCAGCAATGCGGTGGCGGTGAAACGAGAAACGGCACGGCGACGGGCCGGGCAGGCTTCACGGCACGCGCGGTGCCTTTTCATTTCATTCTGTCTTCAGCGTTACGTCTTGCACGCAGGTCCAGAGGTTGTGTGCGTCCTTCTGCAAATGCTGCAGCGAGTAGATGCTGCCTGGCCGGCGTGCATGCGCCTCGACCTTGGGCGTCACGAAGGGATCGCCGGCAAACACGATCTCGAATACGCGGCGCTGGTGGCCGGGCGCGGTCACCACGTAGTGAATGTGCGCCGGCACGCGGCTGCCGGGATAAGGCGCGGGTTTGATCGTGCGATATTCATAGCGGCCGCTGGAATCGGTGATCATCGTCCCTTGCAGACGAGGATCCTGATTGCCGTTGCGCTGATCGCGCGAATAATTGCCGTGTATGTCCGTGTGATAAACGTGGACCGTGGCGCCGGCCACCGGCCTCTTGCCGTCCTCACTGAACACGGTTCCGGAAACGCGCAGCGGTTCGCCGGGTTCATCCGGCGGCGCGAGCACGGCCTGCCAGGAGGGCCGGGAAGCGCTCTGATCGTCCGGTTGCGCCCAGCCGAGCGCGCCAAGCAACAGCAACAGGGGGAATGGCAATCGTCTCATGACTCTCTCTCCTCGGAAATAGAGGTTGTCTGTCCACAGTCGGAAAAACCGCAACTCAAAGGAAATCGCCAGCAGTTGAACATGC
Organism: bacterium; assembly: GCA_037445455.1. Lineage (GTDB taxonomy): Bacteria > Zhuqueibacterota > Zhuqueibacteria > Zhuqueibacterales > Zhuqueibacteraceae > Coneutiohabitans. The sequence continues at coordinate 236 of JBBIKM010000166.1, read as the reverse complement.
ACCGCGCCGAAGCAGAATCTCTCGATCAGTTGGGTTGTTTCAATCTGCTGGCGAGAATCATTGTTTTCAAAGCAGCGCGTTCATTTCAAAGAGACTCGGCTGAAAAACCGCAACTCAAAGCAAATCGCCAACAATTGAGAATGCACCGCGCCGAAGCAGAATCTCTCGATCAGTTGGGTGGTTTCCATCCGCTGGCGAGAAACATTGCTTTCACAACAGCGCGTTCATTTCAAAGA
>JBBIKM010000165.1:0-13397 GCA_037445455.1 bacterium | reverse complement strand
TTCTCGCCGCGGTGCATGCGATGTCCGAAGAGGATCCGGCTTCGTACGGAGTGACGATGACGACGGAGGAGACGCGGAATGTTTCTTTCTACGAACATTTTGGTTACCGCGTCGTGGGGCATGCCCGCGTCGCTGCGCGCCTCGAAACGTGGGGTTTCTTTCGCCCCAAGTGAGAAGATGAAGTCGGTGAACCGCCGCCGGACACCCGGGTGCAACGGCGGCGCGTGCTGCAGGAGTTAAGAATTTCAGCGGGCGGGCGGCACCACTGCATGGCAAGTGAAGGTGCGGGTCATCGTGGCCACCAATCGCGAATTTGCCGCGAAATGCAGCGCCGCGCGTGTCGCGCGGAATTGCCCCTCGCTCGAACATTCTTCCCACGGCGGCACGGCCACGCGTGGCGGCGATCGACTGGCTGCGCGGGTTGGCGAGGTTGATCATAGTGCTGGATCACATCCACGATTTTCCGGGCAGCAGCAGCGTGAATCCGCGAGAGGTGCATGAGTTGCTAACCCTGCAAGATCGTTCGGTATCTCGCGCGGGCAGCGAAGTCCTGGGCGGGCGCGTGGGCCTTGCACGATGGCATGACGATCGTTGCAGTGGAAATGAAATAGTGCCGGCTGCAAAATTCGCCGGGCTTGCCAGGAAGGCCTGCGCGCTTTCGCGGGTTTTGCGCAACGGTACGGCTGCCCTCAGCCCGCAGGCCAGGCTGGCCACCTGACCGCGCAGAGAGGGCGAACGAAGCTCGCGCGCAAGGCCGGCCGTTGCCCGCAACCAACTGTCTTTCGGCTCGCCGAACTTGATCTAGTGGAAAAAATGTTTTACTTGATTCGTCGATAAATGAGCACGCGATCCACTTTGGCAGGGACCATGCCGGCTGCCTCGAAGGGCCGGCATTCTTGTGAGGAGGAGAATTCACGACGAATCCGGAAAAGCTGCAATCGATCCGCCTGCGCAGTGCCGCGGCGCTGCCGCAAAGCCTGGCGCCAAATGACCATTTGCGCATTCCAGCGCTGGATGGTTATTCGCTCGCCGCTACTTTTTTCCCCGCTGCTGCCGCCGCCGCACCGCTGGTGATCATTGCCTCCGCGACTGCCGTGCGCCGCGGCTATTACGCCAGGTTCGCGCAGTATCTTGCGCACCACGGTTTTCCGGTGGTGACTTTTGATTATCGCGGGATTGGTGCTTCCCGGCCGCCACGCCTTGCAGGTTTTCACGCCGCGCTGCATGAGTGGGGTGAGCTGGATTTGGCCGGCGTGATTCAGTGGGCGGCGCAGGAAATCCGTCCGCCAAAACTTCTGCTCGTTGGCCACAGCGTTGCCGGACAGATTTTCCCGCTGGCGGAGAACCATGACTTGGTGCAGGCCGCCTGCTTTGTCGCCAGCCAGTTCGGCTATTGGAAGCTGTGGCACGGCAAACAACGGCCGCTCATCTGGGCGCTGTGGCATGTGGTGATTCCCGGCGCAATCGCCGTGTTCGATTACTTCCCCGGTTGGCTGATGGGCGCGGAAAGTGATTTGCCGGGCGGCGTTGCCGCTGAGTGGGCGCGCTGGGGGCGCCATCCTGATTATGTCTTGAGCTATCGCGCCGAGGTGCGCGAGCGATTCGCTGCCGTGCGCCTGCCGCTGCTGTTCCTGAGTTTTTCCGATGATGCCCTCTATGCGCCGCAGCCGGCGGTGCTGGCTCTCATGCAAGCATACGGCAGCACTGAGAAGAAACACCGGCATCTCGAGCCGCACGAGGTTGGCCGGCGGCAAATTGGGCATTTCGGCTTTTTCCGTGAAGCCGCAAGTGCCGCGCTTTGGCAGGAAACACTGACCTGGCTGCAAACGCATGCTGCCGGAGAACCGCAATGACCGTTGCGCGTCTGGCGAACATTCCGGGATTTGCGATTGATCGCATGGCCGCCGCTGCCGGCGATGATCCTGAAGTCTTGCGCCTGGAAAATCTGGATACCGATCTCGCGCCGCCGGCAGCCGCGTTGGCGGCAACGCGCGCCGCCATCGGCCGCGATGCGGACAACAGCTATTTGCCGTTTCTCGGGCAAACGGCGTTGCGTGAGGCGGTGGCACAACACCTCAACCGGCAAACCGGCCAGGCTTATGGCGTGGACAATGTCGTGATCACCGCGGGCGGCACCGAAGGCATGTTTGACGCCGTGCTCGCCACCACCGATCCCGGCGATGAAGTCATTCTCACCGATCCCACCTATGCCGGCATGATTCATCGCGTCAGCCTGGCGGGCGCTCAACCGCGGCTGGTGCCGTGGGTGGCGGAACCGGGCGAATGGCGTCTCGATCTGGAGGCGCTGCGGGCCGCCATCAGCAAGCGCACGCGCGCGCTGTTTCTCATGAATCCCTCGATGCCAACGGGAGCCGTGCTGCAGGCCGGTGATTGGCAGGCCATTGCCGCGCTCTGTCAACAGTTCGATCTTTGGCTGATTTACAACGCCGCGATGGAACGCATCTTGTTCGACAGCCGGCCTTTGATTCATCCGGCAGCACTGGCGGGCATGGCGGAACGCACCCTCATCGTGGGATCAGTATCGAAGGAATTTCGCATGATTGGCTGGCGCTTGGGCTGGGTTGCGGGGCCCGCGGCGATCATGAATGACGTGGCGCGCGTACACATCTACAACGTGGTCACCGCCACCGGCATTGCGCAAGCCGGCGCGCTGGCGGCGCTGCAGACTCCGCCGGAGGACTTGCTGGCGTGCGTGCAGGAATGGCAACGCCGGCGCGATATGGTGAGCGAACAACTCCGCGATTTTGAGATGATCCCGGCTGCCGGTGGCTGGTCGCAGCTCCTGAACGTGAGAGAGCTGGGTTATGATTCATTCACCGCCGCGCAGTTGTTGTTGGAGAAGGGCAGGATTGCCGCGACGCCGATGCGCGACTGGGGCCGGGTGAACGGTGATCAATTCGTGCGCTTGGTGTTCAGTAACGAACCGGTTGCGCGCCTGGCGACGCTGGGTGAACGCGTGCGGCGCGCGCTGCTTTCCCCTGGGAGCAAACCATGAGTATTGCGACCGATCCGAAACGTGAGATGCTGCGCCACACCGTTGCCACGCTGGCCTATCGCGGTGGCAAAGCATTGCGCAATGCGCCCGCAGGGTTTGCCGCCTTCCGCGCCGGCGAGACGACGCGCACAGCCGCGCAGATTCTGGCGCACATTGGCGACTTGCTCGATTGGGCACTGTCGCTGGCCGAAGGCAGACAAAGGTGGAATGACTCGACACCCTTGCCCTGGGAGCAGGAAGTCGAACGATTCTTTCAGGCCCTGAAAAAGTTCGACGACTATCTCGCCTCACCTGCGGCCCTGGGGCAGCCCGCGGAGAAGATTTTCCAAGGGCCGATTGCCGACGCGCTCACGCACGTCGGCCAATTGGCGATGCTGCGGCGCCTGGCAGGCGCGCCGGTGCGCGGAGAAAATTATCACAAAGCTGAAATCGCGATCGGCCGCGTGGGCCCGGATCAGTCTGACCAGCGCGTTGAATTCGATTGATCGCCGCAGCGTGGCGCGATCCAATGATTTTTGGGCTTGCTTGAAACACAATATTTCGGCATCGTATCACCACGCCGCGGTATTTCGGCAAGCCGCTGCTGTCTGTTCGTGCCGGCGGCGATGACCAACGCCACCGAATCCACGGCCAGGTTCCTGGCACGGCAGCGCCGTGGCAACGGATCCGCGTCGTGCGAACAATCACCAAACCTTGCTCCAGCCCGGGGCGGAGCACATTTTCCCGCAACAGTTGTTGGCATGGGAAGCTGGTAGCCGCACGAGTGAGGCACCGTGATCTGCCGGATGCCGCTCATTTGGAATTTTTTCATCCTCGCGCGGCCGACTACTTTGCCAGCGGCAGCCAGCAGGACTTGCTGAGAATCGCAAAGCAATTTGTGCAATGACTGCAGAATGCCCGGCCGGCGTTGAGTAAGAAACGGATTGCTCAAAATTCGAGCCGCGGCTTCTTCCACTTTGGCAGTGAATCGCGCAGCAAAAGGAGTGACGTTTGAAGGAATTGCTGGAAATGGCGGCTGATTGTGCTTTCCACTATCTGCAGGACATTCAGACGCGCAGCGTTGCGCCCACGCCCGAGGCCATTGCCGGACTGGCACGCTTCCAACAACCTCTGCCGCCCGGGCCCGCGGATCCGCGGCAGGTGTTGCAGACACTCGATGAAATCGGATCTCCGGCCACCATGGCGATGGCCGGGCCGCGTTTCTTTGGTTTTGTGATCGGCGGCGCGCTGCCGGCAGCGCTGGCCGCAAACTGGCTGGCAGGCGCTTGGGATCAAAACAGCGCTTTGTACAAAGTGACGCCGGCAACGGCTGTCATCGAGCAAGTCGCGCTGCGCTGGTTGCTCGAAGTGCTGCAGTTGCCACCGGAAAGCGGCGGCGCGTTTGTCACGGGCGCAACCGTGGCGAATTTTACTGGGCTCGCTGCGGGCCGGCATGCGGTGCTCAAGGCCGTGGGCTGGAATGTCGAGGCAGAGGGACTGTTCGGCGCACCGCCGATTACCGTGGTCGTTGGTGAGGAAGCACATCCCACGCTGTTCAAATCGCTGGGGCTGTTGGGACTCGGCCGCAACCGCGTCATCAAAGTCCCGGTGGATGAACAGGGTCGCATGCGACCCAACGCCATTCCTCCAATCTCTGCGCCGGCAATCGTGTGCGTGCAGGCCGGTAACATCAACACTGGCGCCTTTGATCCCATCGAAGAAATCTGCCATATTGCTCACGCCGCAGGCGCGTGGGTGCACGTCGATGGCGCCTTTGGCCTGTGGGCCGCGGCCTCGCCGCAACACGCGGCCCTGCTCACCGGCAGCGCGCAAGCGGACTCGTGGGCGACCGATGCCCACAAGTGGCTCAATGTGCCCTACGATTGCGGCCTGGCATTCGTGCGCCATCCGGAAAACTTGCGCGCTGCCATGGCAATCACTGCCGAGTATTTGCCGACGGAAGGCCCGGAACGCAACCCTTCCGATTACACGCCCGAACTGTCGCGGCGCGGCCGCGGTGTGGAAGTCTGGGCAGCCCTGTTGAGCTTGGGGCGGCAGGGGCTGGCGGATTTGATCGAGCGCAACTGCCGCCATGCCCGCAGATTTGCCGAAGGACTGAGCGCTGCCGGATTCCAGATTCTCAATGAAGTTGTCTTGAATCAAGTCTTGGTTTCCTTCGGCGACGCGGAAACAACCAATCGCGTCATTGCCGCGCTGCAAGCTGACGGCACGTGTTGGTGCGGCGGCACGGTATGGCAGGGCAAAACCGCGATGCGCATCAGCGTTTCCTCCTGGGCCACCACCGCAGCCGACGTGGAGCACAGTCTGGCTGCCATGATTCGCGTGGCGAACAGCATTGCCCGGCACTGATTCCGGATCGGCGCGGGCGAGGTGAGGTTCCTTGAGAACTCAAGCGGCACAGCCGAATGAGGTGTGAGGCGAAGGACTATGCACAGCTACCTTTTGCAACCGGCCAGTTGGGAGGCGAGTGGCGTCTTCGTCGATCAAACCGGCCGTGAGACACCGGTGGCCGGCGAGGCACGTATCGTCCACACGCCAGAGGTTTGGATCTTGACCGCCAACCTGGGAGAAATCGAAAACCGTTACGAGATCAAGCCCATGAAGGCCGGCAGCCTGTCCACCGCCTGGCGCAGCTTCAATCCGGCGCTGGGCGAGCTGCTCGGGCATTTCGCCTTCGTGGATGATGCCATCATCTCGACCTTTTTCTCCAACAACGGCGAATACACCGGCAGCGAGTTCCTGCTGCAAATCTCGCCAACGGAATATCAAAACCGCGGCGTCTTGTATCGCGCCGGGGAATTTGTTTCGAGCTGGATTCTTGATTTGGAAATGTCTTGAGGCAGTTTTTGTTATCTTTTGTGGCAACACAATGTGCAGCAGCGCCATGAGGCTCGGGTTTTGCGGGCGGCTTTTCGCTGCCGCTGGACTTGCGGCTAACCTTCCAAATCAAACCACATAGGTGAAATCGATGCGTTTTCAAGATCAAGTTGTGTTGATTACCGGTGGCACTGGTCCTTTGGGGACTGCCGTAACCGCGGCGTTTTTGCAGGCGGGTGGCCGCGTTGCCGTAACCTATCGCCGGCCACAGGAATTTGAAAAGCTGCAAGAACTGGCCGGAGCATCCGCTGGCCGGCTGCACGGCTTTGCGGCCAATCTTGTCGAGGAAGCCAGCGTGCAGGCGATGGTGCAGCAAACCGCCGCGCTCGGGCCGGTGCAGGTGTTGGTGAATTTGGTGGGAGGATTCTTCGGCGGTGTTACAGTTCCCAACATGTCTCTGGAACAGTGGGACAAAATCATCGCGTTGAACTTGAAGTCGGTTTTTCTGTGCTGCAAGCATGTGCTGCCGCTGATGCAGCAGCAGAACACCGGCCGCATCATCAATGTCAGCTCGCAGGGCGGACAGCACGGCGGCGCCGGCATTTCTGCTTATGGCGCGGCCAAGGCCGCGGTTATCAATTTCACCCAAACGCTGGCCGCCGAGGGAAAACCGCATCGCATCACCGCCAATGTGGTTATTCCCGGCACCATCGACACCCCCGCCAATCGCCAGGCCATGCCCAATGCGGATTTCAGCCGCTGGGTGAAACCTGAGGCCGTGGCGCACGCAATTTTGTTCTTGGCTGCGGAGGAGGCGATCACCGGCGCCTCGCTGCCGGTTTTCGGTTAGGCGCGTGGGTGCGATGCCGACGGCAGCGGCGTGCGGCAACCGCATGCCTTGGGCCCGTCACGGCGGGGCCCATCCCGGCGTCGCAAATGCGAGCCGCCGGTGAGACGGCTGCGCCGCCGGCATGAGAATCATTATCGAATCAGAGCAAGGAGGTTGGCCATGAGGCTGGGCGCGCGCTTGTTCGCGACCGCACTCTTGTGCGTCAGCGCCGCAAGTTTCACTGCGACGTTTGGGCAAATCAAGGGCAAGGTGACGCTTGACCGTCTGCCGGCACTGGAAGCCGGTCGGCCGGTCACCAAGAATTCCGCGCTGTGCGGCAGTATGATCGTTGACGAGTCGCTGGTAGTTGGCAAAAAGCTGGAGCTGAAGAATGCCGTGGTGTTTCTGGCGAATGTCCGGCCGGACTCATTGCCGCCGGCCGAAGTCACGTTGGAAATCTCGAAATGCGTTTTGCGGCCGCATGTGGCAGCGTTGCTGGCCGGTGATCTGTTGGTGATTGAAAATCGCGACGCCACGCTGCATCATGCGCGCGGGTATTTGCGCTCATTTCGTCCGGGCTGGCAGGGTGTGGTCACCCGGGATATTTTTGAAGAGCAGGCCACGAGCGTGCTCAATTTTGTCTTTCCAACCGCGGGTACGGTTGCGGCGGATACCTTGCGCCAGCCCGGCTTGTTGGAAATTCGCAGTGAGATTGGCTATGACTGGATGCGCGCCTGGGCGCTGGTCCTGCCGCACCGCTTTTTCACCATCACCAACGAGAAGGGCGAATTCAGCCTGGAGAGTGTGCCCGCCGGCCAGTATGATCTGGTCTTGTGGCACGAACGGCTGGGCGTGAAGCGCCACCTGGTCGACGTGGTTCGCGGCCAAAAAACGGAACTGGCGATTGTCTGGGAAATCAGCGCGCCGGTTGCTGCGCCGGGCGATTCCCTCTCACCGTGAAAGAAGAAGTTTCGGTGGGGAGTCGCTGCATTGCTTCAGCGCTGCGCGATCGGCACGTACTTCGCTTCTTGTGGGCCTTGATAGACGGCACGCGGCCGGTAAAGGCGGTTGTCGCGCAGTTGTTCGAGCACATGCGCGGTCCAGCCGGCCACGCGGCTGACGGCAAAGATCGGCGTGAACAGCTCAGGTTCGAGGCCGAGATAGTAGTACACCGAGGCGGAATAGAAGTCGACGTTGGGATAAATGCCGCGGCTGCTCACTTCGCGCGCCATCACTTCTTCCATTTTCCGGGACATTTCAAACCACTTCAGGTTGTTCGTGATTTGCGCGAGTTTTTCCGAGTATTGGTTGAGCAGGCGCGCGCGCGGATCATAGGTTTTGTAGACCCGGTGGCCAAACCCCATCACCTTTTCCTTCCTCTGCAGCTTGTCCATCACCCACCCTTCCACGTTTTCCAGGCTGCCGATCGCCAATAGGTTTTCCATCACGCCGGCGTTGGCGCCGCCGTGCAGCGGGCCTTTCAGACTGCCCACGGCCGCGGTGACGGCGGAATACATATCCGTCAGTGAAGAAATGCAAACGCGCGCGGTGAAGGTGGAGGCGTTGAAGCCGTGATCGGCATGCAGAATCAGAGCGACGTCGAGCACTTTGGCGGAAAATTCATCCGGCATGACGCCGTTGATCTGATGCAGACAGTGGGCGGCATGGCTCAAATCCGTGCGCGGCGGCACGGGTTTTTCGCCTTTGCGCAAGCGTTGGATCGCGCCCACGATGGCGGGAAAGGCGGCAATCAAGCTGAGCGCGCGCTGGTAATTCTTTGCGAGAGAATTATCAGCAGGGGCATCATCAAACAGGCCAAGCGCCGAGACGGCCGTGCGCAGCAGGTCCATGGGATTGGCGGTGGGCGGAAAGGATTGCAGCAGCGCGAGCACGGCCTCCGGCAGTTTGCGTTTTGCGGTGAGCGCGTTTTCAAAATCAGCCAGCTCGCTGCGCGTGGGCAGGTGGCCGGAGAGCAGGAAGAAGGCGGTTTCTTCGAAGGTGGAGTTTTCGGCCAGCTCGGCGATGGGAATGCCGCGGTAGAGCAGCACGCCTTTTTGGCCATCGATCGAGCAAATCGTGCTGGGTGCGGCGACGACGCCATCCAGGCCCGGCCGATACTCCACTTTGTTGCCTGCGGCGTCGGTCAACTCCATTACCTTTTCTGCCATCGCATCTCTCCTTTCCGGCACACTTTACCATGCCGGCTCCGCAGCCGGCGTCCAATGACGGTGATCGAATTTGGTGACGATAGTCTAGAAAAAAATGCGCGAAAAGCAAGTGCGAGCCGTGTGTACACCTCTTGCGCAGATTGCGGTCACTTGCTTCACACTCAAATTCGCGAGACCGTGGTTCGCCGCGCCGATGGCAGCGGATTTTCAGCAGGGTGACCTGAAAAATCAAGCTCGGGTCAGGTGATTCTTAAAGATGCGGCGCGCCGGCATGGCTGGCATATCGGTTGCTGACGGACGAAGAGAAAGTCCGACTCTCAGATTGGAGACTGTTATGCCGGTAAAGGCTTTGATGATTCGTCAAGCAACCCAGAACGACACGCGCGAGCGCAGTAATTGGTTGCGGCGGCAGGAGCGCCAGGCAATCACGTGGCTGTGCCAGCGCACGCCGCAACTCGTGACTTCGAATATGTTAACCGGCCTTGGCCTGGTTGGCGCCTTTGTGATTTTCATGAGCCTGGTCGCCGCGGGGCAGAATCGCTGGTGGCTGCTCGGCGCGATCCCCGGCTTGGCCCTTCACTGGCTGGGCGATTCTCTCGATGGCCGGCTGGCCTATTTTCGCAATCGCCCGCGCAAATGGTTTGGCTTTGCGCTCGACTTGATAATGGATTGGATTTCGCTGTGCGTGGTGGCGGCAGGGCTGGCGCTGTATTTCGATTCGTTGCGATTCGTGCCCATCATTTTCATGGTGGCCTATGGCGGCCGCATGCTGATTGCCGTGGTGCACTACACGATCGCGAAGGTCTACCGCATCGACAGCGGCAAGATCGGCCCGACGGAAGTGCGGCTGTTGCTCGCCGGCGCCGTGCTGGTGGAGATATTTCTGCCGGGCAGCCTGCTGCTGCTGACCAGCCTGGCAACGGTGGCCCTGCTGGTGGTGGATGGGCTCGAGTTTGCGCAATTGCTTGGCACGGCCGACCAACGCGACCGCGCCGAACGGCCTCGCGATTGGGGCAAGACCGCGGCGCCGGCTGCGCGCCCCCATCGCGCCACGCTGCTTGAATTATTCTTTCCACAAAATTGAAGCCGCGACCCGGCCGCCAGGTGTGCTGCGGCAAGCGCACGTGCCAATCCTTCCGCTGCGCCGGCGGGAAGCAGAGAGTCGATGGCCCTTCGCCTCATCTCCAGCGATTGCATTCTGCCTCACGCGCCGTTCAGTTTCTCGGAATCAGGATTCCCCCCCGTTCACGATCATAGACGATTTCCCCGCCCACGATCGTCATCATGTTCTTGATGCGAAAGAGCTGCTCTTCCGGCACGGTCATGAGATCTTGATCCAGCACGCTTAGATCCGCGAGCTTGCCGACGGTGATCGAGCCCTTCAACTCTTCTTCGAAGGCCGCGTAGGCCGCCCAAAGCGTCAGCGATTTCAAGGCCTCGATCCGAGTCATTTTGAGTTCAGGATGCCAGCCCTCACCGCTGAACCCCGTGGTGTCTTTGCGCGCGACGGCCGCATAGAATTCGATCATGGGATTGCCTTCCTCCACCGGCGCATCCGAGCCGCCGGCGATGTGGCAGCCGGAATCGATGAGCGTCCGCCAGGCGTAGGCACCTTGCAAGCGCGCCAGCCCCAGCCGCCGCACTGCAAAATGAAGATCGCCGATGGCATGGCTGGCTTGCATCACCGGCAGCACGCCCAGCCTGGCAAAGCGCGGCAGATCCTCGCTCGCGACAACCTGTGCATGCTCGATGCGATGGCGCGGCTCGGCAATTTGTCGCGCCGTGGCCGGCACTTCGGCCAGCGCTTTTTCATAGAAATCGAGCACCTTGCGATTCGCCGCATCGCCGATCGCATGGATCGCCATTTGGATGCCCTTCTCCGTGGCGGCTTTGATCACGGGATAGATCTCTGCGTCGCTCAAGAGGAACAAGCCGTGGGAGTCGTCATCGGCATACTTTTCCAGCAACGCGGCGCCGCGCGAGCCGAGTGCACCATCTGCGCTGATCTTGATGCCACGGATTGTCAGGCGATGATCGAACAAGCCGATCTCAGGCGCATGCTGCAGCAGGGAATCGGCATCGGCGCCCGGCCCGCGGACGAACGAGTACAGCCGGATTTTCAACTGGCCGCGTTGATACAAGGACTTCCACAAATCGATAGTTTCCCACCCTGAGCCAGCGTCGTGCACCGTGGTCAAGCCGTAAGCGAGCGCGACGTCGTTCGCTGCGATCGCATAGCGTTCTTGCATTTCGCGCGAGTTGGTGGGAATGTGTCGCGTCACCAGCGCCATGGCGCGATCAACAAGCAGGCCGTTGGGTTCGCCGGATTCGCCTTTCAAGATTTCTCCGCCTGGGGGGTTGGGGGTGGCCGCGTTGATTCCCGCGATCTCCAGCGCCTTGGAATTCACCACGGCCATGTGGCCATCGGCACGATTCAAGTAGACCGGCCGGTCAGCGACGGCGCGATCGAGATCATGGCGGGTGGGAAATTGCTTGACCGGCCAGTCTTCCTCCATCCAGCCGCGGCCGGTGATCCATTCACCCGCAGGTTTGCCGGCCGCCCAGTCTTTCAGCCGGCTGAGGAATTCGGCGAGCGAGGTGCAGCCATCGAGATTCAAATCAAACTCGCGTTTGCCCACGCCTTGAAAATGATAGTGACTGTCGATCAGGCCCGGCACCACGGTGCGGCCGCGAAGATCGATGACCTGCGTCTTGCTGCCGATCAGGCGCCCGACTTCTTGATTGGAGCCGACGAAGGCAATGCGACCGCCGCTCACGGCAACGGCCTGCGCAACGGTGTTGTTGGAATCGACGGTGTGAATGATGCCGTTTTGCAGCACGAGATCGGCAGGTTGAGGTTTGGTAGCGCAGGAGATCATGGGCAAGACTCCGGCAAGCAAAAGGGCAATTGCAAGGCTGGTGGTCCGACTCATTTCATCTTCCTCCTTCAGGCGGAACGGGACAAGAGTTTCACGCACACCAGTTTGGATTGCGTCCAATAAAACACGGCAGCCGCAAATCCGCAAGCAGATTTCTCTACAATGGTGGAATCTGCTGTCGCAGCCCATTTTGCCAGGGAGCAAGCGAAGCCGTTTCCCTGCCAGCAGAGCCGGCGGGAAGGCTGTGAAAAGGCTTGTGGGATCCGGGTCTAATCAGACAGGAATTGCGGTTTCAAATACGGTATGCATGAGTGCTCATGCTGGGTCAATCCACCTTTGTTCATCATTCCAATGAAAGGGCGAGACCATGTTCAACTTCAAGAAGACCAGGCAGCTCGTCGAGAAGGAACTCAAGCCCGAGGAAAAGATTGAGCACTACATCGAGGGGAAAAGTGCAATCAAGACTTCCGCAGGCACCGAGCTGATCAACACAGCCATGGCGGTGACGAACAAAGGGGACGCGCTTTATGTCACCAATCCCATGTGCGAGAAGGGCAGCGCAAAGAGGGTGAGGGCAGAGAAGATCAACAAACCCGCATTGAGTCCGGACAAGGCCACCCTGACCTTTGAATCGGAAGATGCTTGCTATGAATTGTCTCAGATTCCCACGGATCCGGACCCAAAGAAAGTCGTGGATTTCATTGGTGATCGAAGGAAGGAGGCGGAGGAAAAGGCGAAGAAGGATCAACAGTTGACCTTTGCGATAAAGAATACAGGCCTACAGGCGTTTACCATTCAGGTTGAGCCGCAGCCTTCTGCGAAGAAATAAATCAGCATGAAACCGGCGTAGATTTTTCGGGAGTTTTAGATGAAGCGCTGCGTAGGTGATTCAGCCAGGATGGAAGTATACGATGATGTGAGATTTAGACTTGAATCCTGCGCAAAATCGCGGCGGTTGGATTGCGGGATACTCGCTGTCTTCATGTTATGATGATTCTGTGAATGACAACGGGCGACTGTTTTGTGTTGTGATCATTCGTGTGCAAGTCGCGCGTTAACATAGACTAGCGAAGAGAAGAGCGGTCTGGGGGGAGAATTTCTTGTTGGAGGTAAGTTGAATCAATCATTATTCGTTAGGTGGTGATTGATTCAAGGTCAAAGATTTCTGGGAGGAATGCAAAAAAGAGGTTGCATTCCGACACTCATTTGATTATATTTTGCGCTGTCGCGATAAACGCGGCGCGAGAAATCGCAGATGTGACACTTGCTCTTTGAAAACATAGCGTGCACAGCATTTCGTTGTGAAAGTCAATTGCTTTGAGTCAAGAAAACAAACTACGAAGAGTTTGATCCTGGCTCAGGACGAACGCTGGCGGCGTGCCTAACACATGCAAGTCAGGGAGAAAGGGGTAGCAATACCCTGAGTAAACCGGCAAACGGGTGAGTAACACATAGGCAATCTACCTCAGAGATTGGGATAACCTCGCGAAAGTGGGGCTAATACCGAATACTCCAGAGAGTTCGCATGGGCGCTCTGGCAAAGGTTATTGTGATTTATCATGGTAACGCTTTGAGATGAGCCTATGGCTGATTAGCTAGTTGGTGAGGTAACGGCTCACCAAGGCGACAATCAGTAGCCGGCCTGAGAGGGTGATCGGCCACACTGGGACTGAGATACGGCCCAGACT
>JBBIKM010000164.1:0-13405 GCA_037445455.1 bacterium | reverse complement strand
CTGCTTCCTCAGAAACCGGGGGCTTTTGCGGGGAGTCGGAAACGGGTGTCGGATGATCGCGAACTGCCTACAAGACCAGCACGATGGTCAAATCTTCTTGCACAAGAGTCTTCGGCTCCCACAGCCAACATCGTCACAGCGTTGCGTTTGACAACAACAATATTCGCAGAGATTTATTCAAAACGTTGGGCAATATAAACTCTTTGCCTAAAAAGTCAAGGGGATTTTCCCGCGTGCGGCCCACCACAGCAGACCCGCGGCGATGATCAATGCCAGCAGCGGCGCGCCATAGCGAGGCCAGGCCGCGCGCTGCAAAAACAGTCCGCGTATTTTGGCGCCGCTCCAGGAGAGCAGCAGCAGCGCGGGCAACAGCCACAGGCTTGTGCTCAGCGCCAGCAGCAGGCAGAACACGCTCCAGATGATCCACTTCTCGGCGAAGGTAAAACCGCGGGGGCCGTCGCCCGCAGAGGAGGAAGGCATGGCGTCCGCCTGGTTCAGGCTATGAAATTGATCAAATCATACTTGGTGATGATGCCGACGAGCTGGCCCTGCTCCTGCACCAAAATGCCGGGATAGCCGCGCGCCAGCAAATATTTGGCGTGTTCGAGCGTGTCATCATGATGGACCACCGGCAGGCTGGCCTCCATCACGCTGCGCACGTGTTCCTCCAGCAGCGCGGCGTCTTCCAGCACGCGGCCGAGCAGCGCGCTCTCATCCAGGCTGCCGATGCTCATGCCGGCTTCGATGACGGGCATCTGCGAAACGTTGTGCTCTTCCATGCGTTGCAGCGCTTCGCGCACGGTCAAGTCCGGCGGCACGCTCAGCAGCGCCGGCAGATTGCGGCTCTTCGAATCCAACAAATGATGCACCAGCGCCTTGTCGAAATCGAAGAAGCGGTTTTCCTTCATCCATTCGTCGGAGTAGAATTTTGAGAGATAATACAAGCCGGTGTCCGGAAAGATGGTGACGACCTGCTGATCGGCCGCCAGCTCCTGCGCCAGCCGCAGGGCGACCACCGCGGCGCTGCCGGAAGAACCGCCCACCAGCAGGCCCTCTTCGCGGGCCAGCCGCCGCGCCATCACAAACGACTCCTTGTCGCCGACCGGCAGGATTTCATCGACATAATCAAAATTCAGAGTCGCGGGAATCGAATCTTTGCCGATGCCCTCCACCAGATAGGGCTGGCTGGTGGAAAGCTGGCGGGAATAGAAGTAGTCACGCAGGATTGAGCCGACCGGATCGACGCCCACGATTTTGATATCCGGCTTTTTCTCTTTCAGGAAACGGCCGACGCCGGAGATGGTGCCGCCGCTGCCGATGCCGCACACAAACACGCTCACTTTGCCGCTGGTTTGCTCCCAAATTTCCGGCCCGGTGGTGACATAGTGCGTCTCGGGGTTTTCGGGATTGGCGTAGTGATTGGCGAACAGGGCGCTCGGCGTTTCTTTGGCGATCTTTTCCGCCACCGCCAACGTGCTTTCCGGCGAATGCGCGGGCACGGCGGTCGGGCAGACGATCACTTCCGCGCCGAACGCCTTGAGCATGCGCACTTTTTCCTGGCTGGTTTTGTCGGGCACCGTGAAGATGGCGCGGTAGCCCTTGGCCGCGGCCAGCATCGCCAGGCCGCCACCGGCGTTGCCATTGGTGGCTTCGACGATGGTGCCGCCCGGTTTGATCTTGCCGGCTTTCTCCGCGCTTTCCAGAATCCGCAGGGCGGTGCGGTCATTGATGCTGCCGCCGGGATTGAGGTATTCGATTTTCGCGTAGACTCTGCACTTGAGGCCCGCGGTCACCCGCTGCAGACGAATGAGCGGCGTTTGCCCGATGGTCTCGCTAATGCTGTTGTAAACGTTCACGAGGCATCTCCTGATATCTTTCAACGCCAAAATCGAGGGCGCAATATACACAACGGCAGGGAATAAAAAAAGCCGCCGCAGTAAAAAAACTGGGGCGGCCGTGCGTTGCGGCGTGTGGAGGAAAAAAGGCGCAGCCGGGGGCTCCGGGGCTCAGTCGCTCCGGTCAATCAAGAGATCGATCAGGGACAGCAGCACGCGCCTGGCGCTTTCAACGTTGTCAACATCACAAAAGGCAAATTTGCCCTCCGGCGTCAGCGCAATGCCGCCGTTGTGAAACAATTCCGAATCCGGCATGTTTTCATGGTTGAGATGAGCCGCGACCACCACGGCAGTGCGGAAACTTGTGGTCAGATGATCGATCACCGGTTTGACCCGCTCAAAGGAAGCCAGATCCTGCCAGGAGAAGAGAACGATGCAGCCCAACATCTTGGCGCCCAGCAAATCCCAGGAGAGCGGCTTGGCGTCCGGATGAACGGTGATGCCGTACAGATGCAGCAAGAGCTGGTTGTTAATGGTGAGCCGCCCGAAGCTGAAATCCGGGGTGGTCAGTGCCAAATCATCCGAGAGGGCGGCCAAAAAACGCTGCTTTTCGTTGGCATTGGAGCCGATGATGACGATTTCGCCGATGCGCATGGGTTTCCTGGAGTGGGTGGCACGCCTGCCTCCGGCAGGGTCAGTGCGACAATTTCTCGCGAATCATGAGCAGCTCGCTTTTGTTGAGGTAGAGCTTTCGCAAGAGGCCGCTGCGTCGGTCATCTTGCCGGCGGCCGGCCTGCTGGCGCCGGTCGGCGCGCCGCCGTTCGTGCGGCTGCGGGGCCTGCTCCACCGGCCTGATGACGGCTTTGAACAGGGCGTCCACCGGTGCGGCACTGCGGGTTTGCACCTCCTCCTGCAGGCGCTTGAGCCACTGCGTTGATTCGCCGTTCTTGTTGGTGCTGGCGGTCTGCACCGCCTGAATGGCGCCGCGATCGTAGAGCTTTTTGAAAACCGTGAGCGTGCGCAGGTCGTCGGCCGGGTTTTCTTCCACCAACTCCAGCAGGCGCTTGGCGGCGCCGTTTTCCAGCAGGTTGTACAAGGCCTGCTCTTCCTCGTTCGCCGGCGGCGCGGCGGCAGGCGCGAGCATGACCTGGGCGTGCAGCGGCGGCAGTTGCGCGGTCAATTGCCGCCAGCGGTGCTGCCGGGTCAGGCCTTCGGAGATCAAATCGCGGTTGGCAATGGTGAGCATGCGAGTGCGCTCGTGCGGCCGCAGCTCCACTTGAAACGTGCCGTCGCTCCACGTGAACATGCGCAGCAGCGCCTGCCGTGCCTGCAGCCCACCCAACTCGGCATCGATGACCTGGCCTTCGGTGACGAAGACCTGGCCCTCCTTCCCATGGGCGCGCAGCTTGAGCACGCAGGTTTTCTTGCCGACTTCGATGGTCTGCAGCAAATCCACCAGGTTCATCTCGCTCAAGTGGCCGTTGAATCCGCGCCAGCGTGGCTGCGAAGAGGCCGAGAGCAGCTCGATTTCCTTGATGAGATTGTCGATGCGCACCACCGCCTCGTCGATGTCAAGCGGCTTCTGCAGATAATCGTCGATCGGCAGTTTCAGAATATTGACCCGCTCTTCGACGGTGCGCAGCTTGCCGATCATCACAAAGAGCAGCGCCTGGGTTGCCGGCCGGTTGCGCACTTCCTGCAGCAGATGCGGGCCGTCCATCACCGGCATGCGCACTTCGGAAATGAGCAGATTGGGCTTGAAGCCCTCGATCAGCTCCAGCGTTTGCGCCGAGCTTTCCGCGATGCGCACGTCGTAGCCGGTGGCCACCAAGGCCTTGCGCAGATCCCCGACCTCGTGCGGCTCCTTCTCATTGATCAGTATTCGTTTTCGATCCATGATGATGTGAATGTATCCCTCGGGTGCGGCCGCGCTTCCTGCGGCGCTGCAATTCGGCAAACGCTCAAATTCTCCAGCAGGGGCTGCTGTGCGGACAGGACCTCGGGGTGGTGCCACCCGCGCGCTCACCGGCAACTCCTCGGGCGAACGCGGGTTGGGCAGCGGGTTGCGACTGGTACAGCAGAGGCATCACCAAGCGAAGCCGGATTCTACCAGCGTGTGAGGTTGGCGTCGCTTGCCAGACCTTCCACGAAGGCCGCCACGCTGGCGGCATCTGAAGGAACAAAATCAAGCAGGAAGTCAGCCGGTTCCGCATTCACCAAATCACGCACGGTCGCGGTCGCCAGGCTCCTCTTGTCATTCTCCCGGATCACTGCAACGCCGAACGGGAGATGGTAACCGGCTTTCAACACGTTCAGCAGGTAGCCGCAATAACTCAAATCGTCACGACGATCCGCCTGCAGCAGCAAAATATAGCCCACCAAATCGTGTGCCACAGCCTGCAGAAGTTGGGTGAATTGCTGCTCCATGGACACGCCGATCACCTCGAGCGGCTCGCCACTCTCCAGAATGCGCTCACCGATTTCCAAATGCTGAAACGTGGCATTCTCGACCTTGCGCACACCTGCCTGCGGACCAAGCAAGTGTCTGACCATTGCCGAGAGGTGGTCGCGCTCACGGCCGATGACGACGAGCTTGGGCTTGGCCAAACCACGCGAGGCACACAAACGCGTCAAGGCCAGCGCGATGCGGCGCGCGGAAGCCTCATCGCCCGTCCCCGCGACCGGCTCAGCAGGCGCCACTTGCGGGGTGGCAATCTTGGGTTTTGCCGCTGGCTCCGCTGACGCAGCTTTTGGTTTGGGCGCAGGCGCAGCTTTCGGTTTGGGCGGGGCCTCGGGAGCGGGTTGCGGTTTTACCGTTGGCTCTGGCGCAACCGGCGGGCTGGCGAGTACGGCCGGCGGCACCTGGCGATCGCGGGCCGGTTCGTCCTCCGCTGCCGGCGGAAGAACGAATTCTTCAGTCGGCTGAGCCTGGACTTGCGATTCGATCACTTCTTCCGGCGGTGCGCTGTCGGGCTGAAATTCATCGCGCAGGAAAGCAGGCACTTCCACCGGCCGCGACATGATTTCATCCAAATCAACCGGCTGCAGTTCGGCTTCGTCCGCGCTTTCCGGTTCTTCGTCGAAGATCGCGGGCGGCGGCGGTTCCTGCCTCAGCGCGCCAGGTTTTGTCTCTGCGGCGCGGGTCTGTTCCGTCGCGACAGGCTCTTCGCCCTCCTCTTCTTGAATCTCGATCAGCGCGTTGTCGCTGCCGTTGCCGGCGTGCGGCGTTCCCCAAATCTCATCGGCGTGCTCATGCCAGAAGCTCGGCAGGCTTTCGAGCTCGGAATCGTCGGTGAGATCAATGTCTTCCTCCGGCCGCCCGCTGGTGGGCTCGGGGAATTTGAAGCTCTGCGTTTCGGCGGTGTCTGCGGGAGCAACGCTTGAGACGGTCGCCGGCTCTTCCGATTCTTCTTCGGGAGGAAACATGTCCTCTTTTGTGGCCAGCGGCGCACGCGGTGGCGGCGGCTCTGGTTTGGCAGGAATCGGCGCTGGTTTGGCAGGCGCGGGCGCCGTGGGTGTGGGCGCGGGTGGCGGCGTCACCGCCTTCTCGCTGCGCACGGCCGTCACCCGGAAGCTGGTGGTGGGCTGCGGCTCAACGGCAAGGCGCTGCAGAATTTTCGGCTCCGCGAGATTGGCGGAGAATCTTGTTCGTCGTCTTCGGGGGTGATGGTGGTTTTCGCGGGTTTGATGAAGCCTTGTTGATACAGCTTCACCAGCCGCTCGAGCGTCTTGATGTCGTCGTAGGTGCTTTCATCGATGATCTGCAGAATGTCGCGGTGGCCGTCGATCAACCCGATGAAGCGGGCCACTTCCGTGGTCAGCTCACGCTTCTGCAGAATGCTGCGAAACGTTTCCGTGGTGATGAAAGTCGTCTCCGGCGAAGGCAGCAGCCGGAACAGGCGCTCGCGCTCTTCCATGCGTTTGAAGCCCTGCAGCAGCAGGCCGAGATTGCTGACGGAAATTTCGTCGGGGACCACGATCTCCTTGAACACCATGGTGAAGTGGCCGTGCTTCCAGGGCAGCATTTGATAGACGGCCTTTTCGGCCTTGAGATTGCCGAGCGAGGCGTTGACCACGGCGCCGTCACGAAAATAGATTTCGCCGCTGCGGTTGTTTTCATTGTGCAGGGTGAGCACACCGGTCTTGCGCTCGACGCCGAAGCTTTCGATCAAGTCCACCGGGCTGAATTCCTCCAGACGGCCGACGAGTTTTTTGGCGGTTTCGGCGTCGTCTTCCTTGATGCGCTCCATGCGCCGCAGGATCATGCGAATGCGGGCCAGCACTTCTTTGATGTGCAGCGGCTTGATCATGTAGTCTTTCACGCCGCCGCGCAGGCTGCGCACGCGATCCTGCAATTCCCGGCGGTTGGTGAGAAACATCAGCGGGATGGAGGAGGTGACCGGGTCGGCTTTGAGCTTTTCCAGCAATTGAAAGCCGTCGAGTTTGGGCAGGTTGACTTCAGAGAGGATGAGATCCGGCACGCCGGTGGAAATTTTTTGCCAGGCCTGCAAACCATCGGACGCCACGATCACCTCGAAGCCCGCGGCCTCGAGATTTTCGCGCAGAATCTGAAGGTTCTTGGGGTCACCGTCTGCAACAAGAATGGTTGGATTGTCCATGAAGCGCACCACTGGTTCGCCTTAGGGGAATTCTGAGCCTCATGCCGTTCGCCGGCGCGGGGTCGCCGCCCGGCAAACGTGATCTGATCAAAGAAGTCCGATGCGTGTTGAGTGTGGCCCGCGGCAACCTAGTCCCGTTTGCCGCAGGTCGAGTTTGTATGAGGTCCGAATGGTGTTACTGCTGCTGGCCGCAGTGGCTCCGGTGCCCCGCCCAGCCAAGGTTTTGGTCGCCGCGCGCCAGCGCTTGCTCAAGGCGCAACACTCTTCAAAATCATCATTTGAGATGATCAAAAAAGCGCTCGAATATACTGGAAATCGACACCCCTGTCAAGTTTTTTTCTGGTGACAATAGGATCGCTCGCCGGCTCGGGAAGGAATGAAGGGCGCGGCAGGTGCGGGCGCACGCGCGTGATTCGGGTGGAATGCAAGGAGAACCCGGATTGGGCCTCCGGCGGTTCACCGGAATGAGGGAATGGACCTGTGCCGCCGGGCGCAGGTCCGGGGTGTCCGCGAATTACTCGACCGGTTCGGCCAGCTTGCGAGCCATCTGCACGACTTTGGGAGAGACCGGCCGGCGCAGTTCGGCTTCCAGGATGCGGTAATAGGCTTGCAGCACACGGATGCGGCGCTGGCAACGCTCGCAAGTCAAAAAATGCTCCTCGAACGTGTCGTACAAACCACGGTTTTGGGAAGCACTCAGGAGTACGAATTCCAACGACTCGGCGTCTAGGCACTCTTCCCTGATCGCCCCGACCATACGGGGGATCCTGTTCCACTGGCGATGATAGTTTTTCTTCATGTTTCCGTTGTGAAGATTCGCCTTTCCCTGCGGTTGCCGTCCTGACACAAGAAAAGGAGTGGTTAGGGTTTTGTCCATCGGCGCGGCGACCGACTGTCTCACTCGCGAACGCCGATCTTTCAATTTTGTACTCTCACTATACTGACAAAAGCCCTAATTCACGGAAAAACTATTTCCGCACCTACGCCAAAAAATGACAGGATTTCTCCCACTTGTAAATCAGGAGCTTACAGCAATTCCTTCAAATACTCCCGAAACCATTTCTTGGTCAGTTTGCCCAAATATTCGAAGATCGTCCGCTCCTCCTGACGGTAGCGCCGCTGCGTCAGATCCGGCATGTATTTCCGGAGATGGCGGAAGTAAGACTCGATCTTCTTGCTGTGGGTGATGTCCTCGAGCACATCCGCCAGCGTGCGATAGTAAATCTCGCCCTTTTCCTCGGAGATCTTCGCACTGGCGACATATTGGTTCTGTATCTTAACGCGAACGCGCTGCAGCACCTTTTGTTTGGCTTGTTCAATTTCCTTCAGTCGCACATAATCCAAGGGCGACATGTCATCAATTTGCGCGATCAGGCGATTGCGCACCACTTCGAGATTGGTGTGGCGAATGAGACGCGCCACCACGTCGGTGGGCAGAAAATTCTGATAACGCTCATCCACCGTCACCACCGACAGCATCTTGCGAATCGTGGTGGAGACGTGATCTTTGGGGGTGTAGAGATCGAGGTATTGGTTTTTCAAGGCCTTCTCCGGTATGCTCGGCTTGGCTTTGCGCAGGTAATGCAAGTCTTCCTTGGTGAAATTGGCGACGGTCGCCACCGGCTCAACCTGAGCCTCGCCCGTGGCAATGCTGGTCGCCGAGGCGGCATGGCGGCTGCTGCGTGCCTTCTTCAAAAAGATGTACTCGCGGCCCATCTCGCGGAAGGTGCCCAAATCGTTCGCGTTCTTGACCGCCACGCGGATGTTACGGATGATCTTGGCGCCTTCCGGATCACGCTCTTTGAAGATGCGCGACAACTCCTGCTTGGTCTTCTTGATCACCAACCGCCGCAACATGATCAGCAGCTCAACGTCGTTGGGATTCTCCTGGGCATCGAGATAGGGGCCAAAATAGCGGCGCAACTGCACAAATTCATTGTTCTCGTTGCGCATGAACAAACCGGCCACGCAATCAATGGCCAGATCATCAAGCTCGCCGCTCTTGCGCCGGCGTTCCCACCGAATGTGCTTGCCGATCACCTCTTGATACTTCAAGTAGCTCAGGGAAATTTTCTGGACGAGATTGATGAATTCAACCAGCTCCCCTTGGGAATATCCACCTCTCACAATCCTCGGGATTAGGTAGGAAAGTTTCTTGGAGTCCATCTGATGCGTCTCAAAGTTGCGTGAACAGTGCCAGTGGATTTGCCAAAAGGCCATCTCCGATGGCCTTCAATGATTTGATTGCAATGCGCTCCATTTTAGCAAACGTTATGCCTAGAAGACAGAAGCCTGGATTGCCAGTTCCATCGATTAAACAAGCATTTGTCCCGCCAGCCTGGCACGCCGTCGCTCGTAAACCGCGCCAATTCACCGGCCGCATGTCTCCCCCTGATACAATGTTTCTGGCTGAGACTCAGTCAGGCAGGACAGTCAGCTCGTTGCGCTGCCACCGAACCTGGCGCGGCCGGCGGCAAATGCAGCAACGCGGCAGCAGCGTCTGAGCAAGCCGTTGCGCTATCACAGCCCTGCAGTAGCACAGCATGAATGAAATCAGACGGCAGGTGGCGAGAAGAGTGCAAGATGGTGAGGTAAAAAGAGGTTGCTGCCAGGAGATCTACTGCGCCAAACAGCGTCACCGCTTCATGGCTGCAGCGCGGTGGTGTGCTTGCGGCCGTCCCGCCAATATTCGCAGTGCAGCGGGTTCTGCAATGTCTCATGGCGGGCCAGCGCGGAGAGAAAATCAGCGACGGTGCGCACCGGCGTCTGATCGATTTGCTTCACGATGTCGCCGGCTTTGAGCCCACCCCGATCCGCCGGGCTGCCGGTCACGACGTCGGAAATCAAAATGCCTTCACGTTCCCCGAAAAAGTCGGCCAACGCCGGCGTCAACTCCTGCACTGACAAGCCCCATTCCTGTGCGGCCGAATCCGTGGTTGCCACACCTTCTTCTTCTTCGTCCTCTTTGAGCTGTTGATCCAGCAACAAATCCGGCATGGCATAAACCGGCGCACCAACGCGCAGCGAGAGCGCAATGGCGTCACTGGGACGGGCATCGATGCGATGCGTCTTGCCGCCGTTCTGCAGCACGATCTCGGCGAAGTACGTTCCTTCCTTTAATTCTGTAATGGTGATGCGCTCCACCCGAATCGCGAGGGACTTGAAGATGTTGGCCATCAAATCATGGGTCATGGGCCGCGGCGTGGTGACATGCTGGTGGCCGAGGTGGATGGCGAGCGCCTGCTCCCCGCCCACCGACAACGGCAGAATGCGGACGCCCCGCTCCTCCTGCAGAATCAATATCATCTCGCCGGATTCGATGCTGCCTCGAATCGACTTGACTTTCATCAAGACCGGCTGACGCTGGTCGCGCGAGGAGCAGAAGCTGAACAACACCAGCACGCACACCCCCGCACTCGCGCAGAGAACTCGAAAAGAAGGTTTCATGATCTGGCCTCACGGTGTGACCGGCTACGGCGCAATATCTCGAAAATGAGCATGGGAGTCAACAGGATTTTCCCGGCGACGCTGGCGCGGCAAACGCCCGCAGAATTTGCCTGCAAACGCTTTGACTTTCAAGCGCTGCCTGTTTATATTGCGCCCGCCTTGGTTGATGAATCGCCAGCGCAACCCAACGCCTGCCGCCGGCCCACAAACAATCCGCCGGTTGCCGTGCCCAGGTGACGGGCTTGCGAAGTCATGCCCAGATTGCAACTCGATTACATGTCTGCTCCACTTCCCTTCATCAAATACTCTGCCACCGGCAACGATTTCATCTTGATCGACAATCGCGCGCCCCGGCAGCCACCGCTGGACCGGGAATTGTTTCACCGCCTGTGCCAGCGCCGCACCGGCATTGGCGCCGACGGCATTCTCTTGTTGGAGAATCCCCGGCTGCCGGATTGTGCCTTTACCATGCGCTATTTCAACCGCGACGGCCGCGAATCCGAAATGTGCGGCAACGGCGCCCGTGCCTGCGCTTATCATGCTCACCGGCATCACCTTGCCGCCGCGCACATGCAATTCGAAGTCAGCGGCGACCGCTATCAAGCCACGGTGGAGGGCGACCGGGTGCATTTGCGCATGCCGGTCCCGCGTGACCTCCGGCTGCACGTGGGCGCCTTGGCGGGCATGGAGTTCGGGCCGTGCCGCGAAGGCGGATTCATCAACACCGGCGTGCCCCACTATGTCGTGTTTGTGGAACAGGTCGAACGCATCCCTGTGACGCAGTGGGGGCGGGAGCTGCGCCATCATGCCGCGTTTGCCCCGGCCGGCACCAATGTCAACTTTGTGGAAATGCGCGCGCCCGACCAGCTCAACCTGCGCACCTATGAGCGCGGCGTGGAAGAAGAGACCCTGGCCTGCGGCACCGGTGCGGTGGCGGCCGCATGGATCGCCCAGCGCGTGCGGGGCGCCAGGTTTCCGGTTCATCTGCAGGTGCCGGGCGGTGAACTCGAAGTCGATTGCGAACCGGAGACGAATCGTCCGCGGCTGACCGGCCGGGTTGAAATGGTATTCGCGGGCGAGTTTTTCCGATGAATCTCAAACTCACGCTCACGCAACGAACGCTGCTCGGCGCCGGTCTCGGCCTGTTGGCCGCCGCCGTGATTTTCTCCCTCGGCCATCTGCTGCCGTTCACCGCCCGCACGTTGCAGCGCTTCGAAGCCGAGACGCTCGACCTGCGCTATCTCGCGCGCATCCGGCATTTGCAGGACCAGCGCCGGGGCGCAGTGCTCGAAGACGTGATCATCGTTGACATCGATGAGCGCAGCCAGGAGAAACTCGGCAATTTCGCGCAGTGGCCGCGCAGTCATCACGCCCGCGTGCTGGAGTATTTGCGCGCCGAAGGCGCCGCGGTGATTTGCTTCGATATTCTGTTTCTCAATCCCAACCCGGCCGCGCCCGCCGCGGACAGCATTTTCGCGGCGGCTGTGCAACAGGCCGGCAACGTCGTCAATGCCGTGGTCTTTACCGCCGCGGATGCAGAACGCTTCCGCCATGCCATGACCGGGCCGCCGCCGGCCTTTGCCGCCACGCGCTTTGCGCTGGATCTGCCCGCCGGCGTCCGCCGCCATTTGCCGCAACTCGACCGTTTCGAAGGCGAGCTGTTCACACTCTACAACAACAGTGCGCGCGTCGGCTTTGCGAATTTTCTTCCTGAAGAGGACGACACCATTCGCCGCCTGCCGCTGTTCATGAATTTCGCCGGGCAAACCTACCCCTCCCTCCCGCTCGCGGTGGTGATGCAGGCGACCGGCACCAGCGGCGGGCAAGTGATCGTTCACCCCGGCCGGGAAGTCATCCTGTCCGGCGCCAACCGCCGCATTCCCATCGATGCAACGGGACGCATGCTGATCAACTACGCCGGCAGCTTCGGCAGCTTTCGCTACGTTCCCTATGTCGATGTGCTCGAACAGCGCCTGGCGGCCGGCTTCTTCACCGACAAGATCGTGCTGATCGGCACCTCGGCGCCCGGCTTGTACGATTTGCGCGTCGTTCCTTTTCAGGCGGATTTCCCGGGGGTGGAGATTCATGCCAACATCATTCACAACATTCTGGCGCAGGAATTTCTCGCTGAGCAGTCTTTTGCCGCGCGCGTGCTCACGCTCGCCATTGTCGGCGTGCTCGCCGGGGTGATCGCCGTGCTGCTCAACCCCTGGATGAGCATTCTGTTCACGCTGGTGTGCGGCAGCGCCTACGTCTGGTTCAGCTTCTGGGCGTTCGTGCAGCGCCAAACCTGGTTCATCGTGGTGGAACCGGTGCAGGTGATGGTGCTGGCGCTGCTGCTCGCCATGATCTTCCGCTATCTCAACGAAGAGCGCGAGAAGAAGCTGATCTTCGGCATGTTCGGCAACTATCTCTCCGACAATCTCGTGCGGGAAATGCTGCGCCATCCGCAGCGTCTGCGGCTGGGCGGCGAGCACAAGCAGGCGACCGCGTTTTTCTCGGACATCAAAGATTTCACTGCCATCTCCGAGAAGCTCGCGCCCGAGGCGCTGATCCGGCAGTTGAATGAATACCTCTCCGCCATGACCGACATCGTGTTGCGGTACGGCGGCTATCTTGACAAATACGAGGGCGATGCGATCATGGCGGTGTTCGGCGTGCCGGTGGATCAGCCGGATCATGCCGAGCGCGCCTGCTTTGCCGCGCTCGACATGCAGGAACAACTCGCCCGGCTGCGCCGCCAGTGGGAAAAGGAAAAGCGGCCCCTGCTGGAGGCGCGCATCGGCATCAACTCCGGCGCGATGATTGCCGGCAACATCGGCGGCCGCGAGCGGTTCGATTATACCGTCATCGGCGACTCGGTCAATCTCGCCTCGCGGCTGGAAGGCGTGAACAAGATCTACGCCACCAACATCATCATCAGCGAAGAGACCCACGAGCTGGTGAAGACCAAGGTCATCGCGCGCGAGCTTGATTTCATCCGCGTCAAGGGCAAGCAGCGGCCGGTCAAGATCTACGAATTGATCGCGCGGCGCGATCAGGGCATCAGCCAGGAGGTCGCCGCGGTGTTCACGCACTATGCCCGCGGCCTGGAATTCTACCGGCAACAACAGTGGCAGAAGGCCATCGCGGAATTTCGCCGCGTGCTGCACCTGCGCAAGAAAGACGGCCCGGCCGCGACCCTGCTGCAGCGCTGTGAAATTTCCCTGCAATCGCCGCCACCCAAGAATTGGGACGGCGTGTTCGAAATGCAGGGAAAGTGAAACCGGCGATGGGCGCTTATGAGCGCCGTATCGACCAACCATGGTCGACAGCAAGAAAGCAATTTTGTTGCTGCTCAAAGGGCCACTTTTCCCCGGCGAAGTCTTGGGAACAGCATGGGCACTGTTCTCAAAAGAACGGTTTTTCGACAGGAATACGGGATTTCAGAGAAATCGGGTTGAGCGATTAGCTTTTCAAACTTGGAACAAAATTCCAACTTTCCACCAACAGATGGATTAAGGC
>JBBIKM010000163.1:8774-13539 GCA_037445455.1 bacterium | reverse complement strand
AAGTGAACGCCGCGAGCGCGAGTTTGACCACTCTCGGACTCTTCTTCCTCAAAGTCGGTGCGATCCTCTATGGCAGCGGCTACGTGCTCGTCGCCTTTTTGCAAGGCGGGTTGGTGGAGAGTTATCACTGGCTCACGCAGCAACAACTTCTCGATGCCATCGCCATCGGCCAGTTCACGCCTGGCCCCATTCTTTCGACTGCAACTTTTATCGGATATGTCTTGCTCGGATTTCCGGGAGCGGCCGCCGCGACCATCGGCGTTTTTCTCCCTTCTTTTGTTCTTGTGATGCTCAGCAGTCCGCTCATTCCGAAATTACGAGGTTCTCCCATGGCGCGAAGTTTTCTGGATGGCGTCAATGCCGGCGCGCTGGGATTGATGCTGGCGGTATGTTTTTCTCTTGGACTCGCGAGCATGGCAAGTGTCGCCGGTTGGCTCATCTTTTTCCTGGCGATTTTGGTATTGGTGAGATGGAATCTCAACGCAGCATGGATTATCTTGGGCAGCGCTTGTCTGGGTTGGCTGCTTTCTTTCGTTCCCGTTTGAAATATGCAGGACACTGCAAATTCCAGGGGTAAACGCGCCCAGGTGGCACTGCAGCGCTTTGCTGGCCGTTCTCCAGGCGGATCGTTGCAACTTGTCATCAGTATCGCGCAAGCTGACAAAACGGCGGCTGGATCGGCACCATGGCAGGATTGGCGCAGTGGACTGTTAAGGTCAGCAAGGTATTTACTTTCAGGCTGACTGATAATTGAGATCACGATCTCGCAAAAGCTCAACAAGGCTGCATTGTGGCTTGGGCAACTCGGTATGAGTCACCGCGAAAGGAGGTGAGGTGGCGACATGAGATGATTTTTTTCTGTCCCGGTTGTCCTTCCGCAGGACGCGGAGGTGGGCTGTTGCTGTAATTGCGAGGAGGCGCTTTGCAGTTCTGTTGTGATGTCGCAAGTTCTCTCCTGTATCAGGTTGTGGACGTGAAGCCAAGTGAGGAGAATATGTTGACAAGAACCAAGATCGTCATTTGCGTGGCCGTCTGGCTGTTTGCGAGCGCGACGGCGTTTTCGCAGACTGCCACCTACGTGGGGTCGCAGGCATGTCAGACCTGTCATGCCGGCGCCTTCGGCAACCAGTATACCCTGTGGCAACAGTCCCTGCATTCCAAGATTCACCTGCCCGCGGTGCCGGCAAACGTCACGGGCGATTTCAGCAAGACCGTGAGCATGGGCGCCAGCTACGGCAACGCAGAAGTGATTCTGCGCGTGCAAGGTGACAAGCATTTCGCCCGCATTGGAGCCAATGGCCAGGAATATGAAATCGCCTTCACCTATGGCGGTGGCTGGAAACAGCGCTATCTGGTGAAGATCAGCGATAGCTATTACATCCTGCCGATTCAGTGGAACTCCAAAGGCTATCTCGACAATTCCTCGGGCGACTGGGTGCCGTACAATCCGCAGAATTGGTTCGAGGCCTCGGGTGCGCCCAAATCGACCAGCACAAATGTATTCCGCAGCAAGTCGTGGGACAAGAACTGCTCCGGCTGCCACATCACGGGCAACAAAGTGCAGCGCGTGATCGCCGGTAATGACACTTCCTACGTCTCCACCTGGGCGGACAACAACAGTATCGCCAACATTGTGGTTGGCTGTGAGACGTGTCATGGGCCGGCCAGCTTGCACCCCGCCAGCGCCTTCAATCCGGCTGACCGCAAGATCCTCAATCCTGGCAAGCTGGATAACAATGACCGCAAGCTCGAGGTCTGCGGACAGTGCCATTTTCGCGGGTTCAGCAATGCCAGCACTTTTGAGTTCCCCTGGGATGAAGCGACCAATCAGAGCTACCTTCCGGGCAACGAGCTGGCCAAATTCATTATCAACAAACCGGGCGTCTGGCCGGATGGCGTCACGGCACGGCAGCACCATCAGCAGTATCAAGAGTTCCTGACTTCGGCGCACTACACCAATCCCTTTGTGAAGGTGAACTGTTTCACCTGCCACGACCCGCACAAGCCCGCGGGCGACCATCAAATCGTGGACTCGTTGCAGGTCGGTGCCGACAAGTTCAAGGTCAAGAACGATGACAACACCCTGTGTCTGGCCTGTCATGCCACCCATGGCCCCTTTGCCAATATCACCAAAGATATGGTGAAGGACCCGGTCGCCAATCGTGCCGCAATTGCCGCAGAGGTGAGCAAGCACACTTTCCACAGTTACGATCCCGAGAACGCCAATGCCACCGGCGGCAGCGGCCGTTGCACCAAGTGCCACATGCCCAAGACCGCGATCACCGCCAAGGCCTATGACATTCACAGCCACACTCTGGAGGTGATTCCGCCGGAAAAAACCATTCTGTACAAAG
Source organism: bacterium (assembly GCA_037445455.1). Taxonomy (GTDB): domain Bacteria; phylum Zhuqueibacterota; class Zhuqueibacteria; order Zhuqueibacterales; family Zhuqueibacteraceae; genus Coneutiohabitans. The sequence continues at coordinate 11,185 of JBBIKM010000163.1, read as the reverse complement.
ATGTCACCACCCCCACCGCCGGCATGCTAAACGCTTGTGCTACCTCCTGCCACCGCAATGCCACCGGCAGTATCCCCGCGCTCGGGGTGGCAACGGACGCCAATTTGTCCCGCTGGAACGAAGCCACGGACTTGGCGCTGGCGGATACTCTGATGCATTACTATGGCCCCAATGGCATTTGGTTTCAGACAACGACCAGCGTAGCCGACCGAGGCGAAGGTACGCTGCCCGAGGCATATTCTCTCTCCCAGAATTACCCCAATCCGTTCAATCCGGTGACGATCATACCGTTCAACCTGGCGCGCAGCGGCCGGGTCGTGCTGAAGGTCTATAGCATGCTGGGCGAGGAAATCGAGACCGTGCTCGATCAGCACGTCGCGGCTGGCAAGCATGCCGCTGTCTTTGATGCCGGTCGTCTGGCCTCAGGTGTCTACTTCTATCGCCTGATGGTCAACGACTTTGTGGGCACAAAGAAGCTTGTCGTGATGAAATAGTCTCATCTCTTGGGAAGGAGCAGTCGGGCTCGGCCATTTTGGCGAGCCCGATTTTTTTTTGGTGGGGGTCGGCCTTTATGCAGTAATGATTTGCAGAATTGCGAATTTCCCGCGGCAAGATTTGCAATCATGAAAATACTGCCGCGGCCAGGGCGTGGTCGTGACGGCAGAAGTCTCGTGTTTACAATGCCGGCAGTCTCTGGAGATGTGGCACTGGCCTTGCAGGCGCTGGTAACGACTGCGCTGGTATGAGTGAAGTGAATGGCCCTGATGGGAGACTGCTCCAGTCGCTGAGAAGCGGAACCCGCAGACCAAGCCAGATGCAATGCATGATGGAAATGAGCTTGAGCGCTGGCTTGCGTTGGGTGACCTTCCATCGCTGGGAGTCGGCCAGCGAAGATTGCTTCTGTCAGCTTGTGCAGGCGAGGTTGTCGTCCTCTTGAATCGCATCGTGCGGACCTGGCACGATTGGCTTATCGGCCAAATCTAGAGGCAAGTCAATTCCTGCATGAGCGCCCTCCTGTTGATGGTGGCTGGGATGAATCCTCATCCCAGCCTTTTTTATGTGAATGAATCAGTCCGCTGTCTGCCTTGATAAGCAAGGTCCGGGGTCCCCGAATCGCACCGCCAGACACGATTCCCATGCGCGAAGCACATACCGAGTCACGAATTCGTGGCGTTGGGTCAATTGCCCCAACCTGCGGGGGCATCCTGCGCGATTTCGCCCGCCGCCACAGTGCTTGGGCTGCCTGCATGAAGACTGCCGCCGGATGCCGCAGCGGCACTGCTCACTCGAAGGTGACTAACGTGCATGCCCAACCGGCACCAGAACTTGCGCTCGTAAGGAAATTCTCTGCTCCCGTAGTTCTTTTGGTCTCAGCCCCTTGCGGACTGCGCTCAAGACCAGTAGACTCGATGAGGTAACCGTGCCCCACCAGAGAGCAGGGCTGAGGAATCAACACAAGATTGCAACAGGGCCGGTGTGCAAAAGGTCGAGCACGAGATTTGCGCTCCCGGGCATTCTGGAGCAGATGCAATGCTCTCCTGGCAAACACAGAAGGTGCACAGTCCGCTCAAGCCAGCCTCTGCCTTTGGCTACGCCAATCCGGCCGGGTGTAAGTAGTCTTGCCAGAGCCGGTTGATCCAGGCAAGACTGGTTCTTATTGCAGCGCCGACGTAATCGGGGATATGATCGCCACTATGATTTCTGATGCGCAGGACCACAATCTCGCCGTGCCCGCCGCCTTGCGCCTCCACCCGGAGAAATTGGACGAGTTCATCCATTTCCTGCCTGATGCCCTGGTGGAAATCGATCTGGCCACGCAAAAACTCACCTATGCCAACCGCATGGCTTACATTCTCTTCGGCTATGACGAAGCGGAGCCTGTGGCGGAAATCAGGCCGCAAGATGTTTTTGCACCGGGCGAATTCGAACGCGCCGCGGCGCTGATCGCTGCCTATCGAAGCCGGGGTTGGGACCCTCACCGTGGCTACACGCGCACCGGCCGTCAAGAATTGCTCGATTTCGAAATGCGAAAGAAGGATGGCACGCCGTTTCACGCCGAAGTCCAGGCTTCCTTTGTCCTGAGCGAGAGCAGAGTTCCGGTGCGGCTGCGGCTGCTGTTTCGGGACGTCAGCGAGCGCCGCCGCGCGGAACAGGCGCTGCGCACGGCGCACGAAGAGCTGGAACAACGCGTGCTGGAGCGCACGGCCGAATTGAGCCGCGTGAATGCGGCCCTGCAGGCCGAAATCGAGCTGCACCGCCAGACCGCGGCAGAACTGAGTGAAAGCGAGCACAGGTTTCGCCAAATGGCCGAGAATATCGAGGCGGTGTTCTATCTCACCAGTCTCGACCATGCCGAGATGATCTACGTCAGTCCGGCTTATGAGAAAATCTGGGGACGCCCGGTGGCGAGC
>JBBIKM010000163.1:0-8757 GCA_037445455.1 bacterium | reverse complement strand
TGCCGGGGCAGTGGCTGGCAGCCGTGCTCCCCGAGGAGCGGCGCCGCCTGCAAGCGCGCATTGCCTCCCAGCCCGAGGGCGCCGTCTACGACGAGACTTACCGCATCATGCGGCCCGATGGGACGATCCGCTGGATTCACGACCGCTGCTTTCCGATTCGCCAGCCCCAGGGCGGGGTTTTTCGCATCGCCGGCATTGCCGAGGACATCACTCCCTTCAAACAGGCGGAAGAGCGCTTGCGCCAGAGTGAGGAACGCTATCGCGCGCTGTTCGAAGACAATCCTTCCATGTACTTCACTGTGGACGCCGCCGGCAGCGTGCTCTCGGTGAACCGCTTTGGCGCGGAACAACTGGGCTACAGCGTGGAGGAATTGCTCGGCCAGCCGGTCTTCCTGGTCTTCCGAGCGGAAGATCGGGCCGCGGTCGAGGCGCAGTTGCAGACCTGTCTGACGCAGCCCGGACGGGTTTTCCAGTGGGAAATGCGCAAGATTCGCAAGAACGGCACGCTGCTGTGGGTCAAGGAGCTTGGCCGCGCGGTGCAGCATGCCGACGGTCAGCCGGTGGTGTTGATCGTGTGCGAAGACATCACCGCGCACAAACAGGCCGAGACCGTCATGCGTGAGAGCGAGAAGTTCCTGGCCACCGGCCGGATGGCGGCCCGCATTGCGCACGAGATCAACAACCCGCTCGCCGCCATCAAGACGGCGCTGCGCCTGGTGGGCAGCGCCGTGCCGCCCGACCATCGCCACTTTCATTACGTCGCCAAAGCCGACAAGGAAATCGACCGCATCGCCGACATCGTTCGCCAGATGCTTGCGCTCTACCGCCCCGGCCAGGAGGCGAGAACGGAATTCGATTGCAATCACACGCTGCAAGAAGTCGTCGCCCTGATGCGCTTGCTCAGCAAGCCGCGGCGCGTGGACATTGCGCTGGCAACCCAATGCGAGGCCGGCACCGTCCGGTTGCCGGAAAATCACATCCGCCAGATCATGTACAATCTTCTGCAAAACGCCGTGGAAGCCTCCCCGCCCGGGGAAACGGTGCAGGTGGGGGCCAAACTGCAAGCCAACCGCCTCGTGATCACGGTGAGCGACCGCGGCAGCGGGATCGCCGCCACCGTGGCGGAGCAAGTGTTCGAGCCGTTCTTCACCACCAAGGGCGACTCGAGCAGCGGCGGCATGGGATTGGGCCTGTCGATCTGCAAGAGCCTGGTCGATTCGCTGCAGGGCAACATCACGTTCAACAGCACGACGGGCCAGGGCACGGTGTTTACGGTCGAATTGCCGGTGCCGGTCCGGGACGCAACGGAGAAATCCCATGGATGACAGCGGCCGCATCCTGATTGCGGATGATGAAGATCTCTTCCGCGAAGCAACCGTCGAGGTGTTGCGCGAAGAGGGCTATGCTTGCGACGGCGCTGCGGATGCCTATGCGGCGGCAGCGCTGCTGCAGCAGAAGGAGTATGATTTGATCATCGCCGACATTCGCATGCCCGGCAATGAAGACCTGGCATTTTTCAAGAGATTGCAGGAAGCCAGGAGTGAGACACCGGTCGTGGTTGTGACCGGCTATCCCGGGCTGGATGCCGCCTTCCCGGCCGCGCGGCTGTCCGTGGCCGCCTTCCTGGCCAAGCCCGTCGATATGGACGCGCTCCTGCACGTGACGCAGGAGTTGCTCAACTCGCCTCAGGCGGGATCCGCGCATTCCTTCGGCAGAGAGCCGCTAACCAGCCCGACCGTGGCCGGCGACTCCCGGCCACAGGCGCTCGCGGACGGCGCGCAGACCGTACCGCTGTCTGCGGGATTGAAGACCTCTGCGCCTGCGTCCCGGCCTGCGGCAACGAAGGCATTCGAGCAAGCAGGAGCCGTGGCGTTCATCGCAGGCATCGTGGGAGGCAGCGCACCGATGCTTCGCGTTTTCGAGCGGGTGCAGAAAGCCGCGCCCGCTGATCAAGACGTGCTCATCTATGGTGAAACCGGCACCGGCAAGGAGCTGATCGCGCGCGCCATTCATCAGCTCAGCCCGCGGCGGGAGTGCGGCTTCGTGCCGGTGGATTGCGCGGCATTGCCCGCCAACCTGCTGGAAAGCGAATTGTTCGGCTACGAAAAAGGCGCGTTCACCGGCGCCACCGGCCGCAAGCTGGGTCTGCTGGAATTCGCGCAAGGCGGCACGTTCTTTCTCGATGAGATTTCCGAGATGGATCCCGGCCTGCAGGCGAAATTGCTGCGCGTCTTGCAGGAACGGAAATTCCGCCGGTTGGGCGGCAAAGACCTTATCGAACTCGACGTGCGCGTCATTGCCGCCATGAATCGCAGCCCGCGCAAAGCCGTGGCCGATGGCCATCTGCGCCGCGACCTCTACTACCGCCTCAACGTCATTCCCATTTACCTGCCGCCGCTGCGCCGGCGCCGCGGTGATATTCCGCTGCTGGTGGCGCACTTTCTCCAGGAAGCAAATCAACGCCGGCATTCCTCCCCCAAACGCCTCACGCCCAGGGCCCTGGCGCTGCTGGAAAGCCAGCGCTGGCCCGGCAACGTGCGGCAGTTGAAGAATGTGGTCGAGCGGCTGGTGTCGCTCTCCACCGGGCCGGAAATTGATGAGGTGGATCTCGCCTCCTTCGTCCTTCATGTGAAGCCGGCAGCCACCCCGGGAATCGTGGGCGTGCCCTATGCCGCGGCCCGGCAACAGAAGCTGAGTGAATTCGAGCGGGACTACTTCACCGAATTGATGAAACAGAGCGAAGGCGTGGTGGAGACGGCAGCCAAACTCTCCGGCCTGAGCGAGCGCACCATCTATCGCATGCTGCGCCGCTATGGCAGGCCTTCCTGAGGCTGCCGCCCGTGCCGGAACGCTGTCGATCCTGCCCGCTGCGCCGTTGGTGTCCGTCCGAAAATGCTCCCCCACCCCGAACGAGCCGGAACCAGGGAAGGCCAGAGCGACCGCCAAGCCGCAAAGAAAAGACCTGGCTCTTGTCTTTCATGATGTCGCACAACGAATGATTGGAAGATTATTGTGAATTTTTGCGGCTCTGCGTGCATTCTTTCACCCAAAATGGAAAAAGTCCGAGATCTTCAGAAGGGATGCAAAATCCGCATCACGACGGGTCGAGAAAGCAGTTGCCGGACAAATCTTTGCCTTTTCTTGCAACGCGTTTGCTCCTTGGGTGATTGGCTCTTCAAACTTGGAAAAGAATTCCAACTTTCCACCAACCGATGGATTCAGGCCAACTGATGAAAAAGCCTTTATCAGTTGGGTTGTTTCCATCGGTTGGAAAATTTTTGTGCTGCCCGCAGGGCCAAGTTCTCAGCTTGTCAGAAAACTGGCGTAATCCCTTACCAGTGAAATCATTGCAAAGAAAGCAAGGATTTTTCCAACGGAGGAGACTTCTCAGTTGGGTTCTTCCATCCGCGGGAGATAGTCTTGTGGGTGACGGCTTGTCCGCGCTGGGCTGAGCCGGGATTGCCAAAACCTCAAGCTGCGGACAAGTCTTGAGACTTGCAATGCAACGGCCAAGCCGTTGCGGAAACGTCCGTGTCAAGATTGCTGCCATTTCGGACGGGCGCCAGTTCTGCTGTTTTCTTCCTGCGCGACCCTCGTTGCCGTCCAGTTGCTGTTATCTCCTCCAGATCCGCTTTTTTCTTCCCTTCCAGCGCATGCACACACGCGCGGCAGTGACAGTGCTGTCACTGGCCTGACAGCCGTGTCAATAACACTTGCTCAGCAAATTCATCGGCTTTTGGTCACCTGTCCAAATCGTCGTTGACATGCCTGTCACCACTTGCGGGCCAGGTTGCCGGATCGCTTCTCCTCCTGCTTTCCTTGCGGCGGGACTCGTCGAGTGATAAGAGTTGGAAATCCAGAGAATTGTGGACACGGCGGATGAGTTGTGCCGGGCTGCAAAGTTGCCGCGCGTGCCTGGCTGCCGTTTTGCATGCATGAAACAATTGCATCGTGGGCCGCACCCAAAGCAGGAGAGGATATGCATCCAGCAAGACCTGACCGGAAGGCTTCACTTTGGGGCAGAGCATGGACGTTTATGCAGCCCGTATACCCGAAACGACTTTCCTCCTCAGAACGAGGCGCAACGTGGACCGTGTTGGTGGCCTCGCATGATGAAGCGATTCAGAAGTCCGTGGCCCAAGTGCTGGCAGACCGGCAGAGCCGCATCGTCGTGGCGCCGAGCGTGAGGGCGTTTTTTGAGGAATTGGGCCGCCGGCAAGTGGATTTGATCGTTTTCGACGTCGGCTTGCCGCCGCTCAGCACGGTGGAGGCGTTCGCGGTGGAAAGAGTTCATCACCCGCGCATTCCAACCATCTTGCTGCAGGAGCGGGAAGAGCCGGACGAGATTCGGGAGATTCTCGACCGGGGCATCATTTTCCGCATGTTGAAGCCGGTTGAAACTGCCAGCCTCCGGCAAATTTTCGATACCGTCCGCCAGCGCAGGGTTGCGGCCGCGCATTGATTTCGGCAGGGCAATCCGGCGGCAGCAGGGAAGGGCAGGGGTCTTCCTGGTGCGGAAAGCCGTTGCGGGCGTCACTGCCCGAACGCAGAGTGCTGTAATGAACATGAATCCATTCTCATACTGGTCATAATAATAAAAGACGAGGAGGACGAATTTCGAAAGAAAGACTGAGCCTGGGAATTGCGATGCTTCTTCAGGCGGAATGGCTGAAACCACACAACTCATTGGCCCCACTCGCCGTGGGGCGAAATTAGAGAAAAGGAAAGGAACGATGAAGAAATTCATTCTTGTGTTCTGCGCGCTGGTGCTGGGTGTGGGCGTTCTCTCCGCGCAAGATCCGACCACGCCCATCGCCGGCGGTGGGTCGTGTTACAGCAACGATCCTTCGTCACCTGTGGGCATCGTGCCGACGCAGGAAACATTTCCCGGCGGCGATCCGGTGTGTGGCTCTGTAAACGGCTCGCGACTCACCCCGGGCGATGGCGCGGAAGTCATCGTGCACAATCTGGACGGCGTCGCCGGCAATAACGTGACGGTCACGATTACAGTCGGAGCTTGCGGCGAAGTTCTGAGTTGGAGCGTTCCCGATCACATTATCATTGACAAGGTGTATGCGAAGGGCGGCAACGACCAGAACGTTTACGACTATACCGGCGAAAACCCCCGTCCCACTGCCGACGGCAATATCCATTCGCCGGTCAACCCCAGCGGCAAGTATGCCGGCTTTAGCCACATTGATTTCTGCTTCCACTACAAGCTGGATATTTCCAAGACCGCCGAGACGAGCTACACCCGAACGTTCGACTGGAGCATTGACAAGAGCTGCAATGGCCCCGCCGAATTGACGCTCGCTGAAGGTCAGGTCTACAACTATCCGTTCTCCTGGACGGCAAGTGTCGCTGGCTATACGGACAGTGACTTCAAAGTGACCGGGACGATCACGATTGCAAACAACACTCCCGTGGCTGCGACCATCACCGGCATTTCGGATGTGCTTTCCGGCGGCGAGACCGGAAACGTCGATTGCGACATTTCGTTCCCCTATGTTCTGGGCAGCGGCGCAACGCTGAATTGTACTTATTCCGCCGATTTGGCCTCACCCTATAGCGGCACAAACACCGTCACCGTGACGACCAGCACGCCGCTCGTGGAAGGCGATGAGACCACCGCGGATTTTGCCTTCGGCAACCCGACGAACTTGGTCGACGAGTGCGTCACCGTCAGCGACGACTGCAACGCCCCAACCCAGGTCTGCTCCGACGCTGCTCCATTCACCAAGCAATACACCTGTCAGATCGGGCCCTATGACGTTTGCGGCGAGTACTCTTATACCAACACTGCCAGCTTCACGACCAATGATCAAGGTCTGACGGGCAGCGACAACTGCACCGTTTCGGTCGAGGTGCCGTGTGGCGGCGGCTGCACGTTGACGCAGGGTTATTGGAAGACGCATTCCGAATTTGGTCCGGCCCCGTATGACGAGACCTGGGCGCAATTGCCGAACGGCGCCAGCACGGCCTTCTTCCTGAGCGGGCAAACGTACTATCAAGTGTTGTGGACTTCACCTGCTGGCAATGCCTATTACAATCTGGCGCATCAGTATATCGCTGCGCAGTTGAACTTCCTCAACGGCGCGGATCCGAGTGCGGCGCAGGCGGCCTTTAACGCGGCCACGGCGCTGTTCAATACCTACACGCCGGCGCAAGTTGCTGCGATGAAGGCCAGCAACGCGGTGCGCAAGCAGTTCATTGCCCTGGCCGCAACCCTCGATGGCTACAACAACGGTTTGATCGGCCCGGGCCATTGCTCCGAAAGCGCGGCCAAGCTCGGCGCGGTTGACGCGCAGTCCGGTGCGGCAGTGCCGGCAGTCTTCAACCTGGCGCAGAACTATCCCAACCCGTTCAACCCGTCAACAACGCTCGCCTTTGAACTGCCGCAGGCCACCGCGGTGAAGCTGACGATTTACAACATCGCGGGCCAGCAAGTTGCGATCGTTTTCAATGGCGAACTGCCGGCCGGGCACCACGCCTTCACCTGGCAGCCACCGGCGCATCTCGTTTCCGGCGTGTATCTCTACAAGCTGCAGACGAATGAGTTCACCACGGTGAAGAAGATGACGTTGCAGAAGTAGGTCGGCACGGTTGCCGGGTTTGGAGGGCGCGCAGGCCTTGTTTCCTGTGCCCGGACAACACTCGTGCACTGTTTGTAAGGCAGCGCAGGGCGGCGCCGATTTCGGATGCCGCCCTTTTTTTGCTGCTTCGGCAAAAGCCGCTGACAACGTTGTCACTTCACTGACAGCGCTGTCAGTGAATCAGCTTCATCAAATTTAGATACTTCTGTGCGGCCGGCAACCGGCAGGAGACATGCGTGTCAACCGAGCGCGTCGCCGCGTGCCAGGGCGTGGTGGGCGGTGAGGCCCATAGCCGCGCCGGCAGAGGCATCTCGCGGCAAAACAAGCATCGCTCTCAGCCGCGCGCCAGCAACGCCAGCGCGCCATTGGGGGGAGTGCCCTGGCTGCATTTTTGCAAGAACGGTGCGTCCAGGCTCTCTGGCAAGGTTGGGTGTGCCGCGACATGCTGTTGCACTGACTCGATGCTCACCGTGCGCGTGTCCGGCCGCATCGCTGCTCTTCGAAGCGTTCCTGGACTTGGCGGTTGCTTCAAATGCCCGGCGTCTCCGCGATGTTCGAAGTCTGGCAATCGCGGCTCAGCCGAAGTCGAAACGTTCTCGGACGGGAGCGAGCGACGCAATTGTGTTCAGGCACGCAGTCCGGGCCATTTCACGCAGAAACAGCAAACAACTGGGTGATTTCACCCTCGCCACAATCAACCGCCCGCAAAGACTGCCAGGGTGCCAAGCCTAACTCCAATCAAAATGGCCGCCAGGAACCTGCCGAGTGCAGGCATGGATTTTGAGTTAGTACGCTCTCCCGGGCCCGGCGCATGCTCTTGCGTACCGGGCGCGGTGAACGCGTTCAATCAAGCAAATCACTGTCGGTTAATTCAACGCTGTCTGTTAACTCAACTTGGAGGACGGGGAAGATATCTGTGAGGTTGACTGCTCTGTTACAGGAAACGGAGCGTTCGGTTCGCAGGAGGCAGGCGATGAATCTGTGTCAATTTGTGAGGAACAGAGCCTTATGAGAAGATTTCTGCTCGCCCTTGTGGTTTTGCTCTGGGGCACTGCCGGCTTTGCACAAGCGCCCAAGGCCACCCTGGAGCAGGCCCGCAATGGCACCGCGAGTTCTCCCACCAGCCCGGCAGTTTTTCAAACCGGGAATTTGGGGAGTTCCAATTCCCACTATGTGGAGGGGATGTCGGCAGCTTACCGTTTGGTGCTGGAGAATATTTCCCTCGGTGCGCACAATGTGATCATCGAGTGGGACATCAAGAACAGCGGCGCGCATGCCATCGACTACATTACGCATTATGACCGGCTGCAGCCGCACAACTTCACCCCGCCGCACGCGCAAGAAGTGATTGATCCGTTGAGCGGCTTGACCGGCCCCTTCAGCGGCCCGAGCACTTTTGCCATCCCGGTACCCAGCTCAGCGGGTTCTCCCGTGGCCGGGCAGCCGACCGCCGATTTCAATGCGCTTCCGGCCGGCGAGCGCAACATGACGATCTGGAACGGTTCGATCTCCAACCTTTCCTATGTGAATCAAGGCAGTTTGACCGCGGCGCAATCGGCCAGCAGTATTTCCATTGATTTCACCGCCACCAGCTCAACTGTGGTGATCGCGTGGGGCGGCCACTTGGCCAGCCGTTTGGTGTGGGGCGACGGCAATTCTGCCGGCGGAATCAGCGGCTCGCCCTTCCACATGCGATTGCTGGAGTTTGATGGATCGGGCGGGAATCAGGATCGTTCGATGCAGGCTGCAGCAGTTGCTCCAACTCCACTGGCGGATTTAAGCCTGGTGAAGTCGGTGAGCAATCCGACGCCCCTGGTCGGCTCCACTGTGACCTTCACGATCGCCGTTACCAACAGCGGGCCGGATGTGGCCACAAACGTGGCGGTCGCTGATGTAGTTCCAAGCGGATATACCTATGTCGCGGGCAGCATTGCGGGCGGCACCAGCCGCAGCGACGCTTCCGCGCCGAGCTTGAGCTGGACGATTGCCAGCCTGGCGAATGGCGCCACGACCAATCTCTCCTTCCAGGCAGTAGTCAATGCCACGGGCAATTACCTCAATGTGGCACAAGTGACGGCTTCGGATCAAGAAGATCCGGATTCCGCGCCCAACAACGAGAACGGTGCGCCTTATGAAGATGATGAAGACGATGCCACCGTTACTC
>JBBIKM010000162.1:0-13819 GCA_037445455.1 bacterium | reverse complement strand
CAATCATCAGGCCACTTGCTGCAGGCGAGTGGCCTTTTTTGTTATGGTGAAATTCCTGAGTCAGCCGCGCGCGGAAGAACGTTTGCAATTCCGCCGCGCGCAGTCGCGTCGCCGCGCGGATGAACGCGCGCTCTGCTATTCTGCCACCGCCTGGCGCGCGCGGCAATAGCAATCATAAAGAAATGCGGCACACCACCCGGCCTCTCGCCCTTTCCCGCCGTCCGGCTGGCTCTCCTGCCACTCACAGTGACCGGCGCGGTGCACCGTACAAATGCCGGCCTCACCGGCAACCGCCAGGCTGCGCAAGCCACCGGTTACGATGAGTTCTTTCGCGGCGGCCCTCAATTCGGCCTGCGGCCAGGCATCTGCGCGTTCAGCCGGCCGGCCCGTGCATTGTGCCAGCGCCTTCGCAGTAAGCAGGAGGTAATCAACATGATCGAGCATCGCGAGCAGGCCCCTGGCCTGGCCCGGCTCATGCAGTTCGCCGCAAAAAAGCGAAGTCGCCATTCCGGCAGCTTGCGCGCTCTGGAAGAGGGCGCGCGCCGGCATGCCGGCGGGATCCAAGTCGCCGAGAACGGCAAGCTGCGCCAGATCGTGCAGGTGAAACCAACTCGCCAGGCAATGGCGAAAATCAAAATGCGCCAGGTCGAGCAGGTCGTTGGCGCCGGCGCTGTGAAAGCTGGTGCGCAGGCTGCTGCGGTGTGACTGCATCACCATGGCGCTGGCGGTGCGTACTTGCTCATCGACCAGCAACTGAAACGTGTCGACGTCAAGCGCGTGGCAGGCGTCGAGAATTAGGTGGCCGTTGTCGTCTTCTCCCAGCAAGCCAAGGGCATACAACGGCAACTCGGCCTGCAAGCGCCGCAGGGCCGCGATCACCCCGAACACCCCGCCGATTTCTTTTGCTTCATGGTTGACGGTTGCGCGGCCGCCTTCCCGGGGAAATTGCTCGATCGCATGCACGTGTTCGATCAACCACGGGCCGGCACAGGCAATGCCTTCACGGAAGATCATGCTCGCCTCCCTTCCTGACCATACAGCGCCCTCGCGAAAAATGCAGTGCAGTGCCGGCACACGGGCGGCCGCACGAGCACCGGCTGGCCGGCGCAAGATATCACAGTCGTTGTCGGTGGCATGCACCGCTGCCGCCTCTGAGGCCAGGCAAAATTTGTTTGTATCCTAAGCAATTTTTCACTATTTATCAAACCAAACTTTGAAAGGATTGCTGCGCATGCACATACCCGCGGCCGCGTTGCCCGGCCTCAATCGGTTCTCTTTGACTTATCTGCAGGATTTTGATGCAGTGCGTGAGTTTTTCGGAGTGGATTATCGCACGCTGGAAAACCTGGAGGCGCATGGGCGCACCGTCGCCGAGCACAGCTATCCACGGGAAGCGCTGGCCCATGCGCTGCACCGCCAAAATCACCACTGGGGTGCCGGTGAGAAAGTGCTTGCCAACATTGCGGCGCTCGCGCAGTCGGGCAGTTTGGCAGTGGTCACCGGCCAGCAGGTCGGCATCTTCGGCGGCCCGCTGTTCACGCTCTACAAAGCGCTCACCTGCGTGAAACTTGCCCAGTCCTTGCAGGCCCGCTGGCAGCAGCCGGTGGTGCCGGTGTTCTGGTTGGCGGCAGATGACGATGATCTTGCCGAGATGAACCACGTGCTGCTGATGACGCCGGAGAATGAGTTGGTTTCATTCTCCTGCCCACTCGATGCCACGACGCGCCGGCCGGCGGCGCAGGTTCACCTGGCCGGGGCCATGGCCGAGTGCCATCGCGCGCTGGCGGAAAATTTGAGCGAATCGGAGTTCAAAGGAGAGATTCTCGCGGCGCTGGCGCACGCCTATGCCGCAGGCCGTTCGCTGCCGGAGGCCTTCGCGCGCTGGTTGCTTTATCTCCTGGGCGAGTGGGGCTTGGTACCGCTGAATCCCGCGGACGTGGAGATCCGGCGGCTGGCGCGGCCGCTGCTGCTGCAGGAATTCGAACAGAACAGTCCCTCGACCGCTGCCGCTTTGCGCGCCAGCACCCGCCTGGAGCAGGCGGGATTCACCGTGCAGGTGCCGCTGCGGCCCGGCCGCTTCAATGTCTTCTATGTCGATGAAGTGCGGCATACCCTCGAACAGCAAGCCGAGCGCGTAGTCAGCACCGACGGCCGCGTGGCGTTTTCAGCGCGCGAGTTGACGCATCGCTTGCAGGACGCACCCCAGCAATTTTCTCCCAACGTGATTTTGCGGCCGCTGCTGCAGGATGCGCTGCTGCCCAATGTCGCCTACATTGCCGGGCCGGGAGAGATCGCTTACTTCGCCCAGTTGCGTGGCGTGTATGAAGCATTCGGCGTGCCCATGCCGGCCATCTTTCCGCGCAAGTCGCTCACCCTGCTGGAAGGCCGAATCAAACGCGTGCAGGACAAATACAACCTGCCACTCACCGCCTTCTGGAGCCGTCCGGAGGAACTGGTGTCGCGCGTAGCCCGGCAGCACGCGCCCGAGGGCCTGTTCGAGCCGGTGGCCGCGGCACGTGATGCCCTGGGCCAGCGCCTCGATGAACTCAAACAGCGCGCCACCGCGCTGGACGCCACGCTCGCCGGTTTCATCGACAAGGAACGCGGCAGGATTTTCCACCAGCTCGAAATCATCGAGAACAAATTGCTGCAGGCGACCAAACGGCAGAATGAGACGCTGACGCAGCAGATTCTCAAAGCCGCGCACGCGCTTTATCCTCGCCAGCAACTGCAGGAACGGGAATTCAGCCTCGTGCCCTTCCTGTGCAAGCATGGCAGGGGCTTGGTGCGCCAGCTTTACGAGCAAATGGAGGTGCAGCGTTTTGACCACCAAGTGATCGAGCTGTTCTGAAAGTGTGGCCCTGCAGGCGGCGGCAAATTCCGCCCGCAAGGCATCCGAATCACAGTCCCCTGTATACACCGAAGGAGGAAGGCTATGTGGTCTCAGCCCAAACGCGTTTGGTACTTCTGGCTGTGTTGTACGCTGGCGGTTTTTTTGACCGGAAGGGCAACCGGCCAGGATCTGCAGTGTTTTGTCCTGACGCCGCCGGATCAAATCCTCACGGGCGTCAAGCAAATTGCAATTGCTGATTTCAACGTGACCTCGAGTTTTGCCGAGGATGAGGCGCCCGGCCGCAAGAACACGCTCGATAAAATTCTCGGCGCCGTTGAAAAAGGCGCGGCTGCGGAGCGCAACAAAGCCCGCTTCAATGACGCCGGCCGCAAATTGTCCGATTTGATGACCGCGGCGCTTATCAAAAAAGACCGCGGCGTTGGCGCGGTGAGCACCGGCTTTCTCGGGCTGGGTTCGAAAGAGGGCAGGAGTTTTCAAACCGGCGCCTATACCAACATCTTCCGCGTGGTCGAGCGCTCGCAAATTCAGCAGGTGATGAACGAGCTGCAGCTCGCGCAAACCGGCCTGCTGGACGAATCCTCCGCCGCCCAGGTCGGGCGGGTGCTGGGTGTCGACGCCATCGTGATGGGCAATGTGAATGTCGCTTTTCAAGACCGCTGGATCCAGGAACAGCGCGAGAAGGACAAGAAGAAGTATCAAGTCAATTGTGAAAAGCGCGACGCCAACGTCAGCGCCAGCATTCGCCTCATCAAAGTGGAATCCGGCGAGGTGATCGGCACGCATGACAGCCAGAGCAAGCAGGAGAAGAAGAAATGCGAGGGCGACTACGGCGATCTGCCGCTGCCCGAAGCGATGGTGGATCAGTGCCTGGAGAAAGTCGCCGATGAGCTGGTGGACTATTTCGCGCCGGAATTCGTGCTGCAGAAGCTGAAGTTCGAGTATGACATGGGCGACGACTACAAGCGCCAGACCGAAATCGCCAAGCGCGCGATCAAGGACTACGATCTTGACACCGCCTATCTGCAATTTGCCGCCATTGTCGAGCAGGATCCCTACAATCACGCCGCCAATTTCAATCTGGGCGTGCTGCATGAGGCGGTCGGCAACTACAAGAAGGCGCAGGAGAAATACGGCTTTGCCTTCAGCCTGAAGAGCGACGAAGGCAAATATCGCGACGCCCAGAAGCGGTTGGCGAAACAAACGGCCTTTTGGGATCAACTCAACACGCTCGGCATCGTGCTGACCGAGCATGAATTCAATACGAACCCGGCGGAATTGGCCTCCGCGACGGTGACCAAGGTGGTCACCAAGGGGTCGACTTCAACGCGCCATGAAATCAAAACCGAGCCAAACGCGGCGAGCGCCACGCTGGTGAAGGTGCCGGGCGGCATCGAGCTGGAGCTGCTGGAATCCTCCAGAGAGTGGTTCAAGGTGAAGCTGCCCGACGGCAAGCAGGGCTATATTTCGGCGAGCTTGGCGCAGGTTCGAAAGTAGGCGGCGGTGAGGGCGCAATTTTCCGAAGGGGGAGAGCGCGCCTCCCCAACCCGGAGTGTGCAGAGCATGCGCTGTCCCAGTTGTGGCAAGGAAAACCCGGCCGTGGAGAAATGCTGCAAGGTGTGCGGCGCCGCGCTGCCGGCGCGCTGTCTCAACTGCGATTTTGAAAATCCACCACAATTTCGCTTTTGCGGACAGTGCGGCGCGCGCTTGCCCGGAGCCGCGGCGCAGCCGGCGCCGTTTGAGCACCTCCGGCCGCGCGAACCGGAACGCCGGCAAATCACCGTGATGTTTTGCGATCTCGTCGGTTCGACGGCGCTCGCCACCCGTCTCGATCCCGAAGAATTGCGGGAAGTGGTGCGGCATTATCAAACCCTGTGCGCTGCGATCGTCAACCGCCACGAGGGCCACATCGCCCAATATCTGGGCGATGGTATCATGGTCTATTTCGGCTATCCCGTGGCACATGAGGATGATGCGCGCCGCGCGGTGCGCGCGGGATTGGAGATCGTCGCGGAGATGCAATCGCTCAGCGCGCGCCAGAACGAAAGCCTGGCGGTGCGGGTCAGCTTGCATACCGGCCTGGTGGTGATCGGCGAAATGGGCGTCGGCGACAAGCGCGAGCTGCTCGCGCTCGGCACGGCGCCGAATATTGCCGCGCGCTTGCAGACCCTGGCGGCGCCCAACACGGTCGTCATCAGCTCGGCCACGCATCATCTCGTGCAGGGCTTTTTCAAGCTGCAGTCGCAGGGCACGCATTTGCTCAAGGGCCTCAACGCGCCGCTGGCGGTTTATCGGGTGTTGTATGAAAGCGGCGCGCACACCCGCCTGGAAGCGGCAATGCTGTCGGGTTTGACGCCGCTGGTGGGAAAAGACCGGGAGCTGCAGGAATTGCTGGCCGCCTGGCAGCGCGTCACCGCGGGCGAGCCGCAGGCCGTGCTGGTAAATGGTGAGGCCGGCATCGGTAAATCGCGCTTGCTGCTGGCGTTCAGGCAAAGCCTGGCGGGCACGCCGCATGTTTGGCTGGAAGCGCAAGGCTCGCCCTACTATCAAAACAGCGCGCTGCATCCCCTGATCGAAGTGTTGCAGCGCCTGCTCGATTTCTGCCGGGACGACACGGCCGAGCGCAAAATCGCCAAGCTCGAAGACTGGCTGCGGCAGCAGGAACAACCGGTGGCCGAGGCGCTTCCCCTGTTTGCCACTTTGCTGGCGGTGCCGCTGACGGATGATTATGTCGCGCCCAACCTCAACCCCCAACGGCTGAAGCAGAAAACCCTCGTAGCCTGGCAGGCCATCCTGCTGCATATGGCGCAGCAGCAGCCGGTGGTCTTCGCCGTTGAAGATTTGCACTGGGCTGATCCCTCGACCCTGACCATGCTCGATGGCATGCTGCACCTGCCAGTGCCTGCCCGCCTGCTGTTGTTGTTGACCTCCCGGCCGGAGTTCGTGCCGGGTTGGAATGGCCACGCCCGGGTCACGCAGATCAACCTGAATCGCTTGACTCAGGAACAGATCGAGACCATGGTGGCGCAGGTCACCGGCGACAAGATTCTGCCTGCGCCCGTGCTCAAACAGATCGTGACCAAGACGGACGGTATTCCGCTGTTCGTGGAAGAACTCACGCGGATGGTGCTCGAATCCGGCTTGTTGCGCGCGGGAGACCGTCGGTTTGAGTTGATCGGCCCGCTGCCGCCGTTGGCCATTCCGGCAACGCTGCAGGATTGGTTGATGGCGCGTCTGGATCGTCTGGCGCCCGTGAAGGAAGTTGCGCAACTCGCTGCGGCCATCGGCCGGGAGTTTTCCTACGAATTGATCAACGCCATCGGCCTGGTCGAGGAGAGAACGCTGCGCCAGGGGCTGGCGCAGTTGGCCAGTGCCGGGTTGCTTCAGCCGCAGACCGGCGCCGGCAACCACTCTGTGACTTATGCCTTCAAGCACGCATTGATTCAGGAGGCCGCCTATCAATCGCTGCTGAAAAGCCGGCGGCAACAATACCATCAACGCATCGCGCAAACGCTGGTGGAAAAGTTCTATGACACGGCCTGCGAACAGCCTGAGCTGCTGGCGCATCACTATACCGAGGCCGGGTTGTATGACACGGCGATCGCCTACTGGCAGTGGGCCGGTGAAAAAGCAATTCAGCGGTCTGCGCATCCCGAGGCGATTGGCCATCTCAGCAAGGGTTTGGAACTGTTGCACCTTCTCCCGGAAAACGCCCAGCGCGATCAATTGGAAGTCGAATTGTTGACTTACCTGGGCGTGGCGATGACCGCCAGCCAGGGCTACACTTCGCCCGAGGTGGGCAGGATCTACAGCCGGGCGCGCACGTTGTGCGAGCGCCTGAATCAGACCCCGCGGTTGGCCTCGGCGATGCTCGGCCTCTGGAAAGCCGCGTTGGTGCGCGGTGATCTGCGCCAGGCGCACGGGCTGGCGCAGGAGTGCATGCTGCTCGCCGAAACCAAGCAGGATCTCGAATTGCTTTTGACCGCGCATCTGACCCTGGGCGTCTCTGCCGCCAGCACCGGCGAACTGCTCACCGCCCAGGAGCATCTGCGCGAAGCCATTCATCTCTACCTGCCCGCGGATCATCACACCGACATTTACGATTACGGTGAAGACCCCGGCGTGGTGGCGCTCATCTATCTTGCCCACGTTTCCTGGATGCTGGGCTATCCCGATCAGGCGCTCAAATACAGCGAAGAAGCCCTGCAACTGGCACGCAAGCTGGCGCATCCGTTCACGCTTGCGATCGCGCTCCACTTCGCCGCCGGCACGCATGAGCTGCGGCGCGAGCGTCATCTCATGCAGGCGCGCGCCGAAGCCTTGATCGCGCTCGCGGAAGAACAGGGTTTCCCGTTTTGGCGCGCCTGCGGAGAAATTCAAAAAGGCCTCCTGCTGTTCGAGCAGGGCCGGCAGCAGGAAGCCATGGACATGATCGACACCGCCATGGCCTCCCTGCAGGCGGGTGGCGCTCAGATCGGCGAGGCCGGCGGAAAAGCACAGCGTGCCCTGGCTTATGGCAAAACGGGCCGTGTGCCGGAGGGCCTGGCCTTGATCGACGAGGCACTCGCCCTCACGCGCACTGGCAGGGAATGCCAGGACGAGGCCGAGCAGTGGCGGATCAAGGGCGAGCTGTACCGCATGCACACAGCGCGCGAGCCTGAGGAGAATGAGCGCCAGGCAGAAGCCTGTTTCCAACAGGCCCTGGAGATTGCGCGCAAGCAACAGGCAAAATCATGGGAATTGCGCGCGGCCATGAGTCTGAGCCGGCTGTGGCAGAAGCAGGGAAGGAGCGGCGCAGCGCACGATCTGCTGGCGGGCATTTATGGTTGGTTCACGGAAGGATTTGACACTGCCGATCTGCAGGAGGCGAAGGCGCTGCTGGCGGAACTTGCCGATGCCGGCTGCCAGGTCGAGAGTTCCTGAAACAACGTGGGCAGAGTGACCGGCCGGTCATCGGGTTACTCAAACGATTCGGCTTTTTCCTTTTCCCGGGAAAAGGAGCAGAGGCTGGAGCAGCCTGGCCGGCTGGTGGCCAACACTGCCATGGCCTCCTCGCCTTTGATCGCCATCTGGCTCTTCTGCACGAAGAGACTGAGCGGCTCTGAACCATTGGCGGCGGGCAGACGATGGGTTGAGCCGGAACGCCACGCCCCTCCAAAGACTGAGATTTCCAACAGGACTGAACCAAACCATGTCGATTGATTTCCTCGCCCTGGGCGCACATCCCGATGACATCGAGCTGGGCTGCGGCGGCACGTTGATCAAACTCGCCCGCCTGGGCTATCGCACCGCCGCCTACACGCTCACCCGCGGCGAAAGCGGCACGCGCGGCACCCCGGCCATTCGTGAGCAGGAGTACCACGCCGCCGCCAAAATCATGCAAGTGGCCCGCTACGGCATGCTCGACCTTCCCGATGCCGGTCTCGAGGAAACCCAGCTCAACCGCCTGAAGATCGTTCGCCTGCTGCGGCAATTGCGGCCGCGCCTGGTCGCCACCATGCACTGGGAAGCACGGCATCCGGATCACATTCACACCGCGCATCTCGTGCGCGATGCCGCTTTGATCTCCGGGCTGAAGAATCTCGACCTGGGGCCGCTGCAAGCCAACGGCGACGCCGCTGGCGCGCTGAATCACTGGCGGCCGTTGCGCGTGCTCTACATGCCGGAACGCTACGAGGTGCCGGTGAGTTTTATTGTGGACATTTCGGATACCTTCGCCGAGAAGATGGCCGCGATTCGCGCGCATGAATCGCAGTTTCACGGCGAGCAGATGCACAAATATGGCGAGGAACAGACCGTCATCTCGCGGCCGGCGTTCCTCGAATTTGTTGCCGCGAAAAACCGCAGGTGGGGCGCGATGATTGGCGTGCAATACGGCGAGGCCTTCGTCGTGCGCGAAAGCGTGCGCCTCGATGATCCAGTGGCGGCTTTCGGCGACTGGTGTGCCGAGACGATTCCCTGAGGCGGCAGCCTGCAGCCGCGGTTTGGTATTTGATTCACAAAATCGGCAGGAGTGTTGGCGATGCAATTTCCGCAGGGCGCCGGCGGCACTTCCGGCGGCGCCGGAAAATTCTTCCTTGGAATGATGATGGCAGTGGCGGGCGGCTACCTGCTGCTCAATCAGGTCACGGTCACCAGCGGCTATTGGATGATTTTTGGATACAACGCCTTCGGATTGTCGCTGCTGCCGTTGATCGTGGGCATCGGCATGCTTTTTTTCAACGGCCGTTCGATGATCGGCTGGCTGCTGACGGGCGCCGGCTTCGTGATCATTGTGGCCGGCATTTTGTCTCATCTTGACATTTACTTTCGTCCGACCAGCCTGTTCAACACCCTGATCATGTTGACCCTGCTGGCGGGCGGCATCGGTTTGGTGGCGCGCTCGCTGCGGGCGCAGTAACAACGGCGAGGCCTTTCCGCCTCCGGGAGAAACAGCATGAAAATCGGCATGGTCAGTCATCCAGCGCTGGGCGGCTCCGGTGTTGTCGCTTCCGAACTCGGCATGGCATTGGCGCAACGCGGCCACGAAGTCCACTTCATCAGTCATGCCGTTCCGTTTCGCCTGCACGAGTTTCATCCCCGCGTCTTCTTTCACGAAGTCGATGTCGTCACCTATCCGCTCTTCAAATATCCGCCCTATGAGATCGGCCTGGCCAACAAGATCGTGGACGTGGTGCAGGAGTATGGCCTGGATCTGATTCATGCGCACTACGCCGTGCCGCACGCGACCTCGGCCTATCTTGCCAAGCACATTCTTCATTCCACCCGGCTGAAGGTGATCACCACGCTGCACGGCACCGATATCACGCTGGTCGGCGCCGACAAGTCCTTCTACAACGTGATCAAGTTCAGCATCGAGCAATCCGACGGCGTGACCGCGGTGTCCGACTATTTGGTGCGGCGCACGCGCGATGAATTCAACATTCAGCGCGAGATTCGGCGCATTTATAATTTCATTGACGTGAACAAAGGCCGGCCTGTCAAAGCCGGGCCCTGCCGGCGAGAGCTGTTCGCGCCCGCCGGCGAAAAGCTGCTGGTGCACGCCTCCAATTTCCGCCCGGTGAAGCGGGTCGGCGACGTGGTGCGCATCTTCGCCCGGCTGCATGAAAAACTGCCCTGCAAACTCCTGCTGGTGGGAGAAGGCCCGGAGCGCCTGTTCGTGCAGCAGCTCGTGAAGGAATTGCGTCTGCGCGACGCCGTCATTTTTCTCGGCACGGTGGATTATCTCGAAGACATCCTGCATTGCGCGGATTTGTTCTTCCTGCCGACCGAGCAGGAAAGCTTCGGGCTGGTGGCGCTGGAGGCGATGAATTGTGGCGTGCCCGTGATCGGCACCAATGCCGGCGGCCTGCCGGAGGTGGTGGAGCACGGCAAGAACGGCTTCCTGCTGCCGGTCGGCGAAACCGCGGCCATGGCCGAGGCCGCTCTGGAGTTGCTGTCCAATCCCGAACGGCATCTTGCCTTTTCCACAAGCGCGCGCGCCCGCGCCGCGCTCTTCGATATCGAGAAGATTATGCCGGAATGGCAAACGTTCTATGAAGAAGTCTTGTCGGCGCGTTGACTCCTGAAGGTGTGGACCAACTGGCGGCGCCGCCGCGTGCGGCCGCCGGGCAGTGAGAATGGTGTCTGTTTGAAATGGTTCCAAACTCGGCTGAGCCGAGGGTTCCACACGTCCGAGTGTCGTTGAAACTTTGAGGATTTCGCTGCCACGGCCAGACCGTTGCAGGAACATTTTCTCCAGAGTTCACGATTTCGGACGGACACGAAATGTCAACCGAGGCAGACCATGGCCAATCCCGCTGAACAAGATCTCATCTATGACTGGAACACCGTCGCCGGCAGCTTCAAACCCGGCCAGCCGGTCGAATTCGATGATGAAACACTGCGCGACGGGCTGCAATCGCCGTCCGTAACCGACCCGCCGATCGCCGAAAAACTGCGCATGTTGCATCTCATGCACCGCCTGGGGCTGCAGGCCGCCAACCTCGGGCTGCCCGGCGCCGGCCCGCGCGCGCGCGCCGACGTCCTGGCCCTGGCGCGCGAGATTGCGAACCAGCGCCTCGCCATCTTTCCCAACTGCGCCGCGCGCACGGTGGAGAGTGACATCATTCCCATCGTTGAAATCGCGCAACAGGCCGGCATTGCCATCGAAGCCGCGACTTTTCTCGGCTCCAGCCCGGTGCGCCTCTATGCGGAAAACTGGGACCTCAATTTCCTGCAGCGCACGGTGGAGAAGGCGGTGTCGTTCGTCGTCAAGCAGGGGCTGCCTGCGATGTTCGTCACCGAGGACACCATCCGCTCCCATCCGGCCACGGTGGAGTTGCTCTACAGCACGGCGGTGCGGGCCGGTGCAACGCGGGTGGTGGTCTGCGATACGGTCGGCCACGCCACGCCTGCCGGCGTGCGCAGCCTGGTGCAATTCGTGCGGACCGTTGTACACGCCGTCAATCCCGCGGTGAAAGTGGACTGGCACGGCCATCGCGATCGCGGCCTGGCGTTGAGCAACACACTGGCGGCCATCGAGGCGGGCGCCGATCGCGTGCACGGCACGATTCTCGGCATCGGCGAGCGCGTCGGCAATACGCCGCTCGATCTCATGCTGGTGAACTGCAAACTGCTGGGCTGGATCGACAATGATCTGACCGCGCTGCAGGAATACTGCGATTTGGTCGCGCGCACCTGCGGCGTGCCGGTGCCTGCCAACTATCCGGTGTTTGGCCGCGATGCCTTTCGCACCGGCACCGGCGTGCATGCGGCCGCCATCATCAAAGCACGCAAGAAGGGGCAGGACTGGCTCGCAGATCTGGTCTATTCCGGCGTGCCCGCGAGTTGGTTCGGCCGCCGCCAGGAAATTGAAATCGGCCACATGAGCGGCGAATCGAACGTGATCTACTGGCTCACCGCCCACGGCTTCGAGCCGACCCGGCCGCGCATCGAGGCGATTTTCAACGCCGCCAAAAGCATGAATCGCAACATGAGCGATGACGAAATCCACGAGGTGCTGCGATCACTCGACCATTGAAGATCTACTTCTCCGGCGCCATCAGCGCTGGCCGGCAGCGCCAGCCGCTCTACCAGCGCATCGTCGCCTTTCTCAAGGAAATGGGAGAGGAGGTGTTGAGCGAACACGTGGCGCACCCCCAGGTTCTGCAGCAGGAAGCACAGCTCAGCGCGGCGGAGATCTTTCGCCGCGACCTCAGCCTGGTGGCGCACAGCGATGCCCTGCTCGCCGAAGTCAGCACCCCCTCGCTGGGCGTGGGCTATGAGATTGCCGTTGCGCTGCAGCACCGGCGGCCGGTCTTGTGCCTGTGTGAACAGGGAATTTTCCTGACCCGCATGCTCACCGGCAATCCCGATCCCAATCTCGCCATCTTCTTTTATGCGAAGGAGGCGGAATGGCAGGAGGAAATTCGCCGCTTTCGCCGCCGGCTTCACGATCAACAGCTCGCTTCTTCAGGATGAACTCTGGCAGCAAGGATGGCATGAAACTGCTCAATGAATGTTGTGCCCCGGTGTCCACTCTCACAAGAACACTCGCGCGGTGGGGCCCCGCTCTTGTTTCTGTTCTCCATCTGGCGGGCTGTCTGCAGCCCTACCAGCGCCTGCCGCAAACCCACGCCCCGCAGCCGGACAGTCTCCACGTCGCGGTTGTTGCTGATACCGTCGCGCCGGCGGCGCTTCCCGTCGAGGTTTCCAGCAAACCCGACACGCTTTTGCCCGAGGCTTTGCCCGGCGAAGACAAGATCGTCGCGCAATTCAAGGACAATCGCGTTTCTGTTTTGATCAAAGTGAATTCGGCGGAGGGCCGAAATGCGGCACTGGGCGATCGCATTTTGTATGATCCTGCCACGTGGTCAACGATTTCGCCCACCCTCACGCGCACCGATTCGGGCGACTTCGTCGAGGTGCCGTTCGCGCTGCTGAATTATGAATACAAGCGCAAGGCCTTGCTGCAGGTTTTTCCGGCCAATGTTGAAAACGAAGAGGGGTGGATTCACGTGGTGCATTACAAGGGCGAGACCTTGTGGGCAATCGCCGAAACCTATACCGGCGACGGCCGCAACTACACGGCGGTGGAAAAGGAAAACAGTCTTGCGCCGCATACGCCCTTGAGCCGCGGGCAGCGCCTGCGCATTCCCGCCAGCCTGCTGGCGAAATCACTGCGCAATACTTCGTTTCCGGAATTCGTGGCACTGCCGCAAGACACGGCGGCGGCGCCGGTGCGGTCGGCGCGTTCAGCGGAGCGGCCGGTGTCGCGCGACCCGGCGTTGAAATTCCGCAAAATCGGCGGTGAATGGTTTGGCGTCTACAAGTTGCAGCGTGGCGAAGCACTGTACAGCGCCGTGGTGGTGCGCTTCACCGGCCGCGTCGATGCCGAGGAAGTCAACCAGATTGCGCGCCAGCTCATGCGCTTGAACGGCATCCGGGATGAGACCGCGATTCCCGCCGGCACCGCCATTCGCATTCCGCTGCGGTTGGTGGATGAAGCGCTGCTGGCGGACGGTGAGGAGGAGCCGGGGCCGCACTTGCAGCGGCGGCCCGGCAAATTGCATGTGATTCTGGACGCCGGCCACGGCGGCAATGATCCCGGCACCATGGTGCGCGGCTGGCGCGAGGCCGATCTGGCGTTTGATTTGATGCGCCGGCTGCAGCGCGAGCTCGAACCGGCCGGCGTGGTGGTGCATCCGCTGGTGGGCAGCCGCGCCAGCGCTGCAACGAGTAACGGTGGCAACGACAAACGCCACAACTACGTGCTGGTCACGCCGCCCTACTTCATCGAGGACAGCCGCGTCGCGTTGAATCTGCGCATCAATCTCATCGATGCCATCTACGAGCGGCTGCTGCGCGCGGGCGTGCCCAAGGCCAACATCATTTTGATCAGCATTCATCTCGATCATCTGCATCCCGCGGTGAACGGCGCGATGGTGTACTACCCCGGCGCGCGCGAACGCATCGAGAGTTACGGCG
>JBBIKM010000161.1:0-13820 GCA_037445455.1 bacterium | reverse complement strand
CATCACCTCGCGGCGCTTGAACCTCGGCATTGTGCGCCGCGAAGTCGATGCCATGTGGAATCTCGCCCCGCATGACTTGTCGATCATCCTGCACTGGCTGGGCGAATCGCCGGTGGCGATTGCGGTGCACGGCAACGCCTACCTGCAGCCCAACATTGTTGACGTCGCGTTCCTGCATCTGCGCTTCGCCAGCGGCGTCGCGGCTCACATCCAGGTGAGCTGGCTGGATCCCAACAAGGTCCGGCAGATGACCATCGTCGGCGCGCAGAAGATGATCGTCTATGACGACGTGCATCCCGATCACAAGATTCAACTCTTTGACAAAGGCATTACCCGCCACGATCTCGCCGTGCGCCTGGGGGAATTTGACACCTTTGGCGCCTTTCAGCTTATTCGCCGCGCCGGCGATTTGTTGATTCCCAAAGTCGATCTGGTGGAGCCGCTCAAGGCGCAGTGCCAGCATTTCATCGATTGCATTCGCGCCAACCAACGGCCGCTGAGCGACGGCGAGAATGGCCTGGCCGTGGTCAGAATTCTGGCCGCGGGCAGCCGTTCTCTGCAGCGCGGCGGTGAGTGTGTACAGATTTGACATTTTTGTCGCAACGCTTGTTTCCCGGCTTGCCTTTCTGCTGCGCCCGGCTTATCTTGCCGCCGGCAATGACGTCAAAGGCAGAGAGGTGAAAGTGACCACCGCGAGGCAGAGATTTCCTGCCGCTGACAATTACACGATTCTCCCCCATGTGCAACTGGGCGCCGGTACCGTGGTGCAACCGTACTGTCTCATCGGCTTGCCGCCGGCGGCGGCGGGCGAAGAGGCGGTGGTGACGCGCATCGGCGCCAACAGCTTGCTGCGCTCCCACACGGTGATCTACGCCGGCAACACGATCGGCGCAAATTTCCAGACCGGCCATCACGTCATGATTCGCGAATACAACTCGATCGGCGACCAAGTGAGCATCGGCACCGGCACGGTCATCGAACATCACGTCCGGATCGGCAACCGGGTGCGCATTCACTCCCAGGCTTTCGTGCCGGAATATTCCGTGCTCGAAGACGATTGCTGGATTGGACCGAACGTGGTGCTGACCAACGCCCTGCACCCGCTTTGCCCCGAAGTCAAGCGCTGCCTGAAAGGCCCGACCATTGGCCGCGGCGCCAAGATTGGCGCGAATGCCGTGCTGCTGCCGGATATTGTAATCGGCGCCGGCGCGTTGATCGGCGCGGGCAGCGTGGTGGTGGAGAATGTGCCGGATCATGCCGTGGTGGCAGGCAATCCCGGCCGCGTGATCAAGACGATCGCGGACCTGACTTGCCCTTATGATTTGATCGCCAGACCTTATTGAAATCAGCCGCCCGCGATTTCATCTGCGATGAAGCCGGGCGGAGCCGCAGCCCGCGAAATGGAAGGCCATGTCATCCTGGTTTTGCGGGATTCACCCTCAATCGATGCAGGAGGCATTCATGCAAGCGAGTCAACCGGACGCCATGCCGGCGGCCGTCCCGTTTTTGGATCTGAAAGCACAGTACCGCAGCATCAAAGATGAAATTGCCGCGGCGATCCAGCCGGTGTTGGAAAACTGTGATTTTGTCGGGGGCGCCGCTGTCGAAAAATTCGAACGCAACTTTGCGAGATTCTGCCAGACCGCGCATGCGGTCGGCGTCTCCAACGGCGCGGATGCGCTTTATCTCGCGCTGCGTGCGCTGGACATTGGCCCCGGCGATGAAGTGATCACCGTGCCCAACACCTTCATCGCCACGGCCTCAGCCATCACCCGCACCGGCGCCACGGTTCGCTTTGTCGACGTCGATCCGGCAACCCTCGAGATGGATGCCGGAAGACTCGAAGCCGCAATCACCCACCGCACGCGCGCGCTCCTGCCGGTTCATCTCTATGGCCAAATGCCGGATATGGATGCGATTCTGACCATTGCGGCACAGCATCAAATTCCGGTGATTGAAGATGCGGCGCAGGCGCATGGCGCCACGTTTCGCGGCCGGGTGGCCGGCAGCATGGGGGTTGCCGCCGCGACCAGTTTCTTTCCGGCCAAACCGCTCGGCTGCTATGGCGATGGCGGCGCGGTGGTTACCAACGATGCAGAATTGGCGAATCGCGTGCGGCGGTTGCGCGATCAGGGCCGTGATACGAAGTATGAACATTTGATGATCGGTTACAATCATCGTCTGGACACCCTGCAAGCCGCGGTGCTCGAGGTCAAGTTGCGTCATTTACCGCGGTGGAATGCGCGCCGCCGTGAAATCGCCGCACTCTACCGCCAGTTCATGCAGGATTGTCCTGCGGTGCGGCCGCTGGCCGTGGCGCCCGGCCAGGAGGCGGTTTACCATCTTTTCGTCGTGCAGGTCGAGCAGCGCGAGCGCCTGCAGGAGAAGTTGAAGCAACAGGGCATTGCCACCGGCATTCACTATCCAATTCCCCTGCATTTGCAGCCCGCCTACGCCCATTTGGGATTGCGGCGCGGCGCTTTTCCGGTTTCTGAAGCGGCGGCTGAACGCGTGTTGAGCCTGCCGATGTACGCGGAGATGAGCAATGCCATGGTCGAGCACGTTGCCGTTGCCTTGCGCACGGCAGCACGTGCGTGAGCGGCGCAGCCAGCCAGCTTGCCGGCCTGCCGGTGTGCCGGCCCGCGTCTACGCCATGCCCGCCATTTGCGCATGAATGCCGCCGACCTGCGCGTCTTGATCGTGTCGGAATTCTATCCCCATCCGGCGCAGCCGCACGAGGGGATCTTCGTCCGTGAACAGCTTGCGCATTTGCGCGGCTGTCAGACTGCGGCAGTGATCGCGCCGGCGGTTTGGTATCCGCCGTTGCCGCGCTATCGCAGCCTGCGCAAACTGCAGCCTGCCGGTGGCATACACGACGAAGGCGGCCGGCTGGTTCTGCGGCTGCGTGTGCCTTATGTGCCGCTGCTCGCGGAGCGCTACACGCCGGCAGAATTCCTGCGGCGCGCTGCGGCCGCCGTCCGGCAGCATCATCTGCAATTCGATTTGATTCACGCGCACTGGGCCTATCGCAGCGGCTGGGTGGCAGGCAGACTCGCGCAGGCGTTGGGCCGGCCGTTGGTGTTGACCACGCAAGGCTCGGACCTCAATGTCTGGCGGCACGAGCCGCGCAAACGCCCCAAGATTCTCGCCGCGCTGCAAGCCGCTGACGCCATCCTCGCGCTGAATGAACACATGCGCCAGGAGATTCTGGCAGAAGGCCTCGCGCCCGCGAAAGTGTTCGTCATCCCGCAGGGTGTTGATTGCCACACCTTCCAGCCGAAGCCCGAGGCGCCACGCGCGCTGCGGCCGCCGCAGTTTGCCTCCGCGTTCGTGCTGCTGTGCGTTGCCAATCATCATCACGTGAAAGGCATTGATGTGTTGTTGCGCGCACTGGCGCAAACGAGCGGAGACCTGGCGCTGGTGTTGGTGGGTGCCGGTCCCGAAACGCGGGCCCTGCGATCGCTGGCACATGCGCTGGGTTTGCGCGCGCGGGTTTTCTTCGCGGGCGCGCAACCTCCGGAGACCATCCCGCATTGGATCAACGCCGCCGAGGCGGTGGTGATTCCCAGCCGCAGCGAAGGCGGGCCGGCGGTCTTGCTGCAGGCGCTGGCGTGCGGCAAGCCGGTGGTCGCAACAGCGACGGGCATGGCGCCTGCCGTGCTCACCGATGAACGAATCGGTTTGCTGACACCGGTTGAAGATGAGAAATCTCTGGCGCGGGCATTGGAACGCGCCCGCGAGCAGCGATGGGACACCGGCCATCTCCGCCAGCAGGCTTTGCCGTTTCATTGGGAAGAAATCGGTCGGCGCATGGTTGCCGTTTATCGTCATGTCTTGCGGAGGGAATGAATGCAGCCCCACGTCACCAATTTGGAGTTGCCGGCGGAGGTGATGCAGGCGATGGGCGAGGCCTGTGTGCGAGCCGTGGTGCAGCACATTGTTGATCTGCCCCGCTCACCGCGCGCCAATCTCGCCAATGCCGCGGCCATCGCGCACTCGCTGCGTGAGCCGCCGCCGGAAACCGGCACGGCTTTCGCAGAGTTGTTGCCCTTCTTGATGGAAAAGGTCATTCCGGTCTCCATCAATGCGGCGCATCCCACCTACATGGGCTACATTCCCGGCGGCGGCCTTTACCCTTCGGCGCTGGCGGATTTGCTGTCCGCGGCCACCAATCGCTATGTCGGCGCCTGGTTCGCCGCGCCCGCGGCCGCGCGCCTCGAGACCAATGTGCTGGAGTGGTTCGCGCAGTGGATGGGTTATCCCTCCACTGCACGCGGCATTCTCACCAGCGGCGGTTCGCTCGCCGGCTTCAGCGCCATCGTCACCGCGCGCCATCATCTGCTCGGCGAGGAGACTGGCAAAGGCGTGGTCTATGCTTCAACACAAACGCATCATTCGCTGCTGAAAAGCGCCATGCTGGCGGGCCTGCGCGAGCGCAATCTGCGGCTGCTTGAGGTTGACCGGCAGTTTCGCGCCGTGCCAGAGCGTTTCGAAGAGGCCATCAAAGCGGATCGCGCTGCCGGTCTGAAGCCGTTTCTGCTCATTGCCAACGCCGGCACGACCAACACCGGCGCGGTCGATCCACTCGCCGATCTCGCCCAACTCAGCCGCAAATACTCCCTGTGGTATCACATCGATGGCGCGTATGGCGGCTTTTTCAATCTGTGTGAAGAGGGCCGGCGCAAACTCGCGGGCCTCGAGCAGTCGGATTCGCTCGTGCTCGATCCGCACAAAGGCCTGTTTGTGCCCTATGGGTGCGGCAGCTTGTTGGTGAAAGATGGCGAATTGCTGCGGCGCGCTCACATGCTCACCGCGGATTACATGCAGGATCAGTTCACGCCGCCGGGGGAGGTCAATTTCACCGATCATTCGCCGGAGCTGTCGCGTTCGTTTCGCGGTTTGAAGGTCTGGCTGCCGCTGAAGCTGTTTGGCGTGCAGGCGTTCCGCGAAAACCTCGCGGAAAAGCTGCGCCTGGCGCGCTGGCTCCATCAGCGCTTTGTGGCAACGCCCGGCTTTGAATGCCTGGCCGAACCCGATCTCTCGGTGGTGGCATTCCGCTATCGCCCGCGGCGCGGCCAGGTCGATGAGTTCAACCGCCTCCTGCTGCAACACATTAACGGCAGCGGCAGGCTTTTTCTCTCCAGCACGCGGCTGAACGGCGAATTCGTGATTCGCGCCTGCGTGCTCAGCTTTCGCACGCATCAGGCCGAGGTGGAGGAGGCCTTCGAGGTGATTGCCACGGCGGCAAAAGAATTGGAAAATGAAGTCTCCCGCTAGGAAGACAGGATGATTTCTGCACTATGGCGCCACCTCGCACAGGTGTTCCTTTCTATGTCCCTCTGAAAGAGACCTTCCCAATTCCGGGGCTAAGCCCAGAACTGGAAAGGTCCATGTGATCATGACGTCAAGTCCGGCAGCGCGGTCGTTTCTGACTCCCACGCGCGTGCCCGTCATGCGGCGAGCCACTGCGGCGCAGGGGTTAGTTTTGTGGTGTGGTTGAGGCGGTGAAGAATAGAGGAGGTTGGGAGCAGATCGCCCCGGCTGCGAGTGTTGTACAAGAATCAACCAGGTGAAACACAACTTGGAAGGCGTTCTATGAATCCTTTTATTGCCAGCCGCGTGCACTTCCCGGCGCTGCAGTTGCGGGACGCCGCCGGCCGGCCCGCAATTTATTTCGACGGCCCGGGCGGCACCCAGGTGCCGCAGTCGGTCATCACTGCGATGACCGGACATTTCATTCAAAGCTACTCCAACACCCACGGCGCGTTCGCCACCAGCCGCGGCACGGACG
Organism: bacterium; assembly: GCA_037445455.1. Lineage (GTDB taxonomy): Bacteria > Zhuqueibacterota > Zhuqueibacteria > Zhuqueibacterales > Zhuqueibacteraceae > Coneutiohabitans. Next base: position 8,029 of record JBBIKM010000161.1, on the reverse strand, counting down.
AGACGATTCACGCGGCGCGCACCGCGCTGGCCGACTTTCTCAACGCGCCCTCGCCCGGCAATATTGCCTTCGGCGCGAACATGACTTCGCTCACCTTTCACCTCAGCCGCAGCCTGGGTCGCGCGCTCCAGCCGGGCGACGAGATCATTCTCACCCGCCTGGATCATGATGCCAACGTCGCGCCCTGGCTGGCGCTGGCAGAACAAGGGGTGACCATCAAGTTTCTCGATTTTCATCCCGAAGACTGCACGCTCGCCGAGGAACAGCTCGATGCGCTGCTTTCGCCGCGCACCAAACTGGTCGCCGTGGGCTATGCCTCGAACGCAGTGGGCACCATCAATGATGTCGCCCGCATCATCGCCCGGGCGCATGCCGCCGGCACGTTGGTTTATGTGGATGCCGTGCACTTTGCGCCACACGGCCCCATCGACGTGCAGGCGCTTGACTGCGATTTCCTGGTGTGCTCCGCCTACAAGTTTTTCGGGCCGCATGTCGGCGTGCTCTATGGGAAACATGAGGTGATGGACCGGCTGCCAGCCTACAAAGTCCGCCCGCAGGATCCAGCGCCGCCGTACAAATTCGAAACCGGTACACTCAATCACGAAGGCTTGGCGGGAACCGTGGCGGCCATCGAATATCTGGCGCAACTCGGGCGGCAGACCGGCGCCGCTGCAGAGGAGACACGCTGGCAGGGCAGAAGGCGTGATTTGAAAGCGGCGATGAGGGCGGTGCAGGACTACGAACGCCGCCTGACGCAGAAACTCATTGCCGGCTTGCAGGCCATTCCCCGCGTGCGGGTGTTCGGGATCACCGATCCCGGCCGCTACTCCCAACGCACGCCCACGGTCGCACTGCGCATGGAAAAACACACACCGCGGGAAGTTGCCGAACGTCTGGGCGCCGAGAACATCTACGTGTGGGACGGTGATTTCTATGCGGTCGAGGTGATCAAGCGCCTGGGCTATGCGGACAAAGGCGGGGTGGTGCGCATCGGGCTGGTGCACTACAACACCGAAGATGAGATTGACCGCCTGCTGGCCGTCCTGCAAACGCTGGCGTGAGGAAAAATGCTGGTTGCCGGCTTTCCAACTCGCCTGATTGAGCGCCGGCAACCAGTGTTCAGTATTCAGTGATCAGTTTTCAGTGGTCAGTGCTGAAGATCAAGTATCAAGCATCCAGCCTCCCGCCTCAAATCTCCGCCAGTGTGTGCTCCCGGCCGGCATTTTCCTTTTTCAGGTAATCCAGCAGGGGTGCAAAGTAGCGCAACATGGCTTTCGCGCTCAAGTCTTCGCCGGTCTTTTCCTTCAGCACTTCCCGCCAGTCGCGGCTCGCGCCGGGCCGCATGATGTCCGCCAGGAATTTTCCCACCTCCTTGTTGCCGTAGTAATTCGTCGCGCGCGGATCCTGCTGCAGAATCTTGGTGGCAATGTGATCGTGCAGTTGATAGAGCAGAATGAAGGACAGCGCGTAGTCATAGTACTGCGCGGCGTCATCGTTGATGTGCGTCTTGGAGGCGGCGTCACAATATTCCTCTCCGCGCGGGCCGGGTGGCACGACGCCTTGATATTTTTCCACCAGTTCCCACCAGCGCTGGTTGAATTGCTCCGGCGGCAGGTTCTTCGCATACAGCTCATACTCGAAGCGCGACATGGTGCCCGCGGAGAACGGAATGAAGACGATGTAATTCAGCGCCTCCTTGAGCAGCGCCTGCATTTCATCGCTTTGCACCTGCGCCGGCAGCAAACCGCGGCCTTGCAGGAAGGGTTTTTGCATCGACGCCAGCCCCAGCATGCTGCCGATGGCTTCATGATAGGCGCGATTGGCGCCCTCGCGCAGCAGCGGCGGCACCTGGTCATTGGTGTAGCTCATGTAATAGTAAATGTGGCCCAGCTCATGGTGCGTGGTCTCGTACCACTCCGCGTTGGGTTCGATGCTCATCAGCGCGCGAATGTCCTGCTCCAGATCGAGATGCCACGCCGAGGCGTGATTGTTCTTCTTGTAGGGCGCCTCCGCCGGCAGAGGAAAAAGGGACGACTTCTCCCAGAAGCTCGCGGGCATTCTCTCAAAGCCCAGGCTCACGTAGAACTCTTCCGCCTGCCGCACAATCCATTCAGCGGACTTGTCCTTGAGCGCCGCGTCGAGATCGAAGCCGGCGACGTTGATCATCGGACTCCAATCCTGCGCCCAGCGGTTGGGCAGCCAGTGGGCGGGCAGTAACGCGGGCACGGGCGCGCCATATTTTTTCGCCAGCTCATAGCGCGCGTAGGTGTGCAGTTCGCGATAAAGCGGCCGCAACTCGCGCACGAGATTGTCCATCAGCGCCTTCATCTCGTCGACCGTCATGCCGTAGTCCGACACTTGATAGCTGAAATAGTCCGCATAGCCCAAGGCCTGCACTGTTTGGTTGCGCAGGCGCTGCAGGTTCGCCAGGCCGTCCTTGAGCTGTTTGCCGACTTCCTTGGAAGCCTCCCAGGCCTGCAGCCGTTGGTTCAAGTCTGTCGAGGTTTTCAGCAGGTTGTCGATGTCATTCGTGGTGACCGGTTTGCCGGCAATCTGAAACGTGAAGCCGAAGAGTTTCTCGGTTTGCGCGGCCTCCGCGGCAATGCGCGCCTTCACCACTTCAGCCACGGTCTGCGGCTTGTCGGCTGCTTTGTAGAGAATCATCTGCAGTTGCTTGACCTGCAGCGGCGTCAGCTTGTCGCGCTCCTTCAAGAAATGCCGCGCCCTGGCGATATTTTCCACGCTGCCGGTGAAGGCGGCCAGGGCTTCGTTGGCCACGCGCGTGTTGTGTGCATTGATGGTGTCACCTTCGACGATTTTGGTGTTCGAAGCCCACTCCGCCTGCGCGGCGGCATACGACAGTTCCTTGAATCTTGCCGTGTAGTCGTCAAGAAATTTCTGCGCCTGCGCTTGCAGGGCCTGCGGTGCGGGCGCGCACGCCGCCAGCAGCATCATTCCGGCCAGCAAAAGAAAAGTCCTCATCATCGTTTCCCTTCGATTGGTCATTAAAGAGCAAAATTGCTGCAAAAAAGTTGAATCGGTTTGTTGGCTGCTTTCTGAGCCTGTATTGATGCGGGTTTTGTATCAATTCTGAAAGTCGCCGACTCCTGCCACTTTGGGCGAAAGCATTCGCGCAGAGACACCAAGCCGCAAAGATTGCCCAATCATTTTAACCGGCGATCACGCAAGACAAGACTGGACTCTGTTCCTGGCGTGATTTTGCAGCTTTGCGGTCGCATCTGCCTCCTTGGGCTCCGGTTCGTGCGGGCCGGGTGAATACTTCTCAGGAACGCGGTGCAAGATTGGAAATCGCGGCTCAATTGTCAAGGCCGACGGCCTGAACCGTGGCGCCGCAACAATTCCCTTGCTTTTGAAAGCTTCCGTGTTAGCTTGCTGGTCGATCATGATCTCAAATCCAGCGTGAGGAAGGAAACCGGGATGACGATCCGACCACGAACCTGGCGGTTGCAGTTCTCATTTCTTACCCTCGTTTGGCTACACTGCTTTGTCTCTGCCGCGGCCTCCGGCGGGCTTGCTCCTCGTCCGGATTATCTCACCATTGCCACCGAGCTCGAGCGCGTCATCCAGCACGAAATGGCCGGCAAGAACCTGCCGGCTCTCGCGATTGCCCTGGTCGATGACCAGTCGATCGTGTGGGCGCGCGGCTTCGGCTGGGCCGATCCCGACCGCAAGATTCCGGCGGGTGCCGAGACGGTTTTTCGCGTCGGTTCGGTGTCGAAATTGTTCACTGCCATTGCGGTCATGCAACTGGTCGAGGCCGGCCGCCTGGATCTCGATGCGCCGGTGAACACCTACGTGCCGGAGTTTCAGCCCCGCAACCCCTTCAACCAACCCATCACTTTGCGGCAGCTTCTGTCACACCGCGCGGGATTGGTGCGCGAGCCGCCGGTGGGCAGTTACTTCGATCCCTCCGAGCCCACACTGGCGGCCACCGTGCAAAGTTTGAATGCCACCGCCCTGGTCTATGAACCGGGGACGCGCACCAAGTATTCGAATGCCGGCCTCTCGCTTGTGGGGTATGTGCTTGAGCGCGTGCAGGGCGAACCGTTTGCGGCTTACATGCAGCGGGCGGTGTTGCAGCCGATGGGAATGCGGCACAGCTCCTTTGCGCCGGAGGCCAGCGTGATCAAGGCACTGGCGCGGGCTTACATGTGGGGCTATGACGAGCGCGAATTTCCCGCGCCGGCGTTTGAGCTGGGCCTGATTCCGGCTGCCAATCTGTACGCCAGCGTTGCTGATCTCGCGCAATTTCTGAAAGTGTTGTTCAATGGCGGCCGTTGCGGCAGGGTGCAGATGCTCAAACCCGAAACGCTCGAGTTGATGTACACCCCGCAGTTCGTGCCCGCCGGCCGCACGCATGGCTTTGGCCTGGGCTTTTTCGTGAGCGACTTCGCCGGCCATCGCCGCCTCAGCCATGATGGCGTGCTTTACGGCTTCGCGACGCAATTGAGCGCCCTGCCCGACGACAAGCTCGGCGTCATCGCGGTGACCACCAGAGACTGCGCCAATACCGTCGTTGACCGCATCGTCAGTCACGCCCATCGCCTCATGCTGGCCCAGCGCGCCCGCCAGCCGCTGCCGTCATTTGTGTTCACGCAGCCGGTGGACTCGCTGCGCGGCCGGCAGCTTGCCGGCAGTTATGCCGCCGGTGAGGAACGCCTCGAGTTGCTGGCGCGCCGCGGCCAGTTGCTGATGTGGCGCGGTTCGGTTTGTGTGCCGTTGCGCGCCCTGGGCGACACGCTGATCACCGACGGCAGCCTGGCTTTTGGAACCCGCTTGCTGGCAGCGGGCCGCGACTCTCTGCTCGTGGACGGCAAGGTGTTCCGCCGCATGCCGGATCTTGCGCCGCCACCCGCACCGGAGAAATGGCAGGGTCTGATCGGCGAATATGGCTGGGATCACAACACCCTTTACATTCTTGAACGAAACGGCCGCCTGCATGCACTGATCGAGTGGTTCTTCTCCTATCCGCTCACGGAAATTTCCGCCGAGGTGTTTGCCTTTCCCGATTACGGCCTGTACCACGGCGAGAAACTCATTTTCACACCCGCGGGAGAGGAGCTGGCCACTGAGGTGGAAGCCGCCGGTATTGTCTTCAAACGGCGCCAGCTTGGCGCGGAGCGCGGCGAGACTTTTCGCCTGACCCCGCTCAAACCGGTCGCAGAATTGCGCGCGGCGGCTTTGGCTGCGCAGCCGCCCGCCGAGGCCGGCAATGATTTTCTCACGCCTGATTTGGTTGATCTCGCCGGCCTCGATTCCACGCTGCGGTTTGACATTCGTTATGCCTCCACCAACAATTTCATGGGTGCGGTTTTCTACGATCACGCCAAAGCGTTGCTGCAGCGGCCGGCCGCACAGGCGTTGCTGGCCGCCCATCGCAGCTTGAAGGCAAAGGGCTACGGCTTGTTGATTCATGACGCCTACCGTCCCTGGTTTGTCACCAAAATGTTCTGGGAAGCCACGCCCGCGGACAAGAAGATCTATGTGGCGGATCCCGCCCGCGGCTCGCGCCACAATCGCGGGTGCGCGGTTGATCTCACGCTGTATGAGCTGGCCACCGGGAAACCGGTGGCCATGGTGAGCGGTTATGATGAATTCTCGGTGCGCGCGCATCCGGATTATCCCGGCGGCACCAGTGCGCAGCGCTGGCACCGGGAATTGCTGCGCCGGACGATGGAGGCGCACGGCTTCACCGTTTATGAATTCGAATGGTGGCATTTCGATTACAAAGACTGGCGCAGATATCCGATCCAAAACACGCCGTTGCTCCCAGCGCCTGCAGGCCGAATCAAAGTCGAAATGATGCCACAATAACCAAGTGAAGGAGGTTCGCCATGCTGAAAACGATACTGTCGTATCTCGGCGCTGCGATTATCGGGGCGGCGCTGGCGATTTGGCTGTGGCCGCGCGACAAGGTCACTGTCACCCTGCCGCCGGCGGAGTCCTACGTGGATTCGCTCGCCACCGCGAAGTTCGAGACACGGCTGGCGGGCCTCACGCGCGTCTTTGCCGACGCGGGAGAGTATCAAGCCTTCATTGATTCGCTGAAAGCGAGCAATCGCGTGTATGTGCGCGTGCCCGTGCGCGTGCCGGGTGAATCTCGCATCGACACTGTCCAGGTCGCGGTGGATTGCCCATGCGTGCCGGAAGCGCCCGGCCAGGAATTCAGCGCCCATCTCAAGCATACCTTCGCCTATCCGGCCGGCGATACCTCGCTGGTGCGCGTGTCGGCGCGTTATGCCCAATTTGACTGGCCGCTCCATCCTTCCGGTGCATTCAAAGACGTCAGCGTCTACATTCCACCAGTCACCCGAACCGTCGAAGTCCCCCAGCCGCCATCGGCATTTTTCCCACGCTTGCTGGGAAAAGCGGTGTATTTCGGCCTGGGCGCGGGCGCCGGCTACCTGGTCTGCAAGCTCTGAACCTTCGTTCTGTGGAACGAGACAACCCTGAGAAGGTGCGATCAGATGCAACCCCTTTCCGCGGAAATTGTCGAAGCCACCTGGCAGAAAATGGCGACCATTCCTCCCAGCCAGGCACAAGAGCTGATTGAGCAAATGAGCCGGCAACAGCCGCTCATTCTCGCCTACTTGATGTCCACCGGCGAAGACCTGCTCAACCATGCCGAACGCGAGCTGCTGCTTTACATGGGAGTGGTCATTTGGCAAATGATGCAGCAGGGCGACAAGCGTCCGGAGTCGGTTACCGAAGCCATGCTGGAGCAAGTCGACCGCCGCAATCTCAGTATGCTTGAATACCTCGCTGGCGATTCCGAAGAAGAATTCCTCGGGACGGTACAGGCGCTGATGGATTCCTACAATCAGCGGGAAGTGCTGCGCTATGCCGTCGAGACGCTCATGGAGGGAGATGAAGAAGACTTTGACGAAGCGTTTGAACTCGAACATGAGGAGGAGCTCGAAGAGGAACATGAGCACGAACATGACGACGACATGGATGAGTTCGAAGAAGTTGATGATGATGAAGACGAGGAAGACGAGGACGATGAACTCGACGGCCACTCTGGCGGCATCGTGCGTGACGAGATGAAGGGGATGATGATGCTGTATTTAAAAACTGTGATCGATTCCCTGGATCAATAGGAGGGCGTGATGATCGCTTTCTTCAAAGCCCTGTGCTTCATTTGGAAAAATCGCCACCAGGTGGCCCGCCTGCTCGAATTGCTGCCGCCCGCGCTGGCGGCGGCGGGAGAAAGCATGCAGCAGGCCGGGCAGGGCGCGATCAACGCCGGCAATCTCATTGCGGGCGGGGGCGGCGTGCCGCTGAGCGCCCGCCAGGTGGTCGATCAGGCAGCGGAGGCGATCACCGCCGGCAGGCAAAAAGTGGATGACACCGCCGATTTCCTTGAAGATGCCGGCACCGAGATCGGCAAAGTGAAGGTGCCCACGGTGTCCTTCACCACCACTTCCATCCCTGTCGGTATCGGCTCGGTGGAAGTCGTGAACGGCATTACCGTGACGCAAGCCAGCCTGTTCGGCCTGGTGAAAAATGCGCTCACCGACAGCGCTGAAAAACTCCGTGCGCTGAGCACGCACCTGCAGGCCACGGCCGCCAACCTGCACAGCGCTGCCGCGACGCTTAACGACGCTGGCAATGGTTTCAAGAGTGTGGGCAATTTCCTGGACAGCAGTGGCGGCGCGTTGAAACAAATCACGGAATGAGGCGCCGCAGCGGACAAGGTATTGTCGCAAATTCCAAACGGGCGGTGTCCTGCGCGGCTTGTTTCCGCGGTGGTGCCGGGCAGCACCTGGGGGAACGGCCGCAGACTTGGAGGCAAGATGAAAAGGCGTTGCTGGTGGTTTTTTGTTTTTGGGAGTTGTTGCATGCTGGCCTGCCAATCCCCGCAAAAAAATGCCGAGGTCATCTACACCAACGCATCCATCTGGACCGGCGTGCCACATGCGCCGCGCGCACAGGCGATGGCGATCGGCAACGGCGAGATTCTGGCGGTGGGTTCTGCGGAAGAAATCGCGGCCTGGCGCGGCGCGGC
>JBBIKM010000160.1:0-13832 GCA_037445455.1 bacterium | reverse complement strand
ATCAATAACCAAGAAAGGAGATGTACGTATGGCAGTAGCAATCAGTGCAGATGTCCCTGGACAGACAAAGGAAGGTTACGAACAGACGATTCGGCTTCTTGGAGATGCCCTCAAAGGAGCGCCTGGCTTCATCATGCACTTCGGCCATCCGATTGATGGCGGGTGGCGTGTAGTAGAAGTCTGGGAATCTTCCAAAGACGCCGCAGAGTGGTTTGCAAAGCACGTTCGGCCGAACTTGCCTCCTGACATCATGCCACAACGCCACGTCCAAGAGCTGCACACGCTCATCCGTAGCTGACTCGTTCAATCCAGGCAGACCTGCGCCTCGCGTCCGGGCGCTCCGAGAACGGCGGGCCGCCGAACCCGTGCATGCAGGCGACGGCGCTCCGCTTCGCTACGCGCCTGATGCACACCGTTGGACCGCGGGCGCACGTCACGATGGTGACCATCATCATGCACCATTGTGAAAGCCGTCATGAAACTGGGCTGCAATCGGCGAAAGTATGGCGGAAACAAACTCCATCGTCGCTTATCGGCTAACCGAGCACGCCCGCGACGAGATGTCCCGGCGTCAAATCGCCGAAGCAGAAGTGGCCAAAGTTCTGACCGCTCCAGAACAGATTGAAACCGCCCGCGCAGGCCGGGAAGTCGATCAATCCCGGCTGCAAATGGGCGAACCACCCAGGACTTATCTGCTCCGCGTGTTTGTGGATATTGGCTGCCTTCCCCCAGAAGCCGTCGCAGTGTATCGAACCAGCAAGGTGGCAAAGTATTGGAGGATCGAAACATGAAAACAATTTATGATCGCGAAACCGATTCGCTCATGATTATCTTAGCCGAGACTCCAGTGGCGGAAAGTGACGAAGACAAGCCAGGAGTGATTCTGGACTATGATGCTTCCGGCAATCTGGTTTCTTGGGAAATCCTCGACGCTTCACGTCGGCTCACGGTGCCGAACCGAATCGAGTATCAAGATGCCCCCTTGCCCGCGTGACGTGCCGGTTACAGACTTGCAGCAGCATGAGCAAAGCACTTTGAAGCCAAAAGATGGCCCAATACTGCGTCCATTCGAACGGGCTGAGTGTCATCAAGACAAGCGGGCCTTCCTGATGCAAACCCAGGGAATGCCAACGCGTCTTTCTTCAGCCGCAGCAGTGATTGAACCTGGCCGTTCTCTTGAAAAATCTATCGGTGCTGTCATTCTCGCAGGGACCCGATGATAATTTGGCGCTTGTGCCGGCGCTTTCATCGGATTCGGAGTAATGACAGGTCACGAGGGCGCTTCAACGCCCTCCTACAGCGTTTTTCCAATGCGCGCGCAGGAATCGTCGTCTTGCTCCTTCGTGTGGCAGCGTGGCAGCCGCGAATTTACTGGCTTTGACGGCCGCCTACAAGAGGCGGTGCCTGCAAACCTGATCACTCAATTTGAAGCCGCAGTAAGTCACAGACAAATGGCTCGACGGGGGCGAAATGTCGAAGCAAAGAGCAACGCCCTGCTCAAGCAGCAGTCATGAGGTCACACCCAGCCTCATCGGGGCGGCAGAGAAACACGTCAGAAATGCCGCGCCTTTCGCCCGAGGTGTGGAGAATTTTGCCGGTTCCCAGTGCGCTGCCCGTGGGCGATTACATGTGACCCCGTCGAGGTCAAGCTGGTGTCCTGGACGTTCCAGAAGCTCGGTTATCTCTGTTTTCTCGGCGCCGAAATTTTTGCTTTGCCTGCTTTCAATCGCTTCGGGATGTGTGTGCGCTCTGCGGCAAATTTTGAACATGATTCAATCAAGCTGGAAAGGCCGGACGCGAACGTGAAACCCATGTCGATTCGAATTGCCTGGCGCGCTGCCGTGCCTGCTTTGGTGCTCTTGCTGGGATGTGGCATGGAAAGAATCTCGCAAATGGAGGCTTTGTTCAAGGCCTATGCGCAGCCGGACGCGCCCGGCGCCGCGGTGATGGTCATTCACAGCGGCAAGCCGGTTTTTGTGCGGGCTTACGGTCTCGCCAATCTCGCGGAGAAAATACCGGTGCGGCCCGCCACCAATTTCCGGCTGGCCTCGGTGACCAAACAATTTACCGCCATGAGCATCATGATGCTGGTGGAACGCGGCAAGCTGGACTACGAGCGCACGCTCACCGCCCTTTTTCCGGATTTTCCGGAATACGGCCGCGCGGTGACCATTCGCCATCTGCTGCAACACACCTCCGGTTTGATCGACTATGAAGATCTGCTGCCCGACACCGCCACGGTGCAGGTGCTTGACCGCGACGTGCTCGCGCTCATGCAGGCACAGGACTCGACTTACTTTCCGCCGGGCACGCAGTATCGCTACAGCAATTCCGGCTATGCCGTGCTGGCGATGGTGGTCGAACAAGTCACCGGCATGCGCTTCGCCGAATTCCTGCGCGCCAACATTTTTGCGCCGCTCGGCATGAACAACACCGTGGCCTTCGAAGACGGCGTGTCGAGTGTCAAACATCGCGCCCTGGGCTATCGCGAGGAAAACGGCGTGTTCGTTCTCAAAGATCAGAGCGTGACCAGTGCCGTGCTCGGCGATGGCGGCATTTATTCATCCATCGAAGATTTGTTCAAATGGGATCAGGCGCTCTACACCGAGAGACTCGTCCGGGCCGCCACTTTGCAGCAGGCGTTCTCGCCCGGCGTGCTCGCTGACGGCCGGCCGCTCGATTACGGCTTTGGCTGGCGCTTGCAGGAACATCGCGGCCATCGCCGCGTGCAGCACACCGGCAGCACCTCCGGTTTTCGCAATGTCATCCAGCGCTATCCCGACGACAAATTCAGCGTGATCATTCTCACCAACCGCGCCGAGCCGGAGGTCGAAGAGTTGGCCACGCAGCTCACCGATATCTTTTTGTTTGGAAAGTGACATGCCGGCAGCCTTACCGCAGCGGTCAATTGCACATTCCCGCCCTGTCAAGTCCTGGTGGCTGGCGCTGCTGAGCCTGAGCCTGTTGCACACCGGCTCTGCCGGCGCGGCCTCCGGCGAGGAAACCAGAAATCATAAAAAGTCCGGGGAGAAACATCAATTGGCTACCGCCACCCTCAGCGACGCGGCTGCCGTGCCGGCGCCGGATTCGCTCGCGCGCCTGCCCGCTGCGCTCGGATTCGAACTGCAGGATCAACACGGCATCTCCCGCAGTTGCCAGTTTCCCGCCAGCAAGATTCGCGTGGTGACCTTCGCCGACCAGAAAGGCACGGCACGCATCGAAGGCTGGGTGCGGCCGCTTTACCAGCGCTATCGCGACCGCATCGAGATTCACGGCGTGGCGATGCTGTCGGCGGTGCCGGTGCTCGCGCGCGGCTTGGTGAGCGGCATCATCAAGGCGAGCGTCGCCTATCCGGTGTTGTTGGATTGGGACGGCCGCGTCACGCAACATTACAATCAAGAGCGTGATGCCTTCCGGCTGGTGGTCATTGACGAAGCGGGCCGCGTGCACTGCAGCCTGACCGGCGCCGCCAACAAAACCAGGTTGCAGGCGCTGTTCGCGAGCCTGGATGCGCTGCTGGCTGCGGCGCCGGCGCCGCATGATCGAGACGGGAGCCATGCAGGAACAAGTCATTCTGGTCGATGAAAACGATCGCGCGCTCGGCATCGCCGAGAAGTTGATCGCCCACCGGGAAGGCCGGCTGCATCGCGCCTTCTCGATCTTCATCTTCAATGCGGGCGGCGAGATGCTGCTGCAGCGCCGCGCGCTGCACAAATATCACTCTGCCGGTTTGTGGACCAACGCCTGCTGCAGCCATCCGCGGCCGGGCGAATCACTGGCCCAGGCGGCGCGGCGGCGGCTGCGCGAGGAAATGGGCTTTGAATGCCCGCTGCATCCGGCGTTTCACTTCATCTACCGGGCGGAACTCGAACACGGCCTGATCGAGCATGAATACGATCACGTTTTCATCGGTGATCATTCCGGCGGGCTGCAGCCCGATCCCCGCGAAGTGATGGATCACCGCTGGCTGAGCCTGCCCGCCCTCGCACAGGAACTGCAAACTTCCCCGGAAAACTACACTGTCTGGTTTCGCATTGCCGCACCACGCGCCGTGCAGTCGCGCGGCTTGCCGGGATTTGCCGACATTGCCTGAACCCCTGCCATGATCGCCAGACTCAATTTTCACGCCTCCTGCCACCGATTGATCAGCACACCAGCCCCCACTGCTCCTGCCCGTGCCGCATTGTTCGCCGTGGCGATGTGCGGCCTGCTGGCCGCCTGCGAACGCCAGCCGCCGGCAGAGGACATCAGCCCGCTGCCCAGTCGCGCCGCCACCTGGGCCGGCACGGAAGCATGCCGGCCATGCCACTTCGAGCTGTATCAGGGCTTCAAGCACACCGGCATGGGCCGCAGCTTTGGCCGCCTCGATCCCGCTTTGGTGGCGCCGCTGGTGGCGGCCGCCGGCGTCGTACAGGAGCCGCAATCGGGTTATTCCTATTCCGTGCGCATGGCGGGCGGCCGGCTGATCATGCGTGAATTCCGGCTGGATGAGGCCGGCCGCCTTCTCTTTGAGCAGGAGCGGCCCGCCGCCCATCAAATCGGCAGCGGCAATCACACCTTGAGCTTCATCGAGAATCGCAATGGCTACCTGTACGAGATGCCGCTGACCTACTATTCGCTGAAAAAGCTGTGGGACATGAGTCCGGGCTATCGCGCGAACAACTGGCGTTTCGACCGGCCGATCAGCGCGACGTGCATGAACTGCCACAACGCACCGACCGCGGTCACGCCGCACACTGAGAATCACTTTGCCCAGGTGCCGCTCAGCATCGGCTGTGAGAATTGCCACGGCCCGGCGAGCGAGCATGTGGCAATCGCGCGCCAGGGCCATTTTTCCACGGCCGGTGTGCTCAATCCCCTCGATCTGAGTCGCGACCTGCAGATGGACATTTGCCAGCGCTGCCACCTCGAAGGCTTGAGCGTGTGGCACGATCACGTCACGCCGGAGCAAGTGCAAATCGGCCGGCCGCTGGCGGCATTCAAGGCCGTGTTTGCCCAGGGCGGCGCGCACGAGAGTGAACACGAATTCGGCATCGCGTCCCAGGCCGACCGGCTGCGCAAGAGCGCGTGCTTCCAAAAAAGCGGCACGCTCACCTGCACCACCTGCCATGATCCGCACGAGAGTCCGCGCGTTTCCGGCCGGGAGGAATTCAATGACACCTGCCGCGGCTGTCACAATTCACCGGGCGAAGTGCAATGCAGCATGGCCGCCGTGCCGTCGCAGGATTGTGTCGGCTGCCACATGAGAGCCGGCGGCACGCGCGACATTCCGCACGTTCATTTCACCGACCATTACATTCGCAAACGGCCGGCTGCCGCCGCGGCGGCGGAGAAACCCAACCTGCCCGCGGTGCCGCCGTTGCTGCCGATGTTGCAGGCTGGCGAGCCCGCGATGCAACTCATGCAGCGCGGGCTGGCCTATTTTCAATTTCATCAAACCATGATTGCCGAGCCGGCCTATCTGGACAGCGCGATCGCTTTGCTCACCGCTGCCAGGCGACAACAGGCGCTGCGCCAGGACGGTGAAGACGATTACGCGCTCGGCGGCGCCTATTTTCTCACCGGTCAGCTTGCGCTCGCGGAAGCCGCGCTGCGGGAAACGGTGCGCCGCAATCCCACTCACGCGCGCGCCTACTACGTGTTGGGAAATGTGCTGCTGCAGGCGCAACGCCTGCAGGAAGCGCTGCAGGCCTTTGCCATGGGGCAGCAGGCCCAGCCGCTCTTTCTGGAAAATTATCTCGGCCTGGCGCAGGCGCAAATGGCCGCCGGCAGTTTCGATGCCGCCGCCGCCAATTTGGCGCACGTCATCGCGCAGGACTCGCTGTCCTTTCCCGAGGCCTTCTACTATTATGGCCAGCTCGCGCACAACCGCCGGGAGTTTGCCGCGGCGCGCAGCTTCTATCGCCGGGCGCTGGCGCGCAATCCCGATATGGTCCTGGCGTGGCTGAACACCGGCGCCACGCACATCTTCGAACAGAACTGGCGCGCCGCGATCGCCTGTTTTGACGCCATCCTGCAGCGCCTGCCCGACCACGTGCCGGCCTTGATGAACAAGGCCGTGTGCCTGCGGAATCTGGGCGAGAACAAGGCGGCCCGGACGATTGTAAACCGCGTGCTCACCCTCGAACCGCGCAATCAAAACGCGCTGAATCTCCTGGCTGAACTGGCGGCCCGCTGAGCCACGAATCTGCTGACTGCAGTCTTCTTCACCAGAACTGATTTGGGATCGTATGAGGGTTTCACGGTCACGCAGCAAAATGGGATGGCAGATGAATTCAACCCAAACCGTGCTGTTGCTGCTGCTCGCCGGCTGGATGAGCGCCTGTCAGGCGCAACCCCCGGCGGCGCCGGTGCATGTGCCGCAGTGGGCGCAGGGCGCCGTGTGGTATCAGATCTTTCCGGAACGCTTTCACAACGGCGATCCCGGCAATGACCCGACCAGCGCGCGCAGCCTCGGCCACAACCGGGCCGCGGAGTGGCAACTTTCGCCCTGGACTTCGAATTGGTACAAGCTGCAGCCCTGGGAACGCCGGCACAGCAGCGACTTTTACGCCGAGAACGTGTTCAATCGCATGTACGGCGGCGATCTCGCCGGCGTCATCGCCAAGCTCGATTATCTCGCCGATCTCGGCGTCACCGCGCTGTATTTCACTCCGCTTTTCGAATCGCCCTCCTCGCACAAATATGACGCCAGCACGTGGCATCACATCGAAGCCGATTTCGGTCACAACCGCGACGGTGATCTCGCCCTCATGCGCGCGGAGAAAAAAGACACCACGGCCTGGGCCTGGTCGAGCGCCGACAGCGTCTTTCTGGAGTTGATCAGGCAGGCGCATGCCCGCGGCTTGCGGGTGGTGATCGACGGCGCCTTCAATCATGTCGGCCGTGAATTCTGGGCGTTTCAGGACGTGATCGCGCAGCAGGCCCAATCAAAATACGCGGCGTGGTTCACCGTCGAAAGGTGGGACGATCCCGCCACAGCCGCGGACGAGATGAAATACGACTGCTGGTGGGATGTTTGGACTCTGCCGGAATTCCGCGAAGATGAGAACGGCTTGCCGGCGGGAGTGAAGGCGTATGCCTGGGCGATCACCCGGCGCTGGATGGATCCCAACGGCGACGGCAATCCCGCGGACGGCGTGGATGGCTGGCGCCTGGACGCCACCAAAGACGTGAGCCCGGCCTTTTGGCAGGAATGGTGCGCCTACGCCCGCCAGCTCAATCCCGAGGTCTATCTCTCCGCGGAAATTTGGGACGAGGCGCCGCAGTGGATCAGCAACGAAATGTTCAACTCGGTGATGAATTATCCGCTCGCGTATGCGATGATGAAATTCTTCATCAATCAGCAGCGCGCGACGCTGTCGCCGCCGCAATTTCAGGAGGAATTGGCGCGCCTGCTCAGGCTCTATCCCGAAAGCGTGAGCCTGGGTTTGATGAACCTGGTGAATACGCACGATACCGATCGCCTCGCCAGCATGATCTGCAATCCCGATTTGGACTATGATCAGCAACGCTCGCCGCGCTACAATCCCGCCTATGATCCCACCAAACCCGGCGCGGCCGCGGTGCAGGTGCAGAAGATGATCGTGGCCTTTCAAGCCACGTTTCCCGGCTCACCGCTGATCTTCTATGGCGATGAGGCCGGCATGTGGGGCGCCGACGACCCCGATTGCCGCAAACCGATGGTGTGGCCGGAATTCGAGTATGAGCCGGAAACCTATGAGACCATCGGCCGGCAGGCGCCGCCCGCGGCCGTGCAATTCGATCCTGATCTGCACCGGCACTATCGCACGCTGTTGCGCTTGCGGCGCGAGCATCCGGCTTTGCGCACCGGCGCGTGGCAGCCGCTGCCGGTGGTAGAGGCGCAGGGGCTGTGGGGGTTTGCGCGGCAGACGCAGGGGGACACCGTGCTGGCTTACTTCAATTTGGGACAGCAGGAACAAACCCTCACGCTGCCGGCCGCGGCCACCATGTGGCAGGACGTTCTGCAAAACAAGATCTCCGCCACGGCGGGCGGCGGCAGCCGCCTGCTGCTGCCGGCCAGGACCGCGGCCGTTCTGGTGCGCACGAATTGAATTGCAGCCGGCGTCATTTCACCACGCCTGATTGTTTGCTGCCAGTCTCGCCATGCAATGCCTCAATTACCGGTGGTGTCACACGGATCAACATCGGTTGCTCCGTTGCTTTTGGCGCCAGGTGCCGGGCCGGGTGATGCCGTGGCACCGCGGTGGCGGATCATCCCCGCCAATCACTGACGCATTCCCCCGCCACCGGCCATTTTGCGGCTTGCCTTCCCGGGCATTTTTGCCTATCTTTTCGCATGATCATCTGCTCGGATTTTGATGGCACCATTGCACAAAACGATGTCGGCAGTTTGTTGGCCCGCACTTTCGGCGACCCGGTGGTCTGCCAACGTTGCGTCGCCTCCTGGAAACGCGGCGAGATCAGCTCGCGGCAATGCCAGGAGCAGGAACTGGCCACGGTGCGGGTAACGCCAGCCGCGCTGGCGGAACTCTGCGCGCAGCAGGCATTGAGTCCCGGCTTTGCAGAATTCGTGGCGCTGTGCCGCAGCCGCGGCTGGCCGTTGATCGTGCTGAGCGACGGCTTCGATTTCTACATCCGGCAGATACTCGCCCGCCATGGTTTGGAACTCCCGTTCGTGAGCAACCGTCTGCATTTCATCCCCCCGGATCGTGTGGCTGCGGACTTTCCCTACTGGCAGCACACCTGCGGCCGCTGCGGCAATTGCAAGGGCTATCACGTGCGCCGTTTGCGCCGGCCGGGCGAGCAGATGGTCTACATCGGCGACGGCTATTCCGATCGCTGTGGCGCCGCCGAAGCCGGGATGATTTTTGCCAAACATGATCTGGCGGACTGGTGCCAGACGAACCGGGTGCCCTATCACGCCTACGAAGATTTTCATGCGATCGCCAGGGTGTTAGCACAACGATCATGACAATTCTGCGCGACTTTCCCATTCTCAAAACCATTGGTGAATTTGCCGACCGGCAGGGCTGTGCCGTTTATTTGGTGGGCGGCTTTGTGCGCGACTATCTTTTGCGGCGCCTGAACGAAGCGGCGAATCGCAATGAAATGGACTTCGTCATTGTCGGCAACGGCATTCAATTCGCCACCGCCCTGGCGCGCCACCTGAAAGCGCCCAAGCCCACCGTGTTTCAGAAATTCGGCACCGCCATGCTGCATTGGCAGGACCGCCGGCTGGAATTCGTGGGCGCGCGCAGGGAAAGCTACCGCGGCGACTCGCGCAAACCGGAGGTGGCGCCGGCGGATTTGTCCGCGGATCTCGCCCGCCGGGATTTCACCATCAACGCGATGGCGGTTGGGCTGCACGCCGCCGAGGCCGGCCGGCTGATCGATCCCCATGACGGCCGCCGCGACCTCGCCGAAAAGGTGATCCGCACGCCGCTTGATCCGCTGGCCACTTTCAACGATGATCCGCTGCGCATTCTGCGCGGCATTCGCTTCGCGACGCAACTGCAGTTCCGCGTTGCGCCCGGCACGTTTGCGGCAATGCAGGCAATGCGCGAGCGGCTGCGCATCATTTCGCAGGAACGCATCACCGAGGAGCTGCTCAAGATCATGGCCGCGCCCAAGCCGTCCGTCGGTTTCAACCTGCTCGACCAGGCGGGCGTGCTCGCGATTGTTCTGCCGGAGCTGCTGGAGCTGAAGGGCGTGGAGGAATATGCCGGCTATCAACACAAGGACGTGTTCAATCACACGCTGATGGTGTTGAACAATCTCTGCCGCGTTTCGGAAAAGATGCCGCTGCGGCTGGCAGCGTTGTTTCACGACATCGCCAAGCCGCGCACCAAGGAATTCAAACCCGGCAAGGGCTGGACCTTTCACGGCCATGAGGAAGCCGGCGGCCGCATGATCCCCGCGATCTTTCGCCGCTTGAAGCTGCCGATGGAGTGGGCCGCCTACGTGCAGAAACTCACCCGCTTGCATCTCCGGCCGATCGCGTTGACCGAGGAAGCCTGCACCGATTCGGCCTACCGGCGCTTGTTGTTTCAAGCCGGCGAGGATTTGGAGGATTTGCTGACGCTGTGCCGGTCGGACATCACCTCCGGCAACCCGCAGCGCCGCAAGCAGCATCTCGAGAATTTCGACTTTGTCGTGAAGCGCCTGCAGGAAGTCGAAGAGAAGGATCGCATGCGGGCGTTTCAATCGCCGGTGCGCGGCGAGGAGATCATGGCCCTGTGCGGCCTCGAACCCGGGCCGCTGGTGGGCAGGTTGAAGACCGCCATCGAAGAGGCGATCCTCGATGGCCTCATTCCCAATGAGCATGAGGCGGCCCGCGCTTATCTGTTGCAGATCAAGGATCAAATCCTGGCGGACGGCAATCGGACGGATGGAAAACGTCCGGAAACTTTTGATTGAATCGTCCGTCTCAATCCGTTGTTTTTGAACCCCAAAGCTGCCAGAGGGAGGAAATATGAATTCTGCGGATGCCGGCATGAATGCCTCCGTTTCCCCGAAACCCATGGGGGTTTTTGAACGCTTCATTGGTGTGTTTACCTCGCCGGCGGCGACGATGCGGGACATCGCCGCACACCCCACGTGGATCCCGCCCATGATCATTGCGGTGCTGGTCGCCCTGGTGTTTTCCATTTTTTCACAGGACTTGATCCTCGAACGCCAGCGCACCGAGGTCAGAAAGCGCAATCCTGAAATCACCGAACAACAGCTCGCCGTCATGGAGAAAATGACCAAGATCTCCACGCCCATCATGGCGGTGGTGATGACCCCGATCATCTATCTGCTGATCGGCGGCGTTTTGCTGTTCACCGGCAACGTCCTGCTGGGCGGCGAGGCCAAATTCAAGACGCTTTTTGCCACGGCCTCCTGGAGCGGCGTGATCTCGGTCTTGAGCACGCTCATCAACGCGCCGGTGATGAAAGCGCGCGGCGTGTTGGAGAGCGCAACCAGTCTGGCGTTTTTGCTGCCGCCGGAAGACAACCAGACCCCGCTCTATTTCTTGCTGTCACAGATTGATTTGTTCACCCTGTGGTGGGTGGCCGTGCTCGGCTTTGGATTCGCCGCCGCCTACAGACTCACCACCCGGAAAAGCATGACCGTGCTGTTCATCTGGTGGGCCGCGCTGGCGGCGGTCGGATTCGGTTTCAAGATGATGTTCCGTTGAACGACGAAACGAAGGAGAGTTGCGGTGATCATGAAACAAAAATTGGCGTTACTCTGCGGCGCACTGCTGGCGCTGGCGACCGCGGGCTGGGCGCAAAACGGCAAACCCATGACGCTGCAGGAGTGCATCACCGTGGCCCTGCGCGGCAACTCGACGTTGTTGAATGCCGAGCGCCGGTACCGCGTCGCCGGCACGGACGTGCAGCGCGCGCGCGCCGGCGTTCTGCCTGCGATGGATCTGTCGTTGTCCTCGGGCCGCTTCCGGCAGGGCTCGCGCACCCGGCTGGGAGATGTGCTGGTTGGGTTTGATCCGGTCACTGGCCAGGCCGTTTACGAGCGCCGCACGCTGACGCAGGCCGGCTTTAGCACGCCCGATCACTCCGCCCAAATTTCATTGTCCGTGCCGCTGTTCGATTTCGGCGCGAATTGGAACCGCATCCGGCAGGCAGGGGCCGCCGAGGATGCCAGCGCCAAGTCCTACGCTGCGGCCCGGCAGAACACGATTCTGACCGTGCACCAGCGCTACTTTGGCTATCTGAAGGAGCGCCAGCTTCTGGCGGTTTACGAGGATGCCGTGAAGCTGAGTGAAGAGCAGCTCAAGCGCACGGAAAGCATGTACGAGATCGGCTCGGTGGCGCAGGGCGACGTCTTCCGCCAGCGCACGCAGCTCGGCAACGATCGCATCAATCTTATTACCCAGCAGAATGCTGTGCGCAATGCCCGCTCACTGTTGAATGTCGCCATGGGCCGGCCGCCGGAGGCGGAGTTGGAAATCGTCGACATGGAGACTCTGCCGGAAGCGCGCGAATACACGCTGGAAGAAGTTCTCAAAGTGGCGGTCGATAAGAATCCCGATCTGCAGCGCTACAAGTTTCAAATGCGCAGCGCGGCGATCGGCAAGAGCCTCGCGCGCTCCGCCTTCCTGCCGAGCTTCTCTTTCTCCGGCGGTTATCGCCGCAGCCACAATGAATTCGAACGCGTCTATTCCGGCTTCGACAAGAACTGGAACGCCTCGGCCGGCATCGACATGCGTTTGAACCTGTTCAACGGCTTTTCGGACAAAGCCACGCTCGAACGCGAGAGCCTGAACTACCGCATCGCCGAAGAGGACTACACCGACCGCCTGCGCAACATCCGGCTGGAAGCCGAGCAGGCGCTGCTCAGCCTGCAGGCCTGGAAGGAGATCACCGCGATCAACTCGGACAACCTGAACTCGGCGCAGGAGGATCTGCGCCTGGCGCAGGAGCGCTATCGCGTGGGCGCCGGCACGCTGCTGGACATCATCAACGCCCAGACCAACCTGACACGCGCGCGCGGCACGCTGGTGCGGGCGAAATATGACAGCATGATTGCTTATGCCCAGTTGAAGAACAGCATGGGCACGCTGGAGGAGTAACCGCCGGCCCGGCGCCGGCAAAGCGGTGCGTGTGACACCGCTGGTCCGTCGCGGGCCGGCGGTGCCGGGCGCCAATCAGCCGCTCAAAGAAGTTCCCTCTGTGAGAGAAGGAAGCCGTTATGTCGAAACGTACGAAACTGCTGATCGGCCTCGCCGGCATCATCGTGGTCGGGGCCGTGGTGTTCTTCAATCTGCGGCGCGGGCGTGGCGATGAAATCGAGGTGCAGACGGAAAAAGCCAGACGCTCGGATGTGATTCAAACTGTCTCCGGCTCCGGCAAAGTGAAGCCGGTCATTGAAGTCAAAATCTCGGCGAATGTCTCCGCCGAAATCGTCAAGCTGCACGTGCAGGAAGGCGAGGCGGTGAAGAAGGGGCAGGTGCTGGTCGAGCTGGATCGCACGCGCTATCTCGCCGCGCTGGATCGCGCCCGCTCGGCGGTAAAATCCGCCGAAGCCAATCTGGTGAAGGCACGCAGCGACTATCAGCGGGCGCAGGAGCTGTTCGCGCGCAATCTCTATTCCCAAGCCGAGCTGGAAGGCGTGAAAGCCTCGCTCACGCTGGCGGAAAGCAGCGTGGAGGAGGCGCGCGCCGCGCTCAATCAGGCCCAGGATGATCTCGCCAAGACCACCCTGACTGCCCCGATTGACGGCACCGTCATCCAACTCAACAAGGAAGTCGGTGAGATTGCGCTCGGCTCGCAATTCACCTCCGATGTCATTATGACCGTCGGCGATCTTTCCGAGATGGAAATGATCGCGCAGATTGACGAGAATGACGTGGTGCTGATCGAGGTTGGCGACCAGGCCAGGCTGGAGGTCGATGCCCTGCCCGACCATCCGCTGCCCTGTACCGTCACCAAAATTGCCAATTCCGCCACCACCACCGGCCGCGGCACGCAGGAGGAAATCACCAACTTTGACGTGACGGTAAAGATCCTGGAGAATCATCCCAAGCTGCGGCCCGGCATGTCGGCGACGGTGGACATCCAAACCGACATTCGCCCGAACGCGCTCAACATTCCGCTGCAGTGCGTCACCGTGCGGCCGAAGAGTGACTTGAAAGACACCACGCTGGCCTACATCGAAAGCCGGGCGGCGCGCAAGGAGCGCGAGGAAAAAAGCAAAGTGCGGGAGATTTCCTCCAACGAGGACGCGCAGCAGGAGCCGGCGGCTGCCGCCAAAAAGGACTTGATCGAAGTGGCGTTCGTGGTGCGTGAGGGCAAAGCCGTCATGGTGCCGGTAATCACCGGCATCAGCGATGACACCCACGTCGA
>JBBIKM010000159.1:11947-13866 GCA_037445455.1 bacterium | reverse complement strand
GATGGCGTTGCCGCATCTGGTCCCGCTCTTGTGCCGATCGGCCCCGCGGCCTCACTCTGCCATTGACACCTGCTGGCCGGGCGGCACCGGAAACGGCACCTGGTTTTTCACCGGCGGCAGGCTGCGCAAGTACGCCCAAATGGCCTTGAGATCCTCATCACTCTTTTGCCCGATAAATTGCCACGGCATCGGCGGCAGAATGTCGCGGCCATTGGGGTAGCCTTGATGTTTGCCGCTGCGCAGCGTGCGGATGAAGGATTCCTCCGTCCATTCGCCGATGCCGGTGCTGGTGTCCGGCGTGAGATTGGCGGCAAAGCTCACGCCCCATGGGCCGGCCCACGCGGTGAGCATGGGATTGGCGGCCGTGATGAAATTGCGTTTCTGCAAATCTGCCGGCGTCCAGTCCGGATAAGCCAACTCAGCCGGATGTCCCGCAAGCAGCCGCGTCGAATCCGGTATCGGCTCGCCGTGCGCAGTGAACACTTTGGGCGAGTGGCAATCATGGCAAAGGCCGGTGTTCACCAGATACTTGCCGCGCGCCACCAGATCGATTTTCGCCTGGTTCACTTCCTGCGGCTTGCGCTCGCAGCCCAAAAATTGCGCCGCCAGCAAACCCACAACCGCCATGAGAAGGATTTTTTTCATAGCACTCTCCGTTGGTTTCAATGGAAGTATGTTGTAAGGAATTTTTCTCGAGAGACAAACCTACTCGGCGCTCTGCCGCAAGCTGACCTGCTCGCCCTGCTCGTTGATCAGCACCAGCGTGGCTTTGCCCGAGGCCTCGGCCACGATCTGGAACCGGAACGACGAGGGTTGCAGTTCATTCTCCGCTGCCAGCCACAGCTCTTCGCGCGCAGCGCTGCCGCCGCATTGCGTGTAGTCTGTGCCGGTGAAGGGATTGAGCACGAGCTGTGATCCACTGGCCGTAATCGTTCCTTCTTGATGGAAGAAATAAGTGATGGCCTCTTCGCCGGCGCCAACACACTCGCCGCCGTCCAGCGAATACTTGCCGTCCGCTTGCACGGTCAGAAACAAACCGGTGCCTTCGGGCGCACGCCATTGCTGCGCCTCGGAATTGTAGAAATGCGCGGCAGTGATGGAGCCGTTGCTCCACCGGCCCACCAACGCGACCGGCACTTCCAGGCGCGCGCTGGCTGGCGCGCTGCTTTCTGTCACTCTGGCAGCAGCCATGGCGGGTTGCTGGTCGCCAGCCAGCACCGGTGCGAGGCTGATTGCGATGATCAAGAGGGCGATTGCTTTCTTCATGGCATGCTCCTTTGCTTGAGATTCACGGACTCGCCTTCACTGCGCGACGCGGCCGTGACGTAAGAGAATTTTCGCGATTGTGCACGCAGCGGCCTTCACCTGTCTGCATGATTGACTTCGCCAACCGGTCATTCAAGGGAGATGCCAAAGTTGCAGCGGGGAGTAATGGCGGGGCTAAGATTCAGCAGGCCAAAGGATTATGGCCATGCGCCCCGCGCCGGTGCGCCGGCAGATTTTGATGCAAATTCTTCGATGAAATGAACGAGAATTTTCGCGGGGTGTTTTTGTTGAGGGAAGGTTCGATGAAAACCACGAGAAAATGGGGCAGTGACGAGGGCAATGACTTCACACAATCATGTGCGGCAAGGTCGGTTGGTCGCGGCCACCGGCTCGCCCCGTTCGCCGGGCAGACGCGATTCACGACTTAATCTTGAACAGATCACGTTCCATGCATCACCGCCGAGCCACTGAGGGCTCAGAGCGAAACTGCGCCAGCTTTCTCCGCGAACTCCGCGGCCCGGCGGTGATCGGTCAGCGATTGTTGTTTGGGAAAATGTTTCTGCTCCGGCCGGGCCGTTGCGTCAAATTCACCAATGTCGCCACGGTATGCTCTGTTTGCTTGAATGCTCCTGCAACGGCTGGTCCGTTGCATC
>JBBIKM010000159.1:6416-11844 GCA_037445455.1 bacterium | reverse complement strand
TCCCGCAACGGCTGGGCCGTTGCGTCAAATTCACCAATGTCGCCACGGTATGCTCTTCTTGCGTGAAGGCTCCCTCAACGGCTGGGTCGTTGCGTCAAAATCATCAATATTGACACGATACGACTCGCAGAGCTTTGGTATCCTTGGCGCAGCCGAGATTGGAACAGCCTCGAACAGAGACGAATCCTACAACGTTGAGTCGAATTCCAAGGTACAGACAAACAGCCCCACGGGGGCGAAAGGTAGCAGCGAAGGGCAACGCCCTGGAAAGCAGTCATGCGATATCGCCAAGCCCTAACGGGGCGCTATAATACCACGTCAGGAAAGCCGCCCTTTTGGGGCTGGCTACGATGATTCTATCGGTTCCCAGGGCGCTGCCTGTGGGCCATGACATGTGACCCGGTTGGGGTCAAGCTGGCCTTCTGAAGAAGACAGAGCGTCCTTAACGAGGTAGTACTAACAATCGTCCGCCGAGACGTTCAACCCGCGCTCTCATAGGCCTGCTTGATCCAGCCAAGCAACTCCTGGTCAACTTCCTTGGCCTCAGTGAGATTGACTTTGTATTGACACATGCCACCCGGCGGCAGCGCCAGCAGGCGCGTCGTAGCTTTGACGCCTTTCATGTTCAGCCCGACTTCGAAGCGCGTGTTGGTGGCCGGGCCGAGCATGACGAACTGCTTCTTGCGCCGCAGGCTGACATAAGTCTTCTTTGGCGCGATTTCGAAGTCGCCGAATTTGCTGATCGCCGCCATCAACTTGTCATGAATGGGGCGAAAATGCGCTTTGGCGCCGGAATAGATGGCGTCAATCGCCGCGTCGGGCGAGGCGCTGCTCGCTGGCGCGGCGGGCTGCGTGGATTTCATATACAAATGCACGACAGTGTTGGCATCGCCATGGCCCATGCCGAGATCGTGTTTGAGCAGATCGCGCATTTCACCGTGCTTCGTCAGGCCGCTCTTTTTGAGGATCGCGTAGAGTTGGTCCAGCGTTTTGCCGGTTTTGGTTTGAATGTTTTTGAGTTGGGTTTCCAGTGCTTTGTCGACGATACTCATGAATGGCTCTCCTTGAAAAGGGTCGTAAAAAGCAAAAGGCCGTTTTCAAATCTATTAAGCATTTCTGCCCATGTCTTTAGCCTGATCGATTCACAAACTGGGAACCGCGAAGCCGCAAAGGGCGCAAAGTGGCCGCAGAGAGTTTTGGCAGCGTGAGAATGATTCGATTTGATTCAGTATCGAATTCTGAGAGTATCGGAGCACCAACTGCCGGGCAAGCCAACAAATGAACTTTTGATCATTGCGAACTTGGTGAATTTGTGGCCTTCCTGATGGGTTATGCCATCAGGCGCGCAAAGCTGGAATAAAATTCCGAAAGATTCTTGCCCACCAAGCGACCGCTTGCACCGCGGAGACACGGAAAGCGCGGAGTTCCAAAATCAAGAGAATCCTTCTCCGCGTTCTCAGCGTCCCTGCGGTGAGCTTTTTATGTGAATGACACGGCAGTGCGCCCAGATCTCCACAAGATCCTGACTGGATGACAGTGGTGGTGGATACCTCGTGCGAGACAACCGTGTAGGAATCGGGCTTATTGCTGTCCGCGGGCTTCAGATTTCAGCTTTTCTGAAATCTGGCGCAGCCATTTAGGCCTGAATTATTGACAAAGAAAACCGCCAAGGCGCCAGGGATACGAAGCATTTTCTTCGCTTGAGGAGCAGAGAGTTTGTCCATTTTGGTTTATTCCTGACTGCTCACTCCGTCTTGCGCTTTCTCGGCGCGCTTTGCGCCTTCGTGGTTTTCTTTTGATCAAGTCCACTCCCTGGCATCATCAGCGCCGCCTGCAATTTTTTCGGCGCGATCATTCGCCAGGCTTGGCGGATGAGAAAATCCAGCTCGTCATCGTTCACCCGCGCCAGCTCGACGCCGATCCAGCCGCGCACGCCGACATAGGGCGGCTTGAAGTATTTCTCCGGCGAGGCGGCAATCACCATTTCCTGGATGCCGATCGGCGCCGGCAACCACACGGCGAGGTGGCCGTCGTGATGATGATCGTCGGCAAACATGCAAAAGACTCTCTTGGCGACGAAGAACGTCGGCTCGCCATGCGAGAGTTTTTCGGTGCTCCCGGGCAGCGTGGCACAAATGCGGCGCACGCGTTGCAGGTGTTTCTGGCTCGTTGCAGAGTGAATTTTTCTTGTTGGATGCTTCATAAAACACCGCCGGTCAACCTGAGTACTCGGTTTCTTCCCGCGCGTCCGTGCGACTCTCGAAGAAGAGATTATAGCCGTCGGGGTCCGTCACTTGTGTGACCCACATGGCGTTGCCGACAAAAGGCTTTTTCGCCTTGATTCCCCGTGAGATAAAGTCGTGATAGATTGCCAGCGCGTCTTTGCAGATAAAGTAGATTGATACACCCACTCCCACCTTGCCTTCCGGCGTCCAGGAATCATGCCCGTCCGTGCGGAACTCTTGCAGCATCAGCGCCGCGGCGCCAAGCTCCAGCCAGCACCAGCGGAGCTTGCCCTCGTCGAGCCATTTGTTCGTCATTTTGAAGCCGAGGCCCTCGAGGTAAAAACGAAGAGATTTTTCCATGTCGGCCACCGCAAAAAATGGCACGGCCAGTTCGACGTTCGCTTCGACCTTGGTTTCGAGTTCCATGGTTAGATTTCCTGTTCACAATGTGTAGAAGAAGGATGTGTAACTGAAATGCGCACGCACTCCGCCCGCCTCCGCAAGCTGTACGAGGTGGAGCCGGGGAGTCGTAAAGACGCAGCGAATGCGCAAAGAGGAATTTCCTCATTTCGATGAAAGTTCAATTTCTTTGAGCATAAGACCCGTTTTGATTTTCGTTGCTTTGCCTTGGCGACTACGCGCCTTTGCGTGAATGACTTTGCTTTTATTTCAATGCGCGCCCTGCCACTCCGCCACGTCGCGCACGCCGAATCTCCTCAGCGGTGAATCACCCGGCGCTCTGCCCAAGATGCCGCAGACCAGTCGGCTTTCATCTCTTTCCCAATCGCGCATGTCCACCCACAAGGTTTGGCGAACGAAAAGCGGCAGCATCGTGTCGCCCGGAGCAAGATTCCTTTGCCTCTCGCATTCTGGCTCAAACACGAGTCGAAGTTTATTTCAGCGCCTTCTCCCGCCACTGCCGCACGCTCAACGTGTTGAGCGTTTCACCTTGGAAAACAATCTGCCTCACGGGCTGCTTGCCGTCTTTGCTGGCTTTGCGCAGAAGCTCGCTAATCTCCATCCAGCGAATGTCGGCGAAGCGTTCCTGCTCTCCACCGCGGCGTTCGTCGGCCTCTTCGGGAAAGGTGCCGATGACGAGCAGCACGGGGTGCGGCTGCTTCAGCCAGTACTTCACCCACCTTTGCTTTTTGATTTTGAAGATCTCCGCGCCGTCACTTTTCCGCCGCTGCAGATGGGTATTGCCCGCTTTCAATTGCAAATAAAGCCGTTTCCCGGTGCCGTGTCCGTCGGCATCGGTGAATTCGACTTCCATATCCAAGCCTTCGTCTTCCACGCCGGGAATTTCGAAACACTTCTGATCGGCGCTGGTGATGCGCGCAGCGACCTCGAGCGCCAGCAACTTGCCTTTGCGGCGCGCATCCAACGTGATGCGTTCCTGGCTTTGCAGCAGGGCCACCTTCTTTTTCACGGACTCGCTGGCAAAGCGCTTTTCCAGCGGATCCCAGAGCGGAACACGTTTCTCGCAACGCACGCACAAAATGCTTGCCGTCACACCCTTCGCTTCCACCCGGCGCATCGCCTCTTCGCTGTCCTTCACCGGCGTATCGCAATTCGGACACACATAGAACCGCAAACGCTGCGGCGCGGTCGCCTTCTCCAAAAGATGCTCATGAATATAGTTGGCAAAAATCACTTGTTCCTGCGGCGGCACGTTTTTACTGAAATGCACCAGCAGTGTTCCCCGGCCGTCATCGTTGCGCAGGAGTTTGATGCCCATCGTGCGGTGGTCCGCCAGCGTCTCAAAATCCGCGGCGTCGCGCCAAAGCTCTTTGAGCGTGAACGCGCCGCAATGGAAGAGCTTCACCACCAGCGTCGCGTAAATGTCATCGAGAAATCCGCCAAAGACGTAGCTGATGAAATACTTCGGCGGCACCGGCCCAGCCGGTTTCTCGATCCCGCAGTAACTTGGGAAGACCAAATCGCCTTCTTGGCGCAGGCAAAGCTTCCGCTCCAAAAGCATCTGCTCCATCGCCTGTAAAACGACGCGCTCTTCGCGCGCTTCCAGCCGCTTCGCCTCAACAATTTCTCCATTCGCCTGCTTCATCTGAAAGATCAGCTTGCCGTCGGCGACGCTTTGCACCGGCAAAAACCCGAGATTCCGCGTTTCCGCCCGCAACGTGCGGATGACGGCCTGCGCGTAAGCGTTGATCCATTCCGGACGCAGCAAAATGTAGGTGCCGAAGCTCAATTCCTTGACCACGCCGGGGCCATCCAACAAACCCACAACGGTTTCGAGGTTCTTGTCGGTAAATTTAGCCTCGGCGGCAAGGCGCTGGCGCAACGTTTCGCGCAGTTCCTTGAAGGTAAATAAAATATGGCCTTCGTCGCGCAGCTTGAGAATTTCATCCTTGAGGCGTTTGAAGATGACCGGCGAAGTGCGGCGCTCCAGTTCCGTCCACGGAATATCCGTCCGGATGGCATGGCGCAACTCTTGACAGTTGCTGCCATTAAAGGCGCTGGTTTCAAAATATCGATAGCCCTGCTGCTCGGCAAAGGCGCGGACTTTTTCGCGGTCGAAACGGAAGCCCACGTCAATGCGCCCGGCGATGAGGTACGTGCGTGTGTTGCCCGGCACGGAGCGCGACAACGCTTGCTGCCAATCCCGCAAACCCGGCAGGACAGTATCTTGATCCGCATTGAAGACGAGCAGCACCAGCGCAGTTTTGTCGAGATAAAGTTGATGAATCAAGCGTTGGTCGGCTTGGCCGCCAAAATCCCACAGCCAGATTTCGCGCTCCCAGCCCGGTTCGGCCGGCAGGTCCTTCATCTGCCATTGCGTGGACCAGGTGCCGGAAGTGGAATAACTCGGCGTGAACGTGTCGTGGGCAAGCCGCTCGGTCAGCCCAGTCTTGCCGGCGCCGGTTTCGCCAACGAGCAAGACTTTGGCGTTGGTGTATTGGATCTGAGCTTCTTCATAGAGTGGCCGTATTGACGCGCCTACCCCTTCATCAGGCAGCATCGCCGGTGGCACAAGCTCGGTCAAGTCCCACACGCGCATGACACCGTTGTCCGCAGCGGAAAAAGCATAGCTGCCATCGGGGCCAAAGGCCACGCTCCAGACGCGATCGGAGTGGCCTTCGAGCACGCGGAGGCTGCGTCCGGTATCCACCTCCCACAGCCGCACGGTGTTGTCATCGGAGCCGGAAAGCGCGCGGCGGCCATCGGGGCTAAAGGCCACGCTC
>JBBIKM010000159.1:0-6370 GCA_037445455.1 bacterium | reverse complement strand
TCCACCTCCCACAGCCGCACGGTTTTTTCATCGGAGCCGGAAAGCGCGCGGCGGCCATCGGGGCTAAAGGCCACAGACTGTACCGAATTCGTGTGACCAAGGGAGAGGATTTTTTCGAGAAACTGCTCTCGCGCCGCCTGCTGCTCCGTGGCAGGCTCGGTTCTAGCTGGCCGGCAGGCTTCCAGCAGTTTCGCGTATTCCGGCTCGCGCTCAGGCAGCAGCCAGTTCACGTAAAGAAATTGCGCGAGCGAGCCTTTGATGGGTGCCTCGTCGAGCCGCAGGGGAATGAAGCGGCGCTCCTTGTTCAGCGGGTCGCGAAAGCGGAACGTGCCGGCCTCCAACTGCGCCCAGTCGGAGCCAAAGGCATTGGCCGACATGCAGAGCACGAGCACGCGGGAGTTTTCCAGACCGTCTTCAATCCTAGCCAAAATGTTGTCGCCGGGCTTCAACTCCCACTCGTCAAACCAAACGCGGAGGTTGTCGTTTCTCAGCCGGTTCGCCAACTCCCGCACTACTGGCTTGTCTTTCGAGCTGTGGCTGAGGAAGACATCGTATTTGAAATCGTTGGGCATGGCTTTTTGATCTTTTGTCGTCACGCCCCCTTGCGGGGCGATGGTGGATAACGAAACTCATTGCACGTTACGTTCGCCCACAAGGGGCGAGGGCTACGAAACGCCTCAAAATCTCCCGAATTCGTGAAATTTAGAATCAGGGCACATCTTTTTTTCCAGCGCCGCGAAACTCGAGGCTTTGCTCAAACCCATCGAATTCGAGGGGTTTAGAAAGATGAACAGTCAATTTCTTCGGAAGTCAACCATGCAATTTCTCCGCCATCAGCGTCACCGGATCCGAGCCTTTGCGGCTGCAGATTTGCCCTTTGAACACGCTGAACCGGCCGTCTTTCTCCATGCGCTCCGCAAGCTGCCGATACGTAAATGTCGGGACGAGGTCCATTTCATACAGCACGGCATCGACCAAGTCTTTGGTCATGCCCACCCGCTCGTTCGCCAGCAGTTTGTGGATTTCATCGAGACACAAATCCATCATCTGTTCCGGAGTAATCTCCGGCCGCAGGCCGTTCCGGTTGTGTACAGGGATTGCATCGAAAGAGGTGATTTGCGCAGACGTTTCAGACCCTGCCGGCAGAGTGAAGTGAACCGTCTTCCTTTTTGCCGCTGCCGCGCTATAGTTCTTCTGGTAGCAACAATGCTTGTATTTCTTGCCGGAGCCGCAGGGGCACGGATCATTTCTCCGCACGGCGTTCATACTCGCCCTCCTAAACAAAAAGAATTGGTTGGTGCCTCCCCCAATCCCCATCACCCGGAATTCGTCGTCGGGTACGGTCGCAATGGGCGATAGATCTGCGGGAACTGGAATCCTGCATCCAGCGCAGCAAGCCGGGCAAAATATAACCAGAGGGGTCTGCAATTTCAAAACAAATTTCCCCTGGCCCCGCGCCAGAAGCGGCGCCCGGGCAAAGTATGAGCAAAAAAGGCAAACTCGCACGGCAGCGGGCCGCGCAAACAAAAACTGCCCTCCTGCAACTGCGCGAACTCGGCGAGGAAAACGGGG
Source organism: bacterium (assembly GCA_037445455.1). Classification (GTDB taxonomy): domain Bacteria; phylum Zhuqueibacterota; class Zhuqueibacteria; order Zhuqueibacterales; family Zhuqueibacteraceae; genus Coneutiohabitans. The sequence goes on along the minus strand of JBBIKM010000159.1, from coordinate 4,798 downwards.
ATCTTGCGGTGGGAAGTCGAGGAAACGACTGCTGCGCTTCGGCGCGAACCGTGGGCGTGCCACTTGCGGCCCAAACGCTGCAGGAGAAAAATCCACGAGGAGGGCGGACGTCAGCTCAATTTTGATCCGCCAACTTCATCGAGATACGAAGCAAACCCCTCATGCGCCTGCTGGCAAATTTCCCCCATCGGAGCGCGCCAGCCTGATCGCAATTCCTGCGCGATCAGGGCTTGCGCGCCAAAAACGTGACGCCCACGGTTCCCAGGCTGATCGCCCGGGATTGTTGTGGCGTGTCGCTGAACACATCTTTGCGGCGTTTGATGGTGAAGTCGCCAAAACCGGCTTCACGCACGACTGCTTCCAGTTCTGCTTCCAGCAGAGCGCCGGCAATTCAGCCGGTCCACGCATCCCTGCGGCTTTTCGCGCGCTGGCCTTTGCGGATTCCGGCGCGTTCGGTTATGCTTCCTGCAGCGTCGCTTTCTTTCTGCCGACTGGAAGGAGCATGGGCACTTCGTCGCGATAGTTCTGGTAGGCCTCGCCGTGCAGGTCCACCAAATCCCGCTCTTCCAGACGGATTGCGATCAGGATGTAGGCGGTGGTGGCGAGGGCGAACACCAGATGCGCCGCCGTCATGGTCGGCGTGGCCCAGAAGGCGAGGAGCCAGCCCAGATAAAGCGGATGGCGAATGTGCTTGTATGGCCCGGGGGTGACGAATTCGAGCTTCTTGTACTCCTGGCCGCGCAAATAGAGCCAAACCTGCCGCAGTCCGAAGAGGTCGAAGTGGTTGATCAGAAACGTCGTGACCAGCACCAACAGCCAGCCGAAGCCATAAAGGCCGAGAAGAAGCGCGCGGCCGGTGGCGTCCTGCACGTCCCAAATCGCGCCGCCCATCGGCCGCCACTGCGCGAACAGCAGGATCAAACACAGGCTGGAGAGCAGAACATAGGTGCTGCGTTCGGCCGCCGCGGGGATGATCTTGGTCAACTGCCGTTTGAAGCCTTGCCGTGCCATCACACTGTGCTGAACGGCGAACAAGCCGAGCAGTGCCGCGTTGATCAGCAAGGCTTCGCCCAACGGCCCCTGGGCGCCGGAATCAATCGACTTCGAGACAAAGAGATTGCCGATGAACCCGAAGGCATACAGAAACGTGGCGAAGAAGACGGCATAGCACACCACGCCATACACGAAAACCAGGACTCGCTTCATCTGAGCTCCTTTCTGAATTGGGTTGATGAAAAAAGCGCTGCGACCATCGTGATTTGTTGCGCGCAAGGTAGGCGAGCGCGGGCATAAATTCTACTATCCCTAGCGATGGTTTTCGCCGCGGTCGAGGCCGCGGTCGCGCCTCCTCCCCTTGACGGCGTTGCTGAGCAGCACTGCGACTATCCCTTGCGATAGGCCGGCACAACTCACTTGTGGCGTGGTAACGCAGGCGGAATGAGAGGAAGAGAGAAGGAAATGAAGCGGGGTGGCGTAGCGCCGGGACTGAAATGCCGGATGGTCGCTGCCGGCGCTTCCCGTTCAGTCATGTTGCTGCTTGCAGCGCGGAATTGCCGGGCGTGGCGCGCCGACCGGCAGTGCGCGCGAAAATGGCGCGCCGGCGGCTTTCATTATTTGCCGGATAGATTCGTCAAGGGCACCATGGCTTTGATATGCGTGCCTTTGCCGGGCGCAGAAATGAGTTCGAAGGTGCCGCCCAATTTCTCGGTGCGCAGGCGCATATTGACGAGGCCGTTGCCTTTTTCCGTACCGGTCGCGGCGATGCCCTTGCCCGCATCCACGATCTCGACGAGCAGGTTCTTCCCCTGGAGCAGGAATTTGACGGCAAGGCTCGGGCTGCCGGAGTACTTCACGGCGTTGTGCACCGCCTCTTTGGCGATCAGCAGCAGACTGCGCCGCAGCTCGGGATGCAGTTTGAGGCCGGCAATTTGCTCGGCCACTTCGAAATGCAGCGCGATGTTGCGAGCGCGGCAGATTTCATGGGCGAAGACGCTCAGCCGGCGCTGCAGCGCTTCCCCGGAGTCGTGTTGGGGATTGATCGACCACACCACGTCGCTCATGGCCGCTGAAAGTTCGCGCGCGACGTTGCCCATCCGTTCCATCGCACCGCCCAACTCGTGAACCGCGGCCGCTGCCATCTGCAGATCGAGTTCGCCGGCCGCGAGCGCCTGGTCACTGTCCCGGGCGAAAAACGGCCGTACATTCTTCTTTTGCAGGGCGACCTGGGAGAGCAGGCCAATGTGCGTCAAACCGGCGCCGATGTCGTCATGCAGATCGGTGGCGATCCGCGCGCGAATTCTTTCGATTGCCACCAGGCGATCCAGGCGCACGACGTGAATGCCATAGAGCACACTGCCCAGCACGATCAGGCAGAACGCGATGAACCACCAGCGCTGCCAGAACGGCGGGGTGATCTTGAACGAAATGGCGGCCGGCACGCGACTCTCCACGCCTTCGGCATTGACTGCCTTCACCTCAAAGGTGAATTTTCCCGGCCGCAGCGACGCATAGGTGACGACGCGCTCCGCAATCGGTTCCTGCCAATCTGCCTGCAATCCGGCCAGCCGGTAGGTGTAGCGCAACGCATTCGCGCCTTTGAGGCTGATGCCGGTGAACAGGATGGTGCACACATTCTGGTCATGGCTGAGCTGCAAACCGTTCTGCAGCGGCTGCTCCTTGCCGTTGACCCGCATGCCGGTGAGATAAACCGGCGGCGGTGGCGACGGTGGTGCCGTACGCCCATATTCGTAGAGGAGCAATTCATCCGCGCTCAGCGCCCACACGGTTTTCTCGCCGGCGATGACCCCGAGGCCTTCGGTGAACCGGCCGATCAAATGGGTATTGGCAAAGAGCTGGCGCGAGTCTTCCGCCACGGTCTGTTGCACGCCGGCAGAGGTGCCGATCCACACGCGGCCTTCGGAATCTTCCGCCAGCGCCCACACTGCATTGTGGAGCAGTCCGTCTTTGCTCGTGAGCCTTGCGAAGGTTCCCTCGCGATAGATCGAAATTCCGTCAAAGCGATGGCCGATCCAGATTTCGCCGTTGCGGCGTTGCAGCAGCGCGCGGATGCGATTGCTGGGCAGCCCCTGCGTCACGCCGAAATGCCGGTGAAGACGCAAGGAATCCCCTTCCACTTCGAAAACATGGATGCCGTCATTGAAAGTGCCGATCCAAATTCGCCCCTGCCGGTCTTGAATAAGTGCTTGCGGCGTTTCCGTCTGCAGATACGACTGGCTTCGCAAAGTAACCGGGTCGATCCGCACAATGCCCAAGCCCCAGATGACATACCAAATCCGGTTGCGGCGGTCAATGGTAATGCCCAGCGGATTGCCATCGGGCAGGTCTCTGCCCGGTACCAGCTTTCTGACCAGCGCCAGAGTAGAGGGCTGCCGCGGTTGTCGCGTGACGCGATAGGCCGCCAAACCGCCGCCATGAATCGTATGCCACAGCAGACCGTCCGGTGCCAACACCATAGAAGTATGATGTGCGAAGAATTGCTTTTCCGGCCGGGGCGCCAGCGCGGGAAGCACGTGCAGAAATATCGCCCAACTGCCGTTGTCATACCGCCAAAGTTCCCACAGTCCCCTTTCCGTCGCGACGAACAAGTGGCCCGCCGAATCGACCACCGCGGTGTGATTGAGCACATCGGGGCGTGAAGCCAGGCCGGGAAAAGGAAGTCGCGTGAGCGCGCGTTCGGACAGCTTGATCAATCCGCCGCGGCGGCTCGACAACCACAGATTGTGCTCGCGATCCAGGAAACACGATCCCACCACGTTGTCGGGCAGCCCATTCACTGTCGTAAAGCGCGTGAATTCGTGGTGCGGAAAATTCTTCTTGGCGATCTTCAACAGGCCGCCGGCTGCGACCCAGAGATTCCCCTCATGGTCTTCCACGAGGCCGCCGACGTCAAATGCCCCCGTGGATTTGGAGGCCGCCAGGCGGTCCTGCTGAATCTTGTAAAGCGCACCGCCTTCTGCGCCGCACCACACGATCCCCTCTTCGTCCTCGAACAGGCAGACCAGCGGAGCCGCCTGCTCGCCCAGGTCCACTTGTTTCACAGCGCCGGTGCCGGCCGTGTAGTGGTAGAGTTTTTCCCTGGCGTTGAACCACAAGCGGCCGTCCCGCGTGGGGACGAAAAACTGCACGATGCCGGAGTCGCCGCTGGCGAAGAAGAAGGAGACACTGTCACCGCGTACCTGGTAGATGCCGACATTCGTGCCGCACCAAACCGTGCCGTCCTCATCTTCATAAATCGCATGAATCGTATTGTGCAGCGCACTGGGTTTGGCAGGCAGGCCGTGCCGGAGCAAGCGCGCAGTGATTTTGCCGTTTTCGAATTTGGCCAGGCCGCCGCCGTTCGTGCCAAGGTACATGGTGCCCGGTGATTTGCGGCTCTCGCCGAAGCACCAGACAAAGCCGACCGGCAGGCCCTTATCCACGTCGTAGTTTGTGAAGCGGATGCCATCGTAAATCGCGAAGCCCCCGTCGCCACCGGCCCACAAATAGCCGCGGGCATCCTGCACGATTGCCGTGATCCAGTTCGAAGGCAGGCCGTCTTTGATGGAATATTGCTCAAACGGCAAGATCTGAGCGTGGCCCAAGGCAGAATAGCAAAGGAGAAAGACGAGAAATGTCGTTGCGGTTGGTTTATTCTGCATGAGGATTCATGAGAAGGAAACTGTCGCCCTGAACCTCCCGGCCGGCGCCGGCCGCTGCGAAAAATCAGGCGCCGGAGAACCTGTGCTAGCCGCCGGCAATGGAACCCAACACGATGAACGGTTCCTTTCCCGTGGCCACG
>JBBIKM010000158.1:0-13893 GCA_037445455.1 bacterium | reverse complement strand
GGAACCACAGGCACGCCGGGATCTGCGTCGAGTAGAAGAGCTGGCCCGGCAGCGCCACCATGCAGTCGACGAGGTCGGCCTCGATCAGGTTCTTGCGGATCTCGCCCTCGCCCGACTGGTTCGACGACATCGAGCCGTTGGCGAGCACGAAGCCGGCGACGCCCGCGGGCGCGAGGTGATGCACGATGTGCTGCACCCAGGCGAAGTTCGCGTTGCCGGCCGGCGGCGGGCCGTACTTCCAGCGCTTGTCGTCGCGCAGGCGCTCGCCGCCCCAGTCGGAGACGTTGAACGGCGGATTGGCCAGGATGAAGTCGGCCTTGAGGTCGGGGTGGCGGTCGTCGTGGAAGGTGTCGCCGTGCGCGATCTGGCCCTCGATGCCGCGGATGGCGAGGTTCATCTTGGCGAGCCGCCACGTCGTATAGTTCGACTCCTGGCCGTAGATCGAGATGTCGGCCTTCGCCTTGCCGCCGTTGCCGTTGCCCTTGGCGTGGGCGCGGATGAACTCCACCGACTGCACGAACATGCCCGAGGAGCCGCAGCAGGGGTCGTACACGCGGCCGCGGTAGGGCTCGAGCATCTCAACCAGGAGCTTGACCACGCAACGCGGCGTATAGAACTCGCCGCCCTTTTTACCCTCGGCACTCGCGAATTGCGAGAGAAAGTATTCGTACACACGGCCGAGCACGTCTTTGGCGCGGCTCGCCTCATCGCCGACCTTGATGTTGCTGATCATGTCGATGAGCTGGCCGAGGCGGGTCTTGTCGAGCGCGGGGCGGGCGTAGTCTTTGGGCAGCACACCCTTGAGCGCCGGATTGTCCCGCTCGATGCCGGCCATGGCATCGTCCACGAGCCGGCCGATGGTCGCCTGGCGGGCCTTGGCCTTGAGGTGTGCCCAGCGGGCTTCCGTCGGCACCCAGAAGATGTTCTGGGCGCGGTATTCATCGGGATCCTCGGGGTCAGCGCCGCTTGCCTTTTCCGCCACCAGCTTCGCGTGCTGCTCCTCGAAGGCATCGGAGATGTACTTGAGGAAGAGAAGGCCGAGCACGACATGCTTGTACTCAGCCGCGTCCATCGAGCCGCGCAGCGCGTCGGCCATCTGCCAGAGCTGGGCTTCGTAGCCGACCGTTGCGCCGTTGGTTCCTGTGTTTTTTGGATTCTTCGCTCGCTTGGCCAAGCTTTGCCTCGTTTGACGATGACATCCAACCGGACTTCCGGGCCGCCCGACGTTTTGGTCAATCAGAGCGGTGGCCATGTCTGGGAGTCAGCCGCAAGGCACACAAGCTGCTCACCGAATGACACCCGGGCAGGTGCGCAGCCTTCAACACAGCAACACTTCAATTGCGCTTGGCCGCCCAGTCGCGGATCAGGGCGATGATGTCGCGCGTGTCGGTGCCCGGGCCGAATACCCGCGCGATGCCCTGCCGCTCCAGTTCCGCGGCGTCATCCGGCGGGATGGTGCCGCCGGCGAGCAGCAGCACGTCGGACATGTCGTTCTTCTTCATCAGCTCCAGCACGCGCGGGAACAGCGTCATGTGCGCGCCGGAGAGCATCGAGATGCCGATGACTTCGACGTCTTCCTGCAGCGCCGCTTCGACGATCATCTCCGGCGTTTGATGCAGCCCGGAATAGATCACCTCGAAACCGGCATCGCGCAGGGCGCTGGCAATGATCTTCGCGCCACGGTCATGGCCATCGAGTCCGAGCTTGCCTACCAGAACACGAATTTTGCGCTCCATGTAAAAATCTCCTCAACGTTTATTTGCAGGAATCATGAAAGCTCTGCCATTCCCAGAAAGAAACTGACCTTGTCTCTCAGTTCTTCTATCTTTCTCCTTGCCTGCGCCCTGGGAATTTTCAGCTTCTTGGCGATCGTGGCAACATTTCTTGATTCATTGTACAAAATTCTCAGAAGACTCTCATCGGCTCTGGTGAATATGCCAGGCAACAAGACGGTGCCGCCCTCCAGCCAGTCGGCAAGCTCCATCTGCGGCGCATAAGACGGCGGCATAACATTCACCTCGAAATCAAGATCAGAAAAAGAGATTTCCCTTCTCTTGTCTCTTATCACTTTTCCCAACAGTCTTTTTACCGAGTTGGTAGCCGACTTTCGAAAATAAGACAACAACGAAACCACTTGTCGCTCTTTTGCTCTGCCGAGCAGGTTTTTCCTGTAGTTTTCGAAAATGCTGGTGAGCCGCCCTACAATGTCAAGCAATGCACCCGTATGCAAATCATAGCGGCTCATCGGCCATGCACGGGTATAGTTCCTGACATAGCTCTCAACATCTGCCAGATTCCAAAGGTTCATCGCAATGAGGAAGGCTTTTCCCTCGTTCGCCTCACGAATCAGAGATTCCAATCCCAGACTGATTGCCCGCGTGTGTTTGTCGATCTGTATCGGAGAGACAGATTTGGAAGCCTGGAGCAGCTTGTTGAGTTCAGCTTCATGGGAGAGTACCTTATTCAGAGATCTCGAAATCCTGCGATTGACATGGGATTGCGGATTCCAACCACGTTCGCGGCCGAATAGGCCGCGCATGAACGCCTCGATCTCAACCCTGTTGAGAAAGTAGGTAGCGGTTCTTCTGCTCCAGAAATCTGGAGCGAATGAGATGAGCTGCAGCAAAAGGTCATTCGAAACCCAAAGCACAACGGCTGCGTCCAGGCCGGCCAGAACATCCCGGCGAAAATTGAGCCTCGCAAACAGGTCTCTGACTGCTTTTTGCGGCATGCTTTCCAACCCGTCAACGAGTATCACGTCGGTATTGTGGTTTTGCAGATGGTCCTGCAGCATTGCGACCAGGTCAACTGATGTGTCACTCAGCTCGACTTTGCCGGCCCTCACGCCGGCCTTCTCCAGCTCAGCAAGAACATGCCGAATAACTTTCCGGCGCTCATCGAGGTGGTCGCATACGGCGATGAAGATCTTTGCCTGTCCGGTGTCGCTAAGCTCAAAGATCAAGTCTTGCAGTGCTAGATTCTTGACATTGCTTGACATGGCTGGTGCGCTGATACTCTATTTGTTCACGTGGCCCAACTGATTTGCCATTCAAGGGATTCATGTGAATGACTCGGCACTGTGGCCAGATTTTCGCGGGATTCTTACCATGGGACTTGGTGTTATTGTCTGCTCACATCGTCGTCAACACTTTGTATCTTCATTTTGCCACTTATTCAGGCTGACGCTCGTGGAGAGTATTCTTTTCAAGACAGGAAGTGCCCCGACGGGAACCATATTTTGCTTGACTCGAGCCGCCCTCGCTGAATGCCGGTCAACGCTTTGTGATTCTGTTAATGATTTCCGAGTTTTGCTCATACAGCCTTCGTGCGGCAGGGTGCAAGTCAAACCATAGTTTTTTTTCTCGGTATTCGATCACGATCATCTTGTACAACAACTCGGGCAGCAAATCGTCCGTCTTGATGATGGCTTTGTTTGCTGCCGTGCAGAATTCCGCAAGTTTCTCCCAATACACGAGGCTGTCAAAAACAAACTGATAATCATCCACAAGCTGCTGAAACTCTTCCTCAACGGTTGCCAGGCTGACTTCCAGCCTGGAATCGAGAATACATCTTTTGCAGACGCCTCTCACCATTCGCATCGCATCCACCAGCACGCCGCCGCTGTACCTTAGAATCACTTCCAGCAGTTCCATGGGGATCGGATTAAAAGGCATACGCAAAGCAAAGACTTGCCGCAGGAAGGCGAAGGCATTGTCATTCCTGACGTTTTCCTCGTCAACCAACTCGACGGCAGGCACGCGATAAATGTTGCTGTAGGGCAGAGACGCGATGCGCAGCAAGCTGGAGGTGGCGTAGGTAATGGGCACGGTAAAAATGCAGGGCGCGTCGATGCTGTTGATGAGATGAGAAGAGTGAATGAAAGTATTCTCTACCGAAGGCAAGTTCTGAATTTTGTCAATATCATCAACGATGAAAACCGGTCGCTTCGAGGTTGCCTTGCGCGTTTCAGCGATGAGGTCGTTGAACGAATCCAACAGCGTACCGATATCCTTCTTGACCTTGATGCGCGTGGCAGTCCTTTTGATCTGCTTGCGGTGAATGCCGGTTCTGGCTTTCAGAATTGGAAGCTGGCCGCCGAGCGTAACCAAGCCTTCACTGGCTTCTTCCAAATCATCGGACTTGTCAACTTCGCTGAACCAACTTTGAAAACTTTGATGAGTCTTTCTGATACTACGGGGCACCTCCTCTCCGAAACTCGCTACCAGTTTGGCGGCCATGGCTTCCAGCAGCATGTCATGGGAGACTTCCGCTTGGGAAGCAAATTGCACGAAGACCGGCAAGGATTGCGTTGCCTGCAGAAGCTGAACCAGTCTCTTGAGCTCGGTGGTTTTGCCCATTCCTCTTTGCCCAGCCAGCAAGAACTTCGCATTTTCGGAAGATTCAACCTCAGCGTGCAACTGCTCGGGAAGCTTGCCTCGCGGCACGATCAAATTTTCCTTTGCAGCATAGCTTGGCAACAGCATGGCCAGTGTTCGCTTTTGATCTTCAGTCATGCACTTACTCCACTTGTTGCATGGTCCAGATCGTTGGTGCCGGCGAATCCAAACACCACTCGGCCGAGGTGGGCGCCTAAAACACCGGCTCCTCCCGCCAGGTGCCGTACACGGTCTTCAGCTCGTTGATGATCTCCCCGAGCGTGCAATAGGCCATGCTGCAGTCGATCAACGCCGGCATGATGTTGCGGCCCTCCTGTGCCGCTTCCTTCAGCTTCGCCAGCGTCTGCCGCACCGCGGTGTTGTTGCGCTCCGCGCGCAGCCGGGCAAGATTTTGCGCCTGCTGCTTCTCGACGCTGGCATCAATCTTCAGAATCGGAATGTCGAGCTTTTCATCCGGCTCGACAAACGCATTCACGCCGACGATCAGCCTTTCCTTCTTTTCGATTTCGTCCTGATACCGTCGCGCCGCCGCCGCGATTTCGCGCTGGAAAAATCCCTCCTTGATCGCGGGGATCACGCCGCCGAGCGCATCGATCTTGCGGAAATACTCCTCCGCCTCCTGCTCCATCTGGCTGGTGAGATGCTCGATGAAGTAGGAGCCGGCGAGCGGATCGACGGTGTTCACCACTCCCGTTTCATACGCAATAATCTGCTGGGTGCGGAGCGCAATCTTGGCGGCAAATTCCGTGGGCAGGGCCCAGGTTTCGTCCAGCGAATTGGTGTGCAGCGACTGCGTGCCGCCGAGCACGCCCGCCAGCGCTTCGAAGGCGGTGCGCACAATGTTGTTCATCGGCTGCTGGCCGGTGAGCGAACAGCCGGCGGTTTGTGTGTGAAAGCGCAGTTTCCACGAACGTTCGTCCCGGGCGCCGTAGCGATCACGCATGCGGCGCGCCCAAATGCGGCGGGCGGCGCGAAATTTGGCAATCTCTTCGAAGAAATCGAGATGCGAGTTGAAGAAGAAGGACAGCCGCGGCGCGAATTCATCGACCGCCAGACCGGCCTTCATCGCCGCCTCGACGTAGGCGAAACCGTCTGCCAGGGTGAAGGCGAGTTCCTGCACTGCAGTGCTGCCGGCTTCGCGGATGTGATAGCCGCTGATCGAAATGGTGTTCCATTCCGGCACGTGGCGGGTGCAATACTCGATGGTATCCACCACGATCTTCATCGAGGGCTCGGGCGGAAAGATGAATTCCTTTTGTGCGATGTATTCCTTGAGAATGTCGTTTTGCAGCGTGCCGCGCAATTTGCTTTCCGGCACACCCTGCTTCTTGCCGACGCAGATGTAAAATGCGAGAATGACGGCCGCCGGCGAGTTGATCGTCATCGAGGTGCTGACCCTGTCAAGCGGAATGCCTTCGAACAGCACCTCCATGTCGCGCAGCGAGGAAATGGCCACGCCGCACACGCCCACTTCCCCTTCGGCGAGCGGATCGTCGGAGTCGCGGCCCATCAACGTCGGTAAATCGAAGGCGGTCGAAAGGCCGGTTTGGCCGTTTTCCAGGAGATACTTAAAGCGCTTGTTGGTATCCGCGGGTGTGCCGAAGCCGGCGAACTGGCGCATGGTCCACAAGCGACCGCGGTGCATGTTGGCGTGAATGCCGCGCGTGTAGGGAAACTCACCGGGGAAGCCAATATCGTGGAGCGGATCGATGTGATCGATGTCGTCGGGGCCGTAGAGATCCTTGATCGGCACGCTGGAGGTGGTCATGAATTTGCCCGGCCGGTCTTTAAATTTCGACCGGGTTTCACGCTGCCAACGCGCGCGTTCTTGCGGGTATTGCGCTTTCTCTTTCGACATGACAGGCTCCGCTGGAATGGGTTGGTGATCGCCAAGGACGATTGTGAACTTGGGAAAAAGCAAGAAGTGGCGGCCCGGCTCCCAGAAAAGGCGCGGCTAAAATACGCCAAACCGCCGGCAAAGTCAAGGCTGCGCCGCCGCGCCGCAGCCTGTGACAAACAGAAATATGGCCGGAAGGCGCTCAAAGCCAGAACCAGATTCTGAAAGATCCAATTGCAGGACCCTTTGCGCCAGGACGATTGAATTTGAATCGTGCGTGATTCTTGTGCTGGATGAGAAGAGAACCCTGGGAAACACCGGGTGAAATGCCAGGAGGCCAACAGGGACTCAAAATCAGAATAAAATCCTGAAGGGTTCTTGACCACAAAGCGAACGCTTGCACCGCGGAGCCGCAGCGAGCACGGCGTTTCATAATCAAGAAAGTCCTTTTCCGTGCGCTCCGCGTCTTCGCGGTGAGCCTTTGAAGTGAATGGTACGAGCGTGTGCCGGAATATTCACAACCTCCTTGCTGGCTGACACCCGGATGCCAGTGGCGGGGGATGCCTCGTGCGAGACAAAAGTGTACGAATCGTCCTCATTGCCGCCCGCGGGCTTCAGGATTCAGCTTGCCTGAAATCTGTCGCAGCCTGTTGCCTCCTTTCGTGGAGGTCTTTTTTCGATATGTCAACCAAACGACTCGGGTGAGAGATTTGCGCTGTGCCCAAGCCGTCACAGGATCCTGGCAAAATGACAGTGAGGATGGTATTAACCAAAATGGTCCTGTCTGAAGCTTCCTCCCGGCGTCGTCTGAACCGTCGCAGGTTTCACTGAGCTGAATGCTGGTGTTGCAGCCGCTAACCAGCCAGGTTGTAATAGACTTTCTCGGAAATTTCCGCCCAGGAGGAAATCTGCTTGCGGAACTGCTCAAAGGAGGTGTAGACCTTCCTGCTCATCGCATCGCGCGAAGTGATTTCATCGATGACTTCGGCAGAGAGGCGGCGAAAGGCAGCGAGCACCTCATCCGGAAACTTCCTGATGGTGACGCGATTCTCCTGCATGATCTTTTGGAGATAGAGGTTGTTCTTCGCTTCGAATTCGCTGAGCATCCAGGCATTGGCGCGGGCGGCGGCGGTGCGAATGATGGCCTGCAGATCAGCCGGGAGACTTTCGAACGCGGTTTTGTTCACCGCCAATTCCAGCACCGGACCCGGTTCGTGCCAGCCGGGATAGTAGTAGTATTTTGCGATTCTGTGCAGACCAAGCAAGTAATCGTGATAGGGCCCCACCCATTCCGTGGCATCGATGACACCGCGCTCGAGATTGGTGTAGATTTCCGACCCCGGCGTGGACAGGCCATTGCCGCCGGCTTTGTCGATTACCTTGCCGCCCAGGCCCGGGATGCGCATCTTCAGGCCTTTGAGATCGGCGACGGAATTGATCTCCTTGTTGAACCAGCCGCCCATCTGGACGCCGGTGTTGCCCGCGGGCATGGGGACGAGATTGAACGGCGCATAGGCTTCCTCCCAGAGCGCCAACCCGCCGCCGCACAACAGCCAGGCGTTCATTTGCTGGGCATTCATGCCGAACGGCACCGCGGAAAAGAACGGCGCCGCCGGACATTTGCCGGTCCAGTAGTAAGACACGCCATGACTCATCTCCGCGATGCCCTGCCACACCGCTTCGAAAGCTTCAAACGGCGGCACCAGCTCACCGCCGCCGTACACTTGAATCTTCAGGCGGCCGTCCGACATTTCCGCGATCCATTGCGCGATCAAGTCTGCGCCTTCGCCCATCACGGGAAAATGCGGCGGCCAGGTCGTCACCATTCTCCATTCATGGGTTTTGCGCGTGTGCACCGCGGGCGCGCCGGCGGGCGTTTCGGTTTCGGGCTGGGCGCTGCAGCCCGCCAGCCAGGCGCCGCCGGCGAGTGCTGCCGAGGAGGCATTCTTGAGGAAGACTCTGCGATTGAGGGTTTTCATGGGGGATCCGTTCTGCGAGATTAAGGCCGTTGCTATTGGATAAAATGGATGTCGTCTCCGTTCCTCGTGGGCGGCTGAGGCGGCCAATGGTTTCACGGCTGCAACGCTGTCCCACCCAGGGGCAAGGGCGACGGACCGGCGCCCGCCGTTGAAGAAGGCCACAAGAACTGCGAGCAAGACAGGAAAGCGGCCAAGCCGGCCTGCGGCCGCAGGCCGGTGAATGTTCCTGAAAACAGGTGGTGCGTGTCCGGCAAAGTTTCCTTCCCGGCTGAGTCGAAGAGTCCAAGACTTCGAGTGTCGTGAGAATTCTGAGGGTATTGCCGGCGCTGCTGTTTGTTGCCGCCCTTCATGCCGGCGCGGCTTCATGCTCTGCGGCAGGCGGATCCGTTCTTTCCGTCTCTTCCTGGTACTTCTTCAGCTTGCGCCACAAAGTTGTGCGGCCAATGGCGAGCAGGCGTGCGGCTTCGTCGTAGTTGCCCTGGCAATACGCCAGAGTGTCCAGAATGTGCCGCTTCTCGATCTCTTCCAGGGTCAGGCGGCCGTTCAAGGCGGAGGCGGGCCGGCTCGCGCTTTTCTGCAGGGCCTCGGGCAACTCAAGCACATCGATTTCGGCATCGAGCGAAAGCGCGACGGCGCGTTCGATGGCGTTTTCAAGCTCGCGCACGTTGCCCGGCCAGTCGTGGCGGATGAGGCGGGTGAGGGCCGCGCTGGTGAAATCGCGCGCGGGCCGGCGCAGCCGCGTGGCGAATTTCTGCAAGAAGTGGCGGGCCAGCAGGGGAATATCCTCGGGCCGTTCGCGCAACGGCGGCAAATCCAGACGAATGACGTTGAGGCGATAGAACAAATCGCTGCGAAACCGGCCTTGCTCGACCATCTCTTCCAAATCGCGATTGGTGGCGGCGATGACGCGCACGTCGAGCAGCATGGTGTGATTGCTGCCCACGCGCTTGATCTCGCCCTCCTGCAAAAAGCGCAACAGTTTGACCTGCAGCGCAATCGGCAGCTCACCGATTTCATCCAAAAAGATGGTGCCGGTATGCGCCTCTTCGAACAGGCCTTTCTTGTCGCGCAGCGCGCCGGTGAAGGCGCCGCGCACGTGGCCGAATAATTCGCTTTCCAGCAGGTTCTCGGGAATCGCGCCGCAATTGACCACGACGAACGGCTGGCGGGCGCGGGTGCTTTCGTCGTGAATGGCGCGTGCCACCAGTTCCTTGCCGGTGCCGCTTTCACCTTGAATCAGAATCGTGATGTCGGTGCGCGCCACGCGTGCGATCAGCTCGAACACCTTTTGCATGGGCCGGCTGCTGCCCACCATCGCGCCGAAATGAAACGGCTCGTCCGAATCCGCCCAAGCCAGGAATTGCTCAGCCTCGCGCGCAATCCAGCCGGCAACTTTCTGCTCGATTTCGCTGCGATCGGGCCGACTGCGCTCCAAAATGCGATGGAGGTCGCCGCGTGTGAAGTAGAAAATGTTATCCGCTTTCGCCAGCGCCTGGCCGCCGCTTTCGCTGGCAAGATCGGCAAGCAGCACGGTGGCATGCTGCCGGTGCGCAACCAGATTCGCGAGGAACTTGCCCTCCCCCAAGGGCGCGAGCGTGGTAAAAATCAGGATCAAATCGACGCGCGGCAGCGACTTGGTGTTCTCGAGCGGTATGGCCACGGCTGCCGGCAGGGCCTTGCTGATGCGCATTTCCTCGCGCGCATCAGCCGCCATGAAACTGAGCTTGCCGAGGCCGGCCTGCTGCAGCGCATGCGCGGTGGCAATGGCTTCGGCGCTGGTTCCGATCAGCAGGGCCTGGCGCTCACGCAGAGTGCCGAAGATCTTGCCGGCCACTTCGATGATGGCCGGTGCCAGCGTGGTCGTGCCTTCGAACCAGGTGGTTTCGCTGCGTACTCGTTCGGAAAGCCAGAGGGCGCGCTGAAAGAGGCGGTTGAGAATGACGCCGGCGTGAGCGTTTTCCTGGGCGGTGGCCAGCGCCTTGCGCAAAGCAACGGCGTGCTGCGGCTGCAAATGCCCGCCTGGCATCCATCCCACCGCGGCGCGCAGGAAATGAGAAACCGCGGCAATGCCCTGCCGGCTGGCGACCGGCGGCAGCGCGGCACCGGCCAGCAGAAGCTGCAACACAGCATTGACCGCCTCCTCGCCGGGCGCCGAGGCGGCACCCGTGCGCGCGTTGGAGGCGAAATAAAGCTCCAACAGCTCCGGCCCGGGCACCAACAGCCACTCATCCACGTCGAGATGCTGCAGCCGCCGGCTCAACTCCGGCGAAGCCAGCGCTTCCTCATCCAACGTGAAGCCCGGCGTGTGCGGAAATGGGAGGTAGGAAACGTGCAACCACATATGTTCAGAAAGCGGAGACCCTTGAATTGTCGGTGATCAACACGAGACGTTAAACATGCACTCTCATCGCTGTTGCAGGCCAGCTTCACCCCGCCGGCGTCACAGGCATTAGCCCACAGGCAGGGATCTGGAGACTGATTGAATTTGTCGCATCCAGCCCTGCAAGGGCGGTATTCCTGACGTGGTTCTCTCGCGCCCCGGTGGGGCCTGGTGATTTCTCCTGATTGCGGCGTTCAAAGGGCGTTGCCCTTCGCTGCCACCTTTCGCCGCTGTGGGGCTGCTTGTCTGGGCAGTTGAATTCGACCCAACGTTCGACGCCAGTTTTCAGACAAGTCAAAAGCCTTGCCCTTCACGCGGCCCAGGATTTTCCAGCGACTGGAAAAGCCCGATGGAACTCACACGGCCCGGCGGCAACGGCCGGGCATGAGCTTGATGCACCGGTTCGCGGTTCAGCGGAAGCTGTGAACCTGGGTGAAAGCCAGGGAGACGATCAGAAACGAAAACATCAACCAGCCAAAGCCGAACAGCGAAACCATCGCGGCGCGGCGGCCCTGCCATCCCACGGAAATGCGGCTGGCCCAATGCCAAAAGTAGATGAACCACGTCAGCCCGACCGCGAAAAATTTGGCATCCCAGGTGAAGAAGTGCTCGGCGATTTTGGTGGCTTCATAGATGCCGAGCGCGATGCCCACCGTCAGAAACACCAAACCGGTGTTGATGGCGCGGTTGCTGAGCGATTCGAAAAAGGCAAGGGAGGGCAGGCGGCGGTAGAACAAGCCGGTGCTTTTCTTTTGCAGCTCGCGCGACAGCAACAGGTAAAGCACGCTGGCGATGAAGGAAATCGCAAACGCGGAATAGGCAAACAGCAGCACGATGACGTGAATCTCATACACGATTTCGTGCAGCAGCAGCGCCGGCAGCTCGCGGTTAAGGTCGATGCCGAGATTCGACAGCACGTGCAGGATCAGAATGACGGGCTGGATGAACATGCCCAGCGAGCGTTCGCGCAACCGCCATTCCAGGCTGAGATAGACCACACCGAAGAGCCAGGCACAGGTGGTGAGCGCCTCGAACACGCTGGTCACGGGCAAATGCCCCAGCGTCAGGCTGAGCAGGAGGAGATAAACCAAATGCGCGATCACAGCAATCAGCGCGAAGGGATTCAAACCGCGGCCTGCCTGTTCCTGCGCCTGGCGAAAGGTGTAGATGTAATGGCTTCCGGCGACCGCATAGAGAACGCCAACCAACCATTGCAGCAATTGGATCATGGCCACACGAGCAATTCAGTGCACGCAACACGTTTGTGGAATTTCACCGCGGGCACGCAACTCCGGCCGCAGGCAGGGTAAAGATAGGCAAATATTCCTGACTTGCAAGAATTCAAACACAAAAGCCAGCCCGTCGCATGACAGGCTGGCTTGGCAGACTTGAAGGAAGCCCGGCTACCACCGGGCCGTATCGTTTGGGCCGGCGGGGCCACCGCCTCCCGCTCACTCCCGGGCCTGATCCACCGGCTCCATTTTGATCAGAAGTTGCACCAGCGGCTGCTCGCGCAACTCCGCGGCATTCAAGATTTTTACCACTTCACGGAAACCCGGCCGTGAGATCTGCACGATGTGGTTCTGCGCGCTGGTCAAAGTGATCTTCACCGGCGATTGCCCGTAGTAGCGATCATCAACGATCACCTCGGCGCCCGAGGGACTGGTATTGATCTGCAACGTGACGACCTCGGCGGGCGCGGGTTGTGGTGCGGCGGGAACGGGCGTCACGACTGGCGCAGGCGGCGCCGGTTGGGTTGGCGCTGGCGCGATCATTTCCGGCGCTGGCCGCGTGATGATGGGCCTGGCATCAGTCTTCTCCGGCGCCGGTTCAATGATGTAAGGCCGCGGCACCGGTTGCCCGGTTTGCCCGGCAACCGAATTCACGTCCGCAGGTTTCTTTTCCGCCAGCAGCGGCTCATAGCGCAATTGGAAGCGCGCCGGGTTCTGGCGCAGCCGTCCGCGGCTGTCCTTGTCCAGCGCCACCTGCAAGACCGTGCGTTGATCGGGCAACACCTTCACTTCCTCATCGGTGATGATATCAAACACTTGTTCACGCCAAAAGCCCACAACGTGATATTCGGCTTTGACCTCATAAATGCCGTGCTGCAGCCGCAGCGGGTAGGTATAGGTGGAAGTGAAGTTCGAAAGTTTTTCCACGGGAGAGATTTCCTGGCCATTGACGCGCAGCACAACGAAGTTGCGGTAACTCTTGCCGGCGTCTGCGACGTTGGTGATCTTGATCACCAAGTTTTCCGGCTGCTCGCGCAATTCGCGCTCCGGCAGTTGCTGTTTGGGCTTGAGCTTGCCATAGGCGCGGTCCGTGGTCAGGCGGCCGCTGGCACACCCCAGGAGCCCGAGGGCCAGCAGGAGCGCGGTGAGCAGTGCCGCGCGCGAACCGAGTGGGATGAAGCGAAGAGCGTAACGGCTGGGGGCAGGCATGGTGTCCTCCGATGCGTTGAAGTTTATCGTCATGCAGGCTGGCATCTCGAACTTTGGGTTGGAAAACGGACATTCATTGAACAACTCACTCTCCGTCAAAGTTCACGGGAATTTTGGCCGCCGTTCACCGCCGGGCGACAACGGCAACCCACCTCACGGTGCCGCAAATCGCGACATTCGAAAGGCGCGACGCGCAGCGTTCATCAAGCGATCACCTGCCGGGTGGCAGTATGACTGCGGCAAAACCCGCGCGATCGCGACGTTTCTTCAGCCTCAAAGGCAAAACAATTGAAGGCATGACTATCAAAAATTTCTCCAACTATTTGCCTTGTTTTGTCAAGATGATTCTAAGGTAGTTTGACAAGGTTAAGCTTGCCGGGGCAAAAGCAATGATAGAAAAATGGCTGTCATGAATACTTGGTTTGCAATTATCGAAGAAATGTTCATCGTAGCAACAAAAAGCGGTGAAATTCCTTTGCCAATCATTTTTCTGTCATTGCCTGCCCAAAAGTTAGTGCCATTGGCCTGTCAGACTGCGCTACCGCAAGGTATCGGCATATTTCAAGCCGGAGCCGGTATTGAAAACCACCACTCGTTCATCCGGCTTGATCCAACCGGCGGCGGCGAGCAATCGTGCGGCCTCCACGGCGGCCGCGCCCTCCGGGCAGAAGAAGATGCCAGTCGCGCGCGAGTAGGCGCGTGTCACCGCAGCGATGGAATGCTCCGCCACCGCGACGGCGGTGCCGTGGCCAAGGCCCTGCAGAACATGGCCAAGAACCCCGACAACGTCAGCCTGCCGGACCGCAAGCCAACCCCGCACACGGGCGCCGACGAGCACGGCACAGCCTTGCCGGACCGC
>JBBIKM010000157.1:1621-13897 GCA_037445455.1 bacterium | reverse complement strand
AGGTAACAGACCACTAGTTCGCCGGCGCAGTACTGCGCTCTGCCGGCATCACCGCCATGCCCGGCCGCAATTGCAGAATGCCGGAGGTGATCAACGTATCGCCCGGCTGCACGCCCTGGGTGATTTCCACGCGCTCGTCGGTGCGGCTGCCGATCGTCACACTGCGCGACTCGGCCCTGCCGTTCTTGTACAGAAACACGCGATGCCCTTTCAGCTCGGGGATCAAAGCAAAGGAGGGAATCATGAGCGTTTCTTTCTCGCGCAACACGATTTCGACGTTGGCAAAAGCGCCCGGAAGCAAAACGCCGTCGGGATTGGGGCTGAGGGCACGCAGGTGCATGGTGCGTGTGGCCAGGTCAATCTTGGCTTCCTGCGCATAGACCTTCCCTTCAAATTTCTGGCCACTGCCTGGCACGAGGAAACTGATCTTGTCACCGACTTTGATCTGGCCGGCATATTTTTCCGGCACGGTGAAGTCGATCTTGACGGGATGATTGTCCTGCAACGTGGTGATGCGCGTGGCCGGCGAAATGTAACTGCCCTCGCTCACCTGGCGCAGACCAATGGTGCCGGCGAAGGGCGCGCGGATTTCGGTCTTCGCGATTTGTGCGGTAACGAGCTGGATTTCGGCCTGCACGATGTTCAGCTCGTTCACGGCATTGTCATAATTTTCCCGGCTGGCCAGATTTTTCTCGAACAATTGGCGCTGGCGCCCGGCCTCCTGCTCGGCGATGGCGCGGCGAAATTGCGCGCGCGCCAGTTGGGCCTGCAGCTCGGCGTCATTGATCTTGAGCAGCAGCTCCCCCTTGCTCACCCGGCCGCCTTCCTTGAAATAAATCTTTTCAATCTTGCCGGAAATTTCGCTGCGGATCTCCACTTCTTCATTCGCGAGAATCGTTCCGACGGTCTGGACGCGGTCGCCCATGCGCTCGGCATGGATAATCTCCATGCGCACCGGCAGGCGCGGGTCACGCGGCGCACCGCTGCCGTTGGCCGGGCCTGATGGGGAGCGGCCCCAGGATGATCCGATCTTGGGCAGCGCGAGGGCAGCCAGAACGGCAATGCCGGCGACGGCCATCCAGACACGTTTGGATTTCTTGCTCATGCTTCACTCTCCGCGGGACAAATTGTAAAAGAAATCAATCAGAAAAGGTGTTTGACGATACGACAATTTTGAATGAGAAACAAGCTGATCAATCGGTGCTGGTTGGCCGGCGGCCCCGGCCAGCGGAAACGGGCCGGCCATACGGCATCAACTGCGGCTGGGCGCCCGCATGCAACCCACCTCGGGGCTGACCAGAGGGACAGCGCCGAACCGCAAGCTGTTCAATTCGATTTCCGGCAGACTCGCGCCATTCTCACCGCCGCAGCGTCCGGGAGGCGGCGCGTGGTGTTGCGTGCCGCCGCCCTTGCGGCGCCGACCTGCAATTCAAAAAAAAAGCCACCAGCTCTCTTGTCGGGAGCGGGTGGCTTGGCATCAGTCACTGCGAGCGGGTTCAGATCATTTGATCATCTGCATGCTGCCGGTGAAGACTTTCTCTCCGAGGGCCAGCCGGTAGAAATACATGCCGCTGGAAGAGGGACGGCCCGATTTGTCCCGGCCATTCCATCTCACCTCGTGCACGCCGCGCGGCATGTCCTTGTTTACCAGGGTGCGCACCAGCTCGCCGCGCAGGTTGAAGATTTGCAGACGCACATTCTTGTTCTCCGCCAGCACGAAGCGAATCGTGGTTTCGGGATTGAACGGGTTGGGATAGCATTGCGCCCCTTCAATCAGCGGCGTCGCGGCCAGGGCCGCTTCCGCCGTGCCAAACTTGGCAGTGCCGGGGATCAACTGATTGTACCAAATGGCATCATCAGTGAGATTGGCGGCGACCACCATCAAGCCGGTGGCGGCGGTAAACGGCTGCGCCGGCACACTGAGATTGTCAAAATCATCATTGCTGTTCGCAAACAAGACGGCGGCCGGTTGCGTCTCCAACGTTGACTCAGAGCCAAGCCCGCACATCTTGTATTCGCCGCGCGCCGGCGCCGTGGTGCGAATGCCCATCACATAGAGGCGATTGTTGGCCGCGTCGATCGCCAACGCCGGGCTGCGCCACGTCTGACTGCCATTGGCGGTGTTGACTTTGAACTTGCTCCACGAGCCGTTGCTGGCGCGCCGGTAAAGGGTGTTGGCGGGGTCCGTGCCGGCCGCGCTGCTATTGGCGGTCAGAATATAGATTGTGCCATCGCCCGCGGCCAACGCGGAGAGTTGCGCCTCGGCCTTTTCGTTGCCAAAGAAGGTGAGCGCGGCACTCTCGTCCGACCAGGTGCTGGCTGCCGCATTGTCGTCATGTTTCAAGAAACCATAGGTCGTGCCGCCATCGGAAGACAGCATGCCATAGACGACGCCGACATAATTGATGCCGCCGGCGCTGAATTGGACGGCATCGACCATACCATGATCGCCGGTGATGCCGGATTTGAGCGTCATCGTACTCGACCAGGAGGTGCCGTTGTCGGTGGATTGCCGGGCCTCGAGGCTGCCGGTGTTGACGCGAAACACCCAGAGATGGCCATTGGCGCCGCGCACCAGACATTGTGGCCGCAGCTCATCATCATGCGTGAAACCGGTCAACGTTGCGGAGGATTGCACCGTCCACGCGCCGCTGTTGTAGACCACCCTGCCGAAGCGCGACCCGGTATCCAGCGAGGCCAGGCCAAAGAACCGGTTGTTGGCAGGATCGGGCACCAGGTCGATGCGCGAGTTTTCGTTGTACTCCATCAGTATGTCGCGCGTCCAACTGCCGCCGGCATACTTCCACAGATACCAATCATTAACCGTGCGATCATACGCCGCCAGCCACCAAATGCCGTCATGGTGGAAAATTTTGCTTTGATTGGAAGCATCGAACAGCCGTGTGGTGTTGGCATGCGTCAAGGCACCGGCAACCACCGGCGGCGGCGCGACCAGCGAGTACGCCGGTGAAGTTGCATCAACCGGCTGGCTGCTGGTTTGCACCTGCAGCGTGTAACTTCCTGCCGTGCCCGGATTCACGATACCGGCGCCCACACTGAACTGCAGCGTAACATTCGCGCCGGCTGCCAGCGAGTTCGGCACCGTCACGACGGCGCGCCGTGCTGCGGGCGTGGTTGTTATACTGGCCGCGCTCGCACCATTGACGGTCACGTGAGTCGTTGCGATGCTCGCCGGAACGGTGGTGCCCTCCGGCCAGGTCACGGTGATGGTGCCGGTAGTGCCGGTCAGATTGCCCTGGCTGCCCAGGGTAAGAGGAATTTGATAGCTCGCCACCCGGCTCACTGTGTCGGGCTGAACCGTGATGTTCCCCACGGCCACCGGCACCGGAGCCTGCAGGTTATAAGCCGGCGAAGCCGCCTGCACCGGTTGCGCACTCGTTTTCACTTGCAGCGTATACGCGCCTGCCGTGCTGGGATTCATGATGCCGGCAGCAGCGGTGACGTTGAGGGAGACATTGGCATTCGCCGCCAGGTTGGCGGGTACAGTCACCACTGCGAAACGGCCGGTGGTATTGGTGGCGACACTACTCGCCGGTGTGCCATTCACCGTGATCGCGCTGCTGGCAATCGTTGCCGGCACCGTCGTGTTGGAAGGCCAGGTCACGGTGATCGTGCCGGAGCCGCCACTCAAGCCGCCGGAGCTGCCCAGCGTGAATCCCACCGTGTAGGCTGCCGCCAGGCTGGTGGTGGTTGGATTCACTGTCACGCTGTTGACCGTGACGGGGCTGGGCGGCGGCGCCCCGCCGAGATTGACCCGGTTATAGTAAAGCTGCAACTCGGAATCGTTCTCAATGGCGATCATAACGCCGCTGCTGCTGGTGTGATTGTGCTGCGCCACCGAGGGATTGACGAAGTAGTTGTTGCTGCCCTCGAAAATCGTCACCGTGCTGGCCGATTCAAAGTCGCCTTCACTGCCAATGGCTGCTTTCTTGTAGAACCCGCGGCGGGTGGAACCTTCCGGCGCACCGATGGCATAGAGCATGTTGTTGCTTTGATCGATGGCGAGTGCCGGCCGGGTCCAGCCGCCGCCGCGATTGACCGCGAACAACTGCCAGGTGCCGTTGGTCGCGCGCTTGTACAAGCCGTTGTCGACGATCGTCGCGCCGCCGCCGTCGGTTTTGGTGATGAGGTAAACTGTTCCGTCATTGGCGACCGCCATGTTGATATGATCATCGGAACGCGTGCCGCTGTAGGGCGGCAGATTGGCGCTTTCGTCCGTCCACGACGACGAGCTTGCACCGTCTTGATGGCGCAGGAAGCCGACGATGGAATTGGTGGTGGAATTTTCGGAGTAGCACACCCCCATGTAGTCGCTGCCGCCGGCCGAGAAGGCATGGCAATCGGTGAGGGCCGTGTTGTTCAAGCCGGTCTTGATTACAATCACTCCCGACCAGCTTTGCCCGCCGTTGGTGGAGACCACACCCTCGAGCTGGTTGCTGTTCACCCGGAAGCCCCACAGCTCGCCGTTTTTCGCACGCGAAAAACTGATCGAGTATTCGCCGGAGTGGGTGAATTGCGGCAAATTCACCGGATAGCCAGAGTCCTTGCTCCACGCGCCACCGCTGTAGGTCAGGCGCAGGAATTGCGATTGCGAGTTGCCGGAGACAAAGATGTAGAGCTTGTTGTTGGCATTGTCGACAAAGCAATCGGGGCGATAGGATTTGACATCGCCGAGGACCAGGCCTTGATCGGACCAGTTGGTGCCGTCAAATTTCCACAGCTTCCATTTGTTCTCACTCTTCTTCAAGCCCGCCAGCCACCACTTGCCGTCATGATAGAAAACGCGGCTTTGA
Source organism: bacterium (assembly GCA_037445455.1). Classification (GTDB taxonomy): domain Bacteria; phylum Zhuqueibacterota; class Zhuqueibacteria; order Zhuqueibacterales; family Zhuqueibacteraceae; genus Coneutiohabitans. Next base: position 9,083 of record JBBIKM010000157.1, on the reverse strand, counting down.
TGGGGCTTGTCGAATTCGCCGCCGGTGCCCGCAATCGCGGTGCCGGTTCCCGAAGGCGGCGGATTGGGTGAAGGATCGATCGTGTAACTCGGCGAGGCCGCCTCGGCCGTCTGTTTACTGGTGCGCACCGTGAGTGAGTAATCACCGCTGATGCCCGGATTCACGATCGCAGCCGCGGCCGTGAACACGAGCGTCACGCTGGCATTGTTGGAGATCGCAGTGGGCACGGTGACCGTAACCTGGCGTGTCGCGCTGTTGGCGCTCACGGCGGCCGCACTCACACCATTCACCGTGACATTGCCGGCGGAGATGCTGGCCGGCACGGTCGTGCCGGAGGGCCAGGTGACGGTGATTGTGCCGCTGCCGCCGGCCAAGCCGCCATAAGCGCCCACCGTCACCGGAACGGTGTAACTCGCCACCTCTCCTGCAATCGTGGGATTGACGGTAACATTGCCAACCACCACCGGCGGTTGCTCGGTGATGGCAAAGGCCGGCGAGGGGGCGAGCGAATCTTGCCTGCTGGTGAAGACGGACAACGTGTAGGATCCTGCGACCGGATTGACCACTCCCGCCGCCGCGGTGAAGAGCAGTGTGACACCAGCGCCGTTGGCGAGCGTAGCCGGAACGGTGACCATGGCCCGGCGCTGCGCCGGATTGGTCGTCACCGCGCTCGCCGAAGCGCCATTCACTTTGACATTCGCCGCTGCGATGGAGGCGGGCACAGTCGTTCCTTCCGGCCATTCCACGGTGATCACGCCGCTGCCGCCGGTCAAGCCACCATAAGCGCCGAGCGTGAGTGGAATACTGTACTCTGCCGCTTCCCCGGCGTAATTCGGGTTGACGCTGATCGCGCCGACTGCAACCGGTGGCTGCGCGTCGATGAAGTACGCGGGAGAGACCGCAATCGAATCCTGCTTGCTGGTCGTTACCTGAAGCGTGTAGCTGCCGGTTGTGGTTGGATTCACCAGGTTCGCGGCCGCGGCAAATGCCAACGTCACGCTGGCAGTGTTGGCCAGCGTCGCGGGCACCGTCACGGTGGCACGGCGTTGCGCTGGTTGCGTGGTCACAGCCGAAGCGGCGCTGCCATTCACGCTGACATTCGCAGCATTGATGCTTGCCGGCACATTGGTATCATGCGGCCAGGTTACCGTGATCGTACCGCTGCCGCCTTGCAGCCCGCCATGAGGACCAAGAGTGAGTGGAATGCTGTAAGCCGCGGCCTCGGCCTTAAAGTTCGGAGTCACGCCAACAGCGCCCACGGCCACTGCCGGTTGCGCGAGAATTTGATAGACCGCCGAAGTGACACTGCTGGTCTGCGCACTTGTAGAAACGCTGAGTTGATAGCTGCCTGCTGCCGGATTGGCCACGCCTGCGGCCGCCGTGAAAACCAGCGTGACATTGGCATTGCCGGACAACGTCGCCGGGACCGTTACCACAACGCGGCGCTGCAGCGAATCAGCGCTGACGGCGTGAGCCGCGGTGCCGTTCACCGTTACGTTGGCAGCAGCGATTGTCGCCGGTACGCTGGTGCCTGCCGGCCAGGTGACGGTAATTGTGCCTGTGCCGCCAGTCAAGCCACCATTCAAACCCAAAGTCAATGGAATCGAGTAGGAGGCCGCCGCAAAGGCACGATTGGGATTGACGGTGACGTTGCCAATCACCACCGGCGTGGTGTCGATCAAGGCATAGGCCGGCGAGTTGGCTGGAGGCACCTGCTGGCTGGTGAAAACCTGCAGGGCATAGTTGCCAATCAAACTCGGGTTGATCAGATTTGCCGCCGCGCTGAAGAGCAAAGAAACCGCTGTGTTCGCTGCCAAATTCGTCGGAACCGTGACCACCGCCCGCCGCAATACCGCATCAGCCGAAACCGCAGCGGCAGCCACGCCATTGACTGTAACATTCGCCGCGGCAATCGTCGACGGCACCGACGTGCCTTCCGGCCAGGTCACGGTGATCGTGCCGGCGCCAGCGGTCATGGCGCCCTGTGCGCCCAGTATCAGGGGAATCGTGTAAGCTGCCACCGTGGCGACTTGGTTGGGTTGCACCGTAATCGCGTCGACGGTCACCGGCACGGCCGCTGCGATGCCATAAACCGGCGAAATGGCCGGCGAACTTTGGCTGCTGGTGAATACTTCGAGTGTGTAATTCCCGGCTGTCGTGGGATTGACCAGACCGGCACCGGCGCTGAACGCCACCGAGACATGGGACCCGCCGGCCAGCGTGTTGGGCACCGTGAGGACGGCGCGCCGCAACGCCGGGTTCGTGCTCACACTGCTCGCGGCTGTGCCGTTGATGGTCACTTGACTCGGCGCCATCGTTGCCGGCACAACGGTGTTGTTGGGCCAGGTGATGGTGATCGTTCCGGCGCCGCCAGCGAGCCCATTGGTCACGCCCAGCGTGAGACCAATGGTGTAGCCTGCCGTCAATCCCACCGTCGTGGGCGATACCGTCACACTATTGATACTCACCGGACCGGTTGGCGGCGGACCGAGGGCGAGCAAATTGTACCAGGTCTCGACCGCCGTTTCATTTTGCACCGCCACCAACATGCCCGAGGCGCTGGTGTGATTGTGTTGCGCCAGCGAGGGATAAATGAAATTCATCGCCTCGCGTGCGAAAAGGTTGGTGGTCGCTGCGTTTTCCAGTTGGCTCTCACTGCCGAATGCGGCTTTCTTGAACTGGCCATATTTCGTGGGCGTGGTACCGGTGCCGATCAGGTAGATTTCGTCGTTGGTTTCATCCAGGCCGATCACCGGCATATGCCAGCCGCTGCCGCGGTTGACCGCAAAACTCTGCCAGGTGCCGTTGGGTGAGCGTTTGTAAAGCCCGTTGTGCACGACTGAGGCGCTGCTGCCATCCGTCTTGGTGATGAGATAGACCGTGCCGTCGTCCGCCACCGCCATGGCGATTTGGTCTTCGGCATTCGTTCCAGTAAAGGGAGTCAACTGCGCCGTCTCGTCGGTCCAGAGGTTGCTGGCGGCGCCATCTTGATGCCGCAGAAAGCCAAACACCGCGCCGGTCACGGTGTTCTCGCCATAACACACGCCAGTATAATCGACGCCGTTTGCCGTAAAGGCGCGGCAGTCCACCATGCCGGTGCTGGCATGCAGCCCGGATTTCACCACAAAGATGCTCGACCAACTCAAGCCTTCATTGCTGGAGCGCACCGCTTGCAAAGCCGAGTTGCCGATGCCGAAAATCCACAGCTCGCCGTTGCGGGCGCGCGTGAAACACAAGGGGTTCTCGTCGATGTGGCGCGCATTCGGCACGTTGACGGGATAGCCGGAATCAATCGACCACGAGCTGCTGCCGCTGTTGTAGCTCAAGCGCAGAAAGGTGGATTGCGAAGTGTGTGAGAGCAGAATATAAAGCCGGTTGTTGGGGCCGTCAACGTAGCAATCCGGCCGCGCCGCACTTGAACTGGAAATCTCGAGCTGTGCCGTCCAGGTCGTATCCACCAGACGCCACAGCTTCCAGCGCTGATCCGCCTTGTTGAGGGCCGCGAGCCACCAGTAACCCCCGTGGTAAAACGTGCGGCTTTGATTCGGCCGGGCCAGGCCATCGCCCGTGCCGGTGACCGGCCGGCCGGTACCGGGCGCCGGCGGCGCGACGGGATGGATGGTGTAAGCAGGCGAGGTCGCCTCGGGAAGTTGCGTGCTGGTGTGCGCGGTCAAAGTGTACTGGCCTTCAGTGCCGGGGTTGATGAGGCCCGCGCTCGACGTGAACACAATATTCACGCTCGCGCCGTCTGCGAGGCTGGCAGGCACGGTCACTGTTGCCTGCCGCTGCGCCGCTGAGGCGGTGACGGCATATGCCGCCATGCCATTGACCGTAACGGCACTGCTATTGATGTTCGCCGGCACCTGTGTGCCCTCAGGCCAGGTGATCGTGATCGTGCCGCTGTTGGCTGCCAGCCCGCCACCCTCGCCCAGCATGATCGGAATGGTGTAGGCAGCAACGGCGCCCGCCGTGTCCGGCGTCACTGTGACGGCGGAAATGGTCACCGGCACGGCTGGATCAATGGTGTACGTGGGCGAAACCACCGGTGCCGGCTCCGCGGTGGTCTCGACCTGCAAGGTGTAGTTCCCGGCGACTGGCGGATTGGCGACCGCAGCGGTGGTCAGGAATACCAGCGTCACATTCTCGCCGGCGCCCAAACTGGCCGGCACGGTGACGGTGGCCTGCCGCAGCGCGCTGTCACTCGCCACAACGGAGGCCGTTACGCCGTTGATTTTGACGCTCCCGTTCAAGATCGCCGGCGGCACCGTCGTGCCTGCGGGCCAGATCACGCTGATTTGGCCGGCGCCGGCGAGCAGGGCGCCGGCGGAGCCAAGCGTGATCGGGACGGTATACTCCGCCGTGTTCAAAGTGAAATGCGGCGTGACAGTGACATTGCCGACCGTCAGCGGAGAGACGATGGCATATGCCGGTGAGCTGGCCGGCAATGGCTGGGCGCTCGTCGCAACCTGCAGGGTGTAGCTTGCCGGCACCGCAGGATTGAGAAGGTTGGCGGCGCTCGCAAACACCAGCGTAACGCTGGCATTGGCCGCCACCTCAGCCGCCACCGTCACTGTGGCTTGGCGGGTGCCGGGGTTGGTCGAGACGGTGCTGGCCGCCACACCATTCACGGTGACCTGCGCGGCGTCAATCGTGGCAGGGACCGTCGTGCCCGCGGGCCAGCTCACCGTGATCGTGCCACTGCCGGCCGCCAGGCCGCCGGAGGCGCCGGTGGTGAATGCGATTGTGTATTCGCCGGCCGCTGCTGTCGTCGGCGGAGTGACAGTCACGGAGTTGACCACAACCGGCGCGCTGCCGGCGGTGATATCGAGTTTGTTGAACCAGATGTCGTCGGCGGTGATATTGTCGGCGGTGATCAGCAAATCCGTGTTCGAGTCCAGCAGACCGGCGGGTACGCTCAAGTCGCTGAATGCCTGCGAGCCATTCGCCAATGCCGTCTGAATGGAGGCCGCGGCCAGTGTATGCTCCTGGCCAATGAGGGCGGTCTTGTATTCGACAATATTGCTGCTGACATTGCGGCCAAACAGATAGAGCCTGCCATTCTCGCCGTCAATGGCAATCGCGGGCGATTGCCAGGCAACATTCGAACTCACTGCGTTGACGACAAAAGCCGACCAGGTGCCGTTCGCATGGCGTTTGTAGAGGGTGTTGCGCGGATCGCCGGGGCCGCCGCTGCTCGTGCGCACAAACAGGTAGACATTGTTTCCGCCATCCACTGCCATGCACAAGTTGTTTTGCGCGTTCTCCGTGCCGAGGGGCATCACCTGCGCAGACTCGTCGCTCCACACGCTGTCAGGATCGCCATCACGATGGAGAAAAAAACCGAAGCGTCGCGTGCCAGTGCCCGCTTCGCCGTAGCCCACGCCGACATAATTGCCGCTGGCGGTGGTGAAGGCCACGGCGTCGGTTGTGCCCTTGGGATCATTGAGATTCGACTTGATCGTAATCACGTTGCCCCAGGTCACACCGGCGTCGGACGAACGCTTCGCCTGCAGCCGGCTGCTGTCCACGCGGAAGATCCACAGATCACCGTTCTTCGCCCGCGTCATGCTGACCGGGTTGCTGTGGTCGAGGTTGACGAAATCCGCAAAGGTCTTTTTGGGGAAGCCGGGATCGATCGTCCACGTGCCGGCGGAGTAGGTGTAGCGCCGGAGCTTGGGCTGGGTGTGATGCGAGCTGAACAGGTAGAGCTTGTCGTGTGCGGCATCGAGCACAACATCAGGAAGGTAACTCGTGCTTTTCTCAAGCTTGTTCGTCCGGCTCCAGGAGGTGCCGTTGTATTTCCAGATGTACCAGGTGGCCTGGCCCTCGTGGAAGGCCAGCGCCCACCAGAAGCCGCCATGATAGAAGACTTTGCTCTGGTTGGACTTTTTGTACTCGGCCGTTGTCGTTGTCGCGAGCGTTGCGCCGGTCTGCGCCAGACTGCGGCCGCCGAGGCAGAGAATCAGCAGCAGACTCGCAAGCGCCACCTGAAGAAACCGCTGGCATCCTGTGTAACGAGGCATACCTCTTGTCCTGTAGATTCGTTTGCTAAGTGATTTGCAGCATGTAAGGCATTCTGCGCATGCCACCTCTAGGTGGCACGGCGGCAGTTGCCGGTTCAAAAGGATAACACCGGCATTAGATCGTGATCGTAGGTCGAAGCCCAGTGTCGCGGCACACCGCCAGTCTTGACGCAGGACTATCGCATACAACTGACCGGGTTGAGGTCCGCTTCATGGTGCACAACGTTTTTGAGAGAATTGATCATTCAGTCCCCGCCTGGCGGGTTCGAGCCGGTGGCTCGTGGTAGGTGAATGCAATCGACCAGCCACTACCTGGCAAGGTGATTTCGATCAGGAGATGATCATGAGGGCTGCTGAGGGTTGGCAGACAGAGTTTACATCCGCGCAGCACAGTTCTCATCGCGAAGGTAATTTGTATATCCGCGATAGTACTTGCGGCTCGACGAGACTGCGGAATTCCGGCGGCCGCCAGATGTCGAGGTCGAGGTTTTGAAACGGAGCGGGGGTTGGTGGGCGTGTGGGGGCGTACTACTCTCTCTTCATTTGAATGACGATGGGCTGGTATTCACCGCCGCGCACACTGACTTTTTTGGAAGGTTCAGCCATCACAAATCCAAAGCTCCTGACGGTGATCTCATAGTCGCCGATCAGCACGCGCTGGCGCGAGCCATCCGGCTTCCAGCCGACTTGCTCGCCGTTCAAAAAGACGGCGCCGAACACCGGATCGCCGGCTTCATCGAACGCTTGCAGGCTGATTTCTCCCAACAGATCAATGGCAAATTCCTGGGATTCTTCCGCTTTCACGACAATGCGGCGGCTGACAGCCGGGTAAGCGGCCAGCTTGAATTGCAGCTCATGCGGCCCGGGAGCGACCGGTACGGTGATCATGCCGGTGGCGGGCTTGCCGACGCTGACGCCGTCGAGATAGATTTCACTCGGCGGCCGGGAGATGATGCGCAGCCTGACATTGGTCACCACGGGCCGTGCCGTCGCAGCAACCAGCGCTGCTGAAATCATGGCAGTGCCCCCCCTTTCGATCGTGACGGTCTCGCGCCACACCTGAAAACCCGGCAGATGCAAACTCACGAGATAACGTCCCGGCCGCAGGCTGTCGAAACGCGCCGGCGTCTTACGATCCTGGTTGAAGCCATCGATCTGAATCATTGCGCCTTCTGGAATACTCCGGATTTCGAGGCGGCCCGTTTGCAATGGCGTCGCTGCCGGCAGGCTCGTGGGGGGCTGCGAATGGGACGTGCTCGTAGCTGGCTCCGGCGGCCGCGCTTCGGGTTGAGGCCTGCGAAAGAGATAGAATAGCGCAATCACCAGGGCAAGGGCCGCGATTCCTACAAACGAAACGGCGGGCCAAAGCCGGCGGTTGGAGTTTGTGGCGGGTGCCGGCGCAGGAGTCGTGGCGATGGGTGGCGTCACGGGCGGCAGTG
>JBBIKM010000157.1:0-1581 GCA_037445455.1 bacterium | reverse complement strand
ATGAGTCCCGGCTGGCTCTGCCGCCTTGGAAACTCAGCGAGCGCCAGCAACACCTCTGCTGCAGCTTGATAACGGCGCTCGGGCGTTTTTTCGAGCAGCTTGAGAATCAACGCCTCGAGTTCGATCGGCAAATCCGGGTTGAGCGTCCGCGGGCTATGCGGCACTTCGTTAACGTGTTGATGGCAGACGCTCATCAAATCGCCCTTGAAAGGCGGCGAGCCGGTGGCGCATTCGAAAAGCAACACCCCCAGCGCATAGAGATCTGAGCGGGGGTCGAGTGCCTTGCCGCGAATCTGTTCAGGCGACATGTAGGTGGGAGTGCCGATGACGCTGTCCCCCACGGTCAGGCGCGCAAGTTCGTCGCCGCGGACCAGACCAAAATCCGAAAGCACGGCGTTGTGGCTCTGATCGAGCATGACGTTTTCGGGCTTGAGGTCGCGATGGACGAAATTGTTGACGATGGATTGAGCGTACGCCAGAGCTGCCGCGAGTTGGCTGGCGACTTGAAGGACGATTTCGACGGGCAGGGGACGATTGGGATGAAGCAGGCTGCGCAGGGTACGGGGCAGGAAGTTCATGACATAGTAGTGCACCTGCCCTTCCTGGCCGTGGTCAAAAATCTTGATGATATTGGGGTGATCAAAGCGGGCCACGGCAGCCGCTTCCTGATGAAATCGTCTGACCAGGCTTTCATCACGGGTCGAGGCCTCATTGAGCACCTTGACCGCCACGTCACGGTTCAAATTAAGCTGGCGGCCGCGATAGACCTCAGCGAACGCGCCTTTGCCATAGAGCTCGATGATTTCGTAGCGACCGCTGCCAAGTATGCGGCCCACGAGCGAAGCCATGCCAGCCACCTGAGATTAGCGAGAATGCCCATACCGAGTTGCGGTATGGGAAAATTTCAGTTCCTTTGGAGGGCAACATGCTTGACGGTGTGCACCGTCTGTAATGCCGGGCCAAACCTCACCCGGCGGAAATAGGAAAAACGGGTGCAAAATGCAACAGAATTGTCGTACTGGCGTGCAAGGGGCGGAGGGGACGACAGGAGACAAAAAAGGCCTTCCCAATTTTCATCAGGAAGGCCATATAATTTCCGGCAACGACCTACTCTTCCACCTCGTCACCAAGGCAGTACCATCGGCGCAGGAGGGCTTAACGACTCTGTTCGGAATGGGAAGAGGTGTGACCCCTCCGCCAAAGTCACCGGAATTTTTTGCGACTATAGATCAATGAATGTATGCGGACGAGATGAAGAACAAAACCCAGAAATCATCTAGCGCTGAGAGTGAAAAAAATTGGTTAAGCCGCACGGCTGATTAGTACCACTCGGCTGAAAACGTTGCCGCTCTTGCACCTGTGGCCTATCGACCTCGTCATCTGCGAGGAGCCTTCAGTGTCGCCGAAGCGACAGGGGAAATCTCATCTTGGGAAGGGTTTCGCGCTTAGATGCCTTCAGCGCTTATCCCATCCGGACACAGCTACCCAGCTATGCCACTGGCGTGACAACTGGTATACTGGAGGTCCGTCCACTCCGGTCCTCTCGTACTAGGAGCAGCATCTCTCAAATTTCCTACGCCC
>JBBIKM010000156.1:0-14001 GCA_037445455.1 bacterium | reverse complement strand
GAGTCGGTCTCGATTTCACCGGTGCGCGGATTGAATTTGGGCACTTTCGTCTCTTCGAAATCCAGGCCCAATGTGCTGGTGAGCACCAGGCCGCTCTCCAGCCGGTGGCGCAAGGCGCCGAAGCCGCCGAAATCCAGCGTGCTTTCGCCAATGTCCTCACTGCCGATCGGCAGCGTGATCAACGCGCCGACGGAAATCATCGTCGGGCCGGGCACCACGTTGTAGCGTCCGGAGACCAACAAATCACTGATGCCGGACTGGCTGTCGCCCACGTCCGGGGATATGTTGCGGAATCCCAGGGCGCCGCCGAGCTGCAGTTTCTCCGCCACCGGCAGGGCAGCTTGCACCGCCAAATCGATGCTCGAGAGGTCATTGTCGTAGGTCGAATACTGAAACAGGCCTTCGCCATAGGGGGAAGTGGTGATCGGAGCATCTTGGAAAAAAGTCTGCAGCAAGCGAACGTTGTCCGTTTCGTTTTGCGCCTGACTCACACCCACTCCCCATACCAACGCCAGCAATACCGTCATAGTACGACACTTCATTTCACTTCTCTCCTTTCCAGGAAATGTTAGAAAGATAAGGGTTCGTCCGAACGCGAGGTTCCGTCAATTCGATTATTGGTCAGAGTGTCCGGACGACCGGAACTGCCTACTTCACCCGCCGGATCTCCGCGTTGAGAATTTGCAGAATATTCACGCGGCGGTTGACCCGGTTGGAGTTCTTGAAACTGATCTCGCCCTTCATGCCGGGGTAGTCGTCAATCTCGACGAGCGCATCACGAATCTGATCCGGCTTGCGGGCGCCGCGTTCCACGCAATGCAACAACAGGCTGCCGGCATCATACCCCATGACGTCAAAGCGCTCGGGCGTGGCGCCGGTGAGCTTGCGATAAGCCGTGCGGAATTGCCGGCCGCGCTCGCTTTGCCAGTCGACATAGTAGTCGCTGGGGAACACCGCGCCGTCGATGTAGGAACGCAGCTCGCGCATGCGCTCGGGCGCGATCCACTGCCAGTCGTCGCCGCCGAGCAACAGGCTCTGGATATTGTAGTAAGCGCGCTGGGGCGCGATCAAGCTGATGTCTTCATGGTACAACGGCAGGAAAAGCGCGTGAATGCTGGTGACCGGCGTGGCCACTTCCTCGACCATGGCGGCATTGCGGATGCCCTTCAGCGAGTGGTAACTCGGGTTCAGCTTGAAGGTGTCGGCCAGGCTCAACTCGAATGCCGCGGCGCGGATGCCCTTGAACTGCTTGCCGAAATCTTCCGTGCCCTCATAATACCATTTCTGCGTGATGATCTGGCCGCCCAGGCTGTCCACCGCTGCGCTCAAACCGTCGGTCATCTGCTGGCCATATTCATCCTGCGGGGCGAAGGTTGCAAACCGGCGGCAGTTGAGATAGCGCACGGCATACTCGGCCAGGGCGCGACCTTTCATCTCACGGTTGGCGTTCATTTGAAACACGTACTCGCCCAGTTCGGCAATGCCGTTGGCAGTCGACACCGGCACGAGAATGGGAATGCCCTTCTCCTGCGCCAGCGCCGCAATGGCGCTGCTCGCGGAATTTTCAAACTCGCCGATGAGCGCCACGATGCTGGGATCGCTCAACAGAAGCTGCGCCGCCTTGAGCGCGCCCACCACGCTGCTTTCCGAATCACGCACCACCAACTCGACCGGGAGATTGTCGGCGACCGGCAAGATTCCGGTTGTGCCCGCTTGCGCCAGGGGCCGGCTGTTGCCGCTGCGCGTGCGCAGCGCGTAACGCATGCCGCGATAAAGCGCCTGGCCGGCCTCGGCATCCATGCCGCTCAGCGGCACGATGACGCCGATGCGCACCGGCGTGTTGAGCTCCTGCTGCGGCGCGGTTCGGAGCTGCTCCAGTTGGCGGGTGAAACGGGTGTTGGGATGCGCACGCAGGAAGGTGTCGACGATTTTTTGCGCCTCGGCACGGCGGCCCTGTGCGTATTCGTTCTTGGCGAGCGCGATCGCCACCAGCGCGAGGCCGTTTTCGCCCAGATAGCTGCGGCGCAGTTTGCGGCGCAAATCACTGGGCTGGAGATAATCATCAAACAGGGTTTGGGCGTAGCGGGCGGCGGGTTCGCGCAAGGCCGGCGTTTCGGCAAAATCCAGCACCCAGATGAATTCACTCGCCGCTTCCGCGTAGTTGGCCTCTTTGAAGGCCGTCATGCCGAGCAGAAAATGAGCTTGATCGGCGTACCGGCTCCTGGGGTGGGCCTCCAGCAGGCGATTGAGCGCCTCGCTCGTCTGGCTGTACTGGCCCAATTGAAAATGGCAGCGCGCCTGCAGATACAATCCCGAGGTATAAAGCTCATCCTGCGCGCCGCGCGCCACCGTGCGCGCGGCCTGTTCGAGTGCGAGCGCATAATTGCCCTGGTTATAGGCGGTCACGCCACGCTGGAATTGCAGTTTCTTTTCACGCAGGGTCTCCTGGGAAACCGCAGTAGAAACAGCAATGCCCAGCAGAAGCCAGGCATAACCGGAAAGGGCGGATAGAGATCTCATTCGACCGTTACACTTTTGGCAAGATTTCGCGGTTGATCCACGTCGCAGCCGCGCAGGATGGCGATGTAGTATGCCAGCAGTTGCAGTGGAATGATGGTGAGAATGGGCGTCAGCATTTCGATGGTCGGCGGGATGTAGATGACGTGATCGGTATGGCGTTTGATCTCCTCATCACCCTCCGTGGCGATGGCAATCACGCGGCCGTGGCGGGCGCGCACCTCTTCGATGTTGCTGATGATTTTGTCGTAGGTCGAATCCTTCGTGGCGATGAACACCACCGGCATGTTTTCATCGATCAGGGCAATCGGGCCGTGCTTCATCTCGGCGGCGGGATAGCCTTCGGCATGAATGTAGGAAATCTCCTTGAGCTTGAGCGCGCCTTCCAGCGCCACCGGGAAATTGTAGCCGCGGCCAAGATAGAGAAAATTGCCCGATCGGTGATAGATCTTCGCGATTTCCCGCACCTGCTCGCGCTGCTGCAGAATCTGCTCAACCTGCCGCGGCAGCGCCTGCATCGCCTGCACCGTTTCGCGGCCCTTGCTCGCCGACATGTTGCGCATGCGCGCCAGCAGCAGCGTGATGAGCGACAGCACCGTCACCTGGGAGGTGAAGGCTTTGGTCGACGCCACGCCGATTTCCGGGCCGGCATGCAAATACACCCCGGCATCCGTCTCCCGCGCGATGGACGAACCCACCACGTTGCAAATCCCCAGCACCTTCGCGCCCTTGCGCTTGGCCTCGCGCAACGCCGCCAGCGTATCCGCGGTTTCCCCCGACTGGCTGATCACCATCACCACGGTGTCCTGATCGAGCACCGGATCGCGATAGCGGAATTCGCTGGCATACTCCACCTCCACCGGAATGCGCACGAACTCTTCCAGCATGTATTCGCCGATGAGCGCGGCGTGCCAGGAGGTGCCGCAGGCGGTGAGCAGAATGCGGCGGGCATACAGCAGGGAATCGATCTCGTGGCGGATGCCGCCCAGCCGTGCCATGCCTTCCTCGGCAAGCAGACGGCCGCGCAGCGCGTCTTCGATGGTGCGCGGCTGCTCCATGATCTCCTTCATCATGAAGTGATCATGGCCGCCCTTCTCGATGCGCTCGATGTCGAAGGCGATGCGCTCGATGGCCTTGGTCACCGGTTGATTGTCGATGGTCTTGATCTGCACGCCGCTGCGCGTCAGCACCGCCATCTCGCCGTCATCGAGATAGGTGACGTTCTTGGTGTGCTCGACCATGGCGGTGGCATCCGAAGCGACGAAGTATTCGCCCTCGCCGATGCCGATCACCAGCGGGCTGCCCCGCCGTGCCGCAATGATGGTGTCGGGATGGTCGTGCGAAACCACCGCGATGCCGTAGGTGCCCTGCACCTGCGCCAACGCGGCGCGCACCGCTTCTTCGAACTTCAGGCCTTCGGTGAGAAATTCCTCGATCAGGTGCACCAGCACTTCCGTATCGGTCTCGGAGCGGAAGGTGTGGCCCTTCTTGGTCAACTCGCGCTTGATCGCCAGGAAGTTTTCGATGATGCCGTTGTGAATCAGCGCGATGCGGCTTTTGCTGTCGGTGTGCGGATGCGCGTTGACGTCGTTGGGAACGCCGTGCGTGGCCCAGCGCGTGTGGGCAATGCCGACGTTGCCCGGCAGCGCGACGCCATCCACCCGGCGCTCCAGGTTCGAGATTTTGCCCGCTTGTTTCTCGACTCTGAGCTTGCCGTCTGAGACGATCGCAATACCGGCGGAATCATAGCCGCGATATTCCAGACGCTTCAAGCCTTCGATCAACAGCGGAACCAGCGGTTTCTCTCCGACATAGCCTACGATGCCACACATGGATTGAAACTCCTTTGCGATTGCAAGCAGTTAGTGAGAACGTGCTTGGCCGGCTGTCCTTCAATCCGACATTATGGCGCGGCGCAGCAGTGATTGAGTGGGAAGAATGGCATTTGGAAAAGCTGGTGCGGATTGGCTGTCAATGGGTGTGTCGTGCAGTGCATGAAATGCCCACGGATGTTCACTCACCGGATGCCGTCAGAATGGCCGCAAAATAGAAATCACCTCTTAAAAATGCAAGACAAAAGGTTGAACGCAAAGAAGGCCACAGCGGCTGGGCAAGGACTCCGCCTTCTCTGCGCCCGCCGCCAAGTCGCATCGCTTGCTTGCTACCGGCTGGCGGCAGGAAGTACGGTTTGAGTTGACCTGTTTAATCCTGGCGCTGCGCCTGAGCGTTCACGGAATCCGTTCCGGAGGACAGCGCGGGGTTCTTTCAAGGCAACCCTGCCCGCCCGGCGGGGCAGGCGCGCGGAGCGTCTTCCCCGCTTTGGTGCAGGACACGGGTCGTGAAGGAAGGAGATGAGAATGGCACAACCGCGAACTCGATCATTTGTAGCTGATGCCCACCCAAAGCCGGCGGCCATAGTGTTCCTGAAATTCCAGCGTGGGCTGGCTGAAGTCAATGCCGCCCTGATCCGGGTCCGCGCTTTTTTGATCGAGCAAATTGCGCACTTCCAAAAACGGCGCCACCGGCAGGCCCAGCTGTTGCAGCTTCGGAGCGGCCAGTTTCACATCGAGAAAATGGCGCCAGCCCAGCTTGGTCTCGGTGTTGCTCAGCCATTCGATGGCGCGCGCCGGCCCATTGATCTTGGCGAGCAGGCTCACCAGGAAGCCGCGAGGCGTGTGGTAGGAAAGCCGCAGCTTGAAGGCGTGGCGTTGATCCCAAGCCAAAGGCTCTTCCAGATGGCTGCGCTGAATCTCGCTGCGGCTGCGGCTCAACAGCGTGGATTCCGGCCAGGAGCCGGTGCCGGTGCTGGCTAAATAGGTGTAGGCCAGGCTTGTTTGCAGCGTGCTGCCGAAGCGATGAGCGTACATCGCCTCCAGGCCGCTGGTGCTGGCCCGGGCGCGATTCTCATAGCGGAACACCGGTTGTTGTTGATTTTCAAAGCGCGTGGGTTGGTTGGCGTAGGGAAAAGTGTCGATCAAATCGTCGAAATCGCGCAGGAAGCCGGTGAGCGTGAAGGTGGAGTATTCGGCGATCACGCGGCGGTAAGTCAGCTCCCAAGCCTTGGCGCGAATCGGCTTGATGTTGCTGTTGCCGAAGATTGGCCAGCGGGCGCTGACACTGCCCGCCGGGTTGGTGTATAGATAATAAAACGGCGGCAACTCGAAAAACCAGCCGTAGTTCACCGCCAGGTGCTCGATGTTGCCGATGGGAATGGCGAGGCCCAGGCGCGGCGCCAGGGTGAAGTGAAACTTGTCCTGTCGCGGCTCCGGCACAGTGATGGAATCATTGGCCACCGCGAACGCGGCTTCGGAAGGCAGCAGCGCCGGTTTGGTGTTGGCCGAGAAATACTCGGCGCGCACGCCCATGGTTGCCAGGAACCCGGGCAGCTCGATTTTGTGATGGAAATAGGCGGCGAGCGTATACGGGTTGCGTCGAAACGAATCTTGATAGCGGCTGTAAACCAGACTCTCCGCTGAGCGGCCGTTGGGCCACAGCAAAAAACGGTCGCGGTTGAGCGAGATTTGCCACAGATTGGTCTCGAATCCCAGCCGGAACTGATGGATGGGATTCAATTGCCGCACCAGGCTGAGGCGGCCGAGATAGTGCTGCTCGCGCAAATCTTCCCACCAGGGTTCGACCGCTCCCTGCCACA
This sequence comes from bacterium, assembly GCA_037445455.1. Taxonomy (GTDB): domain Bacteria; phylum Zhuqueibacterota; class Zhuqueibacteria; order Zhuqueibacterales; family Zhuqueibacteraceae; genus Coneutiohabitans. Next base: position 7,832 of record JBBIKM010000156.1, on the reverse strand, counting down.
CGTCGGCCAGTGATTGCGATTGGTTGAGGATGAGATTTGTAATCTCCTCGCCGGCGATCGTGCCGGTGACACGCCGCCGCAAGCGCAGCGCGCTGAATTCCAGCTTGTAAAACGTCTCTGCGCTCAGCGTTTGGATAATGGAAAGATCCATCCGGCTGTTGTTGTTGAAGCGCTTGGGCAGCGCTGACAGGCGGCCGGCCCAAGCGGCATCGTACTGCCGCCATTCCCAGTTGGAAAACAAGCCCTGCCAGCGCAGGAAGAGATTGCTGGACAGCCGCAGCATCAGCTTGGAATTCAGATCATAATTGAAAATCACCGGGGTGTGGAAAGTCCGCCGGAGTTCCTTGCGATAAGGCGTATCGGTGAGATAGGCACTGCCGGAAATCAGGTAGTTGGAATCGATCAGCGGTCCGCCCAGCCCGAGCTTGAGCGGCCCGCCCACGGCAAATTCGGCGCGCCGGGCATTGTCATAGGTCCAATCGCGGCGGGCAGGCAGATCTTGCGCGAGCTTGAGCGCGCCGAAAAAATCGTTGCGGCCTTCCCGCGTGATGATGTTGATGACGCCCGAGGTAACATTGCCGTATTCCGCACTGAAGCCGCCCGTCTGCACCACCATCTCCGCGATCGCGCTGGTGGGAATGGTGAAGGCCGCGGCGCGCGTCATCGCGCCGGAGGCCGGCAGGCCGTCGATCAGATACTGCACGTTGCTGCTGCGGCTGCCGCGAATGTGATTGGCGACATAGCCCGGCACCAGCGCCAGCTTGTCGTGATAGGTCAGTCCGGGTGTGGTTTCAGCAATCGTTTCCTCGCTGAGATATTCGGTGCTCGACATCAAGTCGCGGAAAATCTGGACGCGCGGCGCCGTGACCACGATTTCCTCTGAAGCGTTGAGCACCCGGCTGGTGAGATCGATATCGAGGCTGGTGTTGAGGTCGGTTTTCACTTCGACTTCGGTCAGCTTCAACGTGCTGTAGCCGATCATGCTCACGCGCAGGTTGTAGCTGCCGACCGGCAGGTTGTAGATGATGTAATACCCATGCTTGCTCGCTTTGGCGCCAAAATTGGTGCCCTCCACCACGATGTTCGCGCCTGGCAGGGGAATGTTTGTCTCCTTGTCTCGCACGAAACCCGAAATATTTCCGAAGGCGCCGCTGTAGCTGCTGGTGGCCGGCAGGAGCAGCGCAAGGAACAGCAAGATTTTGGCTCTTGGGGATGGCGTCATCGTTTGCGCAAGATGTTGTTTTATCAGAGAAGTACCCTTTGCAAGGCCTATGCCATGCTACAGGAAGAATAATTGCAGCCATGCGGCGCCAAGCGGATCATCAAACCGGGTTTTATCCCACACGATTTCAATGAATTTAAACTTATACACCAGCCGGCACTGCCGCGATGACTTGCCACTGCCGCTTCACGCCCGACGCAAGGATATGCAAAAAGCTTCCAGAAAACGGAAAAGTTTTGCATATTGTCGGCCGTTTGCGCAGTTATTTCAATCACCGCCGGCTCCTCCACTGAAAAAACGCTCCGGTACCGCCGGCAAGCAACCTCATTTCAAACCGAACCATGTCAACCTCTGAAATGGCCATAAGTAGCCGCACCGAGGCTTATTTGGATAAGCTGGGATTTTTCGGCTGGCAACTCGGTCTCCAGCGCATCCAAAAACTCTGCCGGTTTCTCGGTAATCCCCAGCGTGCTTTCCCCGCCGTTCATCTCGCCGGCACCAACGGCAAAGGCTCGACGGCAGCGATGCTGGCCGCCATTGCTCAGGCGGCCGGCCTGCGTGTTGGACTCTACACCTCCCCGCACTTGGTCCACCTCAACGAACGCATTCAGATCAACGGCCGGCCCATTCGCGGCCGCGATTTCGAAGCGCTGCTGCGTTCCTGCCGGTCGCAGGTCGACGCCCTGCAAGCCACCTATTTCGAAGTCTTGACCGCGCTCGCGTTCAAATACTTTGCCGAGCAGCAGGTCGATTTGGCAATCATCGAGACCGGCTTGGGCGGCCGGCTGGATGCCACCAATGTGATTATGCCGGAGATCAGCGTCATCACTTCCATCGGTCTGGAGCATCAGAATTACCTCGGCAAAACGCTGGCGGCAATTGCAGCCGAGAAGGCCGGCATCATCAAACGGCGGCGGCCGTGCGTGAGCGGCGTGCTGCCACCGCCCGCGGCTGCCGTCATTGCGGCGCGCTGCCGCGAATTGCGGGCGCCGCTGCTCGAGGTGCACCGGCGTGCGAGAATCTCAAAGGTGCGAACGGCGACGGAGGGGACAACCTTCAACTTTCGGCTGGCCGCGTACGATATTGATTATCCTGATTTGCGTTTGAACTTGCTGGGCTTGCATCAGGTGCGCAATGCGGCCCTGGCGGTCTGCGGGGCCCGGTTGCTGCGCCGCTCCGGGTTTCCGCTCTCTGATGCGGCCATTCGCGCGGGTTTGTCCCACACGCACTGGCCGGCGCGGCTGCAACTTCTGCCCGGCTCACCGGCGATTCTGCTGGATGCGGCGCACAATTCCGACGGCATGCGCGCGCTCACCCGAACGCTGCGGGAGCTCTTTGCCGATCGGCGGTTGAAGGTGGTTCTGGCGTTGCTGAACGACAAGTCCGCGGCGAAAGTCCTGCGCACCTGGCAGTCACTGCAGCCGGAGTTTTTCTTCGCCACGGTTAAGACCGGTCGCGCCCTGCCCAGCCACGAATTGCTGCAACACGCCCGCGCCCTGGGCTTGCGGGCGCGCGCGTGCACTGACGCCCGCGAGGCCCTGCAGGCCGCGCGTGCCCGCTGCCGGAGCAACGATTTGCTCTGCGTCACCGGCTCGCATTACCTGCTCGGTGAGTTGATGCGTGCGGCCAGCCTGCCATATCCCTACGCACGCACGGTCCGGCGCCAGCCCTGACGTACGAGGATGCCGTCATCTTCCGAGAGGGTAAGCCGTGACGGCCTCCACCATCACGCGGGTCCTCCAAACAAAACCAATCCGCGAATTGACTTTTTCATGAAATAAAAGTATTTTGTCGCCGCTTGCTGCAGTGTTGACACGATCGGAAATCATGAACGCCGCAGCACTTCATTCCTCTGCACCCCAACCTCGGACTGCGCGGCAAAAGACGTGCGGCTGTCAGGAGTGACGCCGGTGCCAACGCCTCAACAATTCCAGGACGGAGTCTCGACCTTGAACTATCGCGATTCCCTACAATCAAGATCAACTTTTTGGGATAGGTTCGCTATGCACCCCGAAACACGCATGGGGCCGGTGCATCTCACGGTTGCGGATTTGAAACAATCGCTGAATTTCTACAGCAACCTGCTCGGCCTGAAAATTCTGCAGAGCCAGCGCGGCACCACCTGGCTATCCGCCGACGGCTCGCATCCCCTGCTCGCGCTCACCCTGCTGCCCGATGCCAAGCCCCGGCCGCTCAACAGCGCAGGTCTGTATCATTTCGCGATTCTGGTGCCGGGCCGTTACGATCTCGCGCGCGCTCTGCATCATCTGCTTGATATGCGCTACCCACTGCAGGGCGCCTCGGATCATCTGGTGAGTGAAGCGATCTACCTGGCGGATCCCGACGGCAACGGCATCGAAATCTACGCTGACCGGCCGCGCAGCGACTGGCAATGGCAGGAAGGCCAGTTGCTGATGACCACCGAGGCCCTCGATTTGGATTTGCTGTTGGCGGAATTGGGACGCGGCAGAATCACCTGGGAGGGATTGCATCCCGGCACGCGCATCGGCCACGTGCACCTGCAAGTCGGCAATCTGGAAAGCGCCGAGCGCTTCTATCACGAGATCTTGGGTTTTGCCTTGACCGCACGCTACGGCACCGAAGCCATCTTTCTCGCAGCCGGCGGCTATCATCATCATTTGGGATTGAACACCTGGGCGGGCCGAGGCGTGCCGCCCGCACCCTCCGATGCCCGCGGCTTGCGCTATCTCACCATTTGCGTGCCCAATGAAACCGAACTGGCGCTGGTGGCAAGCCGCCTCGAGCGCAACGACTGGATGTTTCAGCAGAAGCCCGGCTTGCTCCGCCTGCGCGATCCGTTCAACAACGGCATTCTCATCGTGGCCGGCGAACCCACGCTCGGCCGCAACGGCAGCCTGACCTGGTGAGCTTGCGCGGCGAACGGATCTTGGTTCCGGTCCCCGCGGTTTGAACGAACGTTGACAATCTTCTTCCACACGCCAGCAGCCCAGGCTGGGCGTGCAGCGGTTCATCTTCTTGAATGGAAAGAGTCATGATCACCAACCGCCGTTACCTCGTGCTGCTGCCTCTGATGGTCATTCTGCCTGCCGGCCGTTTCGCCGGTGCCCTGGCCGCGGCACGTTCCGCCGGCCAGCCGTCCTTGATCGTGCAAGTCAACAACGTGCGCGATCAACGCAACAGCAAAGGCGAAATCGCGCTTTATCTCAACGGCAGGAGAATACCGCCGCAGCGCACGGCTGAGCGCCGGCCACGCAATGAAGTTTTCGAGCTTTCTCTGGCGGAGGGGGTTTATCAGGTGAAGGCAGTCTTCCGCGCCAAGTCGTTTTGGAAGGAAAAGGAATTCGAGTTGGAGACGCACGACGGCCAGGTCAGAATCTATCCCGGCCATGTGACGCTGCTCACCATCACGCTTGAGAAGAATTCTGACGGCAGCCTGGTAAGAAAGAAGAATTTCTTCACAGAAAGCGCCCAGCCACTGGCGCGGGAAGCCGCCAGTGTGCCGGCAGCCGCACCGGCAGCGAGTCGCCAACACGAGGTTGCCACCGTGCCGCTTCCCGCGCAACCGGCAGCCGTGCGCGAGAACACCCCGGCACAAGAACCGGCGCCGGCGGTGGTGGTTGTTCCTGCGCCCGCCGCGGGGGAGATTCCCCAACCGCAGGCGGCGCCTGCTTCGGCTGCGACGCCGGCGCCGGCATTGCCGAAACCATTGCCACCGGCGGAACCGCCTCTGGCCGCACCGCCAGCAGAAGGCAAAATCGCATTGCAGATCAACACGATTCCTTCCAATGCTGACGTGATCGTGGACGACAGATACCTCGGGCAATCACCGCTGATCACCCATGTCACCCGCGGGCAGAATCATGTGATTCAAATTTCCAAGCCGGGGCATCGCGATCTCATCAAAATGATCGACGCCCAGCAATTGAGCACGGAGAAGATTTTCTTCTTGATCGAGAGACTCGAGGCGCAGCACTAGATCTTTTTCATCGCCCGGGCGCTCCGGGCGCCCGGGCGAGGTTCATTTCAACAGCAAGAGCTTGCGGGTGGCGGTGAAAACCTCGCCGCTGTGCCGTGCCCGCGCCTGCAAGCGGAAGAGATAGACGCCGGAATCCACCAGTTGTCCGGCCTGATCGCGGCCGTCCCAGCGCAACACCTGCGTGCCGGCCGTCCTCTCGCCTTCCGCCAACACTCTCACCAACCTGCCGCTCATGTCGTACAATTCCAACCGCACGTGCGCCGCCTCCGGCAAATCAAAAGGAATATTCGTTTCCGGATTGAACGGATTGGGCTGATTTTGCCGCAGGGCGAATTGCCTCGGCACGCTGCCGGCGTCTCGGTCCTCCACCGCGGTGATCAATGCCAGTGCCGTGAAGGTGAGCGCCGGCGCGGCCAGCCCGGGCACACTGACGTTGAGGCGGTTGATTCCCACTCCCGGGCCTAATTGCCACCGCGCTTGCACCACGCCGTTGCTGTCCGAGAGAAACGTGCTGGTGCCATTGGCGAACACGCTGCCGCCGCCCGCCGTCACTTCGAATTTCACTGCCGTGGGCTCCGGCGGATTGCCAAGTTTGTCGCGCAAGCGCACTGCCACCGGCGCTGGCAATGGTTGATTGACCACTCCGCTCTGTTGATCTCCCCCCGCCTTCTCAAATGACACCGCCGGCAACGCGACAAACTCCACCTGCACGCTGTCAGCCAGTTTCATCAGCGGTGATAGCAGGTAGGCTGAGACAACTTTGCGGCCGGCGCGCTGAGAGCGCAATTTGAACACCGCCCTGCCATTGGCATCAGTTGCCGCGCTGGCCGGCGCCAGCAGGTTTTGTTGCCCGGAAACTGTCACGCGCACGCCCTGGCCGCTGACGGGTTGGTTGAGTTCATTGCGCAGCGTGACGGTGATCGTCGCCACGGCTTGACTGTCCGCCGGCAGGCCGGTTTGCGGTGCCACCACCAGATGCGAGAGCGTGGGACTGACCAATGCCGGTTTGGCAGCGGCAAAGAAGGAGAGCGGCGAGCGGCGCAGTTTCACGCCGTTGAATTCCGCTTTGGCGTTCACTTGCTGGCTGCCGGCATTCTTGCCCAGGGTCCATTTCACGCGCGCCAAACCGCTGGTGTCGGTGCGCACGCGGACTTGGGTGGTGTCGTTGTCGAACCTGCCGCCGCCGGAAACGATGCGAAACGTGACCGCGAAGTCTTTGGCCGGTGTGCCGTTGCCATCGAACACCTGCACGGCCAGCGGTTCCGGCAGAGTCGCGCCGGCGAAAGCGGTTTGATTGTTGCCGCCGGCGGCGGCCATTGAGTCCGGCGCCGCGGTCTTAATGAGAAATCGCAGCGCCGGCGTTGAAGTGGCGGCTGGCGAGGCGATGATCACAGTGGAATCGCCATACACCTCGCTCGCGCGGCACGCAACAGCGGCAGTGCCGTTGGAGTCAGTGACGGCCTGCTTTGTGGTTTGGCCATCGGCCAGGCGGCCGCCGCCCGAAACGATCGCAAACTTGACTGCGCTGCCGGCGATGCCATTGCCGAAAGCATCACTGAAGCGCGCCACCAGCGGCGCGGAAAGCCGGCCGGCAGAAACGACCTGCCTGCCGCCGCTGACAATACTGGCTTGCGCCAGTCTGCCCGCCGTGGCAGTGGCCACACAGCGCGCCGGTGAGCCGGTCAAACCATCGGCGCGCATCTCAACTTCGTTCTTCCCGGGCGCGGGGCCGAGCGTCCAGGTGGTGCGCGCCAGGCCGTGGCCGTCGGTCAACACCGTGCGGCTGGCCTCGCCCTGCAGCTTGCCGTTGCCGGCGATCACGGCAAACTGCACCGCGAAGCCGGTGACGGGCGCGCCAAAGCGATCGGTCACCAGCGCTGCGATCGGCAGCGTCTGTCCGACTTCGCCGCTCTGGTTGCAGTCGCCGGTGAGGGCCAGTTGCCGGGCAATGCCGTCCCCGCGGGTGCGCAGTTTGGCTACGTTGGAGAGGCCGCCGGCGAGGCCGGTTTCATCGAAAGCACGCAGCGCGACATAGTAGGTTTGATAAGTCTGCAAGCCCTCGAGGCGCACGCGCTGCAGCTCGCCGCCGCGTTTGGGCACGGGCGGCGCGGGCAACAATTGCGCGGCGCCAAAATTCACATTGGTGATGGGCGCGGTGGCGTAGCGAATTTCGTAGCGTTCAGCCTGTCCGTCCCAGTTGTTGTCGCCCGGCGCCCGCCACTCGAGCGTGAGCGAAGAGGAGCTGCTGTCCACGCCGTGCAAATCCGTCACGGCGGCCGGCGCAATCTTGTCCGGTTGCAGCCAGGAGATGGTGAAGTCATCCACGGCGTTGTTGAGCTGTTCGCCGTGAATGAACACCCCGGCATACCAGCGCTCGTTTTCGGCAAACTCTTTGGTGGAATCCGAGCAGGTGGCATCGAGGCTGTCATTGACGAAGTAATCGAAATAGACCGCGGCAGGACGGTTGCGGATCACGGCGCGCACCCGGTCGCCGGCTTTGGGATTGCGCACTTGCGCCTTCTGCTGGTCCACCGTCTTGCCCTGGCCCCAGCGGTATTCCCAGGTGCCATAGCGAATGATCCACAGCCAGACTTCGTGCCAGTTGGTGCGATGCCACAACCAGTAACCGCTGCTGTAATGGTCGGGCTGCTC
>JBBIKM010000155.1:6358-14210 GCA_037445455.1 bacterium | reverse complement strand
GAAACGCCTGCCGGTCCGGAAAGGCTCCCACCTCGGCTGAGCCGAGGAGGGGAGAACCTGGAAAAGCGACGGAACTCTGAGGTTTTTGCTGCAGCGATGAGGCATCGCAGCAACGCATGCTCACCGCCGACCGACGTCATGGCGCCCGCCTCCCGGAGCAACAATAAAAAAAGCCGGAAGCGATTATGCTTCCGGCTTTTTCATTCCCGTGGGCTGCTGCGCTGAAACACCCAGCTTCGGCAGGGCGACAGCCTACTTTATCTTCAAGGAGGCGACAACCTTCTCGAACGCGGGCAGAAAATCCGCACGCTTGGTCTGGTCATAGTTCATGATGATGCGGTAAATCTTGTCGTTCTTCACCACGAAGTAGACCCGGCTCTCGACGCCGCGCACCGGTGAGTAATTGCGATAGAGGGCGGGGTTGCCGTCGATAGTGGTCTCGCTCTGGCCTTTGCCTTTGAAGAATTTTTCGTTCTGCGCGAAGACTTTGTCCACGGTCAGGCCCTGGGCCGGCAACACATCGAGCTGCACGGTGCAATCCTGGCGGTAGCCCTTCAACTGCAGGGAGAATTCCACCGGTGCCTTGGCACGCAGCAGGTTGGGGCTGAAATTGTCCGGATGGCGCAGGCTGAGGCGCTCGTTGGAAAACTCGATGAAATCCGCCGAGGGCAGGCTGGGGTCAGCGGCCGCCGCAGCGGCTCGCTTGCTGGGCAGCTTGAGCGTGGCAAGCAGCGTGTCGATGGTGGCGCGATACGGCTCATAGTAGTCGTTGAAAGCCGCATATTCGACGGTGTACAGCACGGAGTCCTTCAGCGCGATCACATGCACCACATGTTTCTTCGTTTCCTTGTCATAGGCGCCGCTGAACACGATCTGCTTGGCGGCGGTGCTGTCGATGATTCTGTCCTCATAAGACTTGATTTGGAAACCTTCGGTTTCGCGATCCTGCTTGAAGGAGTCGGCATATTGCGCGAGCGCCTGCACGGAATCCAGGCGCTGATAGCTCACCGATAGCTGCGCGCCATCCTTGCCGGTCTTGGAGGTGGGATTGTAGAACTTGTCAATGACATTGGGATCACTTGCCGAATAGATATTGACCTTGCCGCCTTCTTCCACGATATGCCAGCCGGTGGGGTAGCTGAAGGTTCCTTTGAAGTAGGGATTCTGATACCGTTCATAGCCCGTCACCGGCGGGATAGCCGGTTTGGACGAGCAGTTGTACAACAACACCAGGGCAAACAACCCCGCCAACAGCCTGCCAGTCATCTTGAACATAAAACCTTCCTCCTTGAGGGATCAACCAACGGTTATTGTCCCAACAATTTCAGCCCTTCCAACGCGTCTTTGTGTCCCGGATTCAATTTCAGCACCCGATTGTATTCCCGTTTCGCCTCCTCCCGCTTGTTCTGCAGGGCGAAAGCTTGTGCCAGCCACAGGTGGGTTTGATAGTCGTTATCATCTAGCTTCAGCGAAGCGAGCAGATAGTTTTCGGCTGCGGGATATTTCTTATCCAGCAGGTTGAGAAAGCCGAGCTGGCGGTTGGCCTCGGCCAGTTCGGCGCGGTATTTCTCGCGCGCGCTGTCGCCTTGCGCGATCACCAGTTCGTATTGCTTGCGCGCCTCCTGCACGGAGTCGACCTGGCTCAGACACAGGCCAAGGGAGTTGCGGCCGCGCAGGTATTTGGGCTGCAACTGCAGGGCTTTGCGCAAACCGGCGCGCGCCTCATTCCATTGCCGCAGCGCCATCTTGCAGTTGGCATAATTGACGTAGGTGCTTGCCATCGCCGGCGAATCCGGATCCTTGACGAATTCCCTTTCGAACATGTTGGCGGCGATATCGAATTTCTTCAAGCGCATGTAGAGCGCGCCGATATCGCTGTACAGGTTCCACTGGTTGGGGTCTTTGGCGACGACTTTTTCGTAGGTGAGGGCCGCGAGTGAATCCTGCCTGGTTTCGGCATACGACCGGCCCAACCGCTTCAGGTCGTCAACGCTGAGTGTGTCAGCCGCGCTCAGCCGCTGGTAGCTGGCAATCGCCGCCGGGTAATCTTTCAGTTCCGCCTGCGAAGCCGCCAGCACGCGCAACGCGCCGGTGGCTGTGGGATCCTTCTGCAAGACATGTTGCGCGGCCCCAGCCGCTTCTTGAAACTGCCGGCTTTGGAACATGGCGTCCATGTAAAGCACCCACGCTTCCTCCACCTGCGGGAAGCGGCGCACATGGGTCTTGAACACCCGCGCCGCTTCACGCGGCAATTTGGCGGAAACGTAAATCTTTCCCAGTTCAAAGAGCGCCGCCTGGTTCGTCGTATCCAGGCCGGTCAAGCGCTCATAGGTGCGCGCAGCTTCGGTATAGCGCCGTTCCTTGTAGTAGGTTCGGGCGAGTTTGTGATAGAGCGCCGCCTGCAGGGAATCAATCTCCAGCGATTTCTCGTACTGCAGGATCCCCATGCCGGCACTTCCCATTCTGGCATAGGCATCGCCCAGGCCTTCATAGGCTGCCGTGTTTTTCGGATCAGCTTCCTTCGCCAGCGTGTACGCTGCAACTGCCTGCTCGACTGAATCGGCGGCCAGGTAAACGTCGCCGAGTTGCGCCAACAGGGCCGCATTATTCTTGACACTCTTGCGACCGTTCTTGAGTGTTTTAAAGGCGAGCGCATAGTCTTTTTGGGCGGCTGCGCCCTTGGCCACCAGAATGTATCCCAGCGGGTTTTTATTGTCAATATCTATTAAGGTCTCGCCGGCAATGATGGCGGAATCAGGCCGACCCGCCCGTAATTGCGTTTCACCGAGCAGCTCCCAGGCGGCCAAGTCCCGCGGGCTGAACGCCACGGCTTGGCGCAAGAGAGCCAGCGCTTCAGTGGTCTTGCCCCGGCCCAGCAAGGCTTTGGCCTCGGCGACCTTGCCCTGGCTCCAGGCCGCGGTGGCCACGCCGAGCACCAGCATTGCAATCAAAGGAGTGTGTCGTTTCATTGCGCGTCTAACCCTGTTTGAGCTGAACCAAGCGCACGGGCATGGTGGCAGGAACCAGCCCGGCGTCCAAAATGATTTTCTGTCCGGGGCCGCTGGCAACGAAGGTGATGAAGCCGGTGGCGACGCTGCGGCCTTCTGCCGTCCAATAGAAATAGACCGGATAATGCAGCGGGTAAGTGCCGTTGTAAATGTAAGCCTGGTGCAGTTGCACGGGCCGGCTGACGCCGGTGGAGTCCACATTCTCGACCGCCAGCACACGCACCGTGGTGGTGGAGTCATACGGCACGGGATGGCCGATGCTGTCCGCGAGGCAGCTCAGCGAAACCACGCCGGCAGCGCGCGGGTGCGTGGCGACATACTGCAACACCTGGTTTTGATTGGCAGCAAGACGGTTGGGAATGAAATCCTCTTGCGAGGGAAAGAAATGGCTGCGCAGCAGTTCGTAGGGTCCGGAATTGCGGCCGGTCAGGCAAAGGTCAATGGCGCCGGACCAATTCGATTCCGGGATCTGACTCCAATCGCTCGCCTCCCGCCGCAAGATCATTGCGATCGACTGCGGCGAAATGCTGGTGATGGGGTTTTGCTTGTGGGTGACAATGGCCAGTGCGTCTTCCGCAATGCGCAGATTGCGGATCTCGAGCTTGGCCTCCTTGACCACCTGCTCTTCTTCCTCGTTGAACTTCCGGTCAATCACAATGACGCCGACGCTGTCGTTGACCAGATGCACAATCGCCTCGCGCGTCGAGGTGGCGTGCACAGCCACCATGCCTTTGGGATAAAGGCTGTGGAAGCGTTCCGCCTCGCGCTGCATCAGGCGATAATGGGATTCATTGACCAACATCACCGCCGTGCCTCGCGTCGGATTCTCCGTTTCTTCCAGAGAGCATCCCGCGAGGCCGGCGAACACAAGGGCAGACCAAAGGATTCTATTCATCATCTCGATAAGATCGCGCCGCATGAAATCGCATCATGACCAAACGGTAAACACCCATTAACAGCGCCACCACGCCGAACATCACCCGCATTTGAACCGGAATGTAGGCCGGCAAAACCGACAGGCTCGGGAACAGGAGGCCCACGAAGATCACAAACGCCAGCCCGAGCGTCACGACGACGACGGTATAAGCCAGCAGATCTGCAATTCTCAGCCTGGCCACGAGAATCACTTTCCCGCCAGCTTGAAGCGGAACGGAATGGAGATCCACACCGAGACCGGCCCGTTTTGCTGCAACGCCGGGGTAAACACCCACTGCGTGGCGGCATCGATGGCCGCTTGATTGAAAATCTCCGCGTCGCTCTTTTGCACCACCGCCTTGCGCACTTTGCCTTCTTTGTCAACCCAGACCTTCAGCCACACCGTGCCTTCCAAACCGGCCTTGCGGGCGATTTCCGGATAGATCGGGCTGGGCTTTTTGATGGCAACCGGTTCCTTCTCGAACGGCACAAAGTCCGGTGGCGGGCCGTCCTCTTCGATTTTGATATCCTGCTCGAACACGACTTCACCGCCTGTGCCCGTGCCTTCCCCAATCGGACCGACGGCCTGCGCCATTTCCTCCTGCGAGGCAAAGGTTTGTTCGGGGCTGACTTCCGCATCGGGCACCGGCACCGGAATGCCGACGCTCGGCCGCACCGCGGGCGCAGAGACAGCAACCGCGGGCGCCGCGCTTTGGTTGGTGAGCGAGGGCGGCGGGCCCAGTTCGCTGTACTTCATGATGCGAACCGTGACCACCGGCTCCTCCTCTTCCGGAAACAGCAGCGGGATGCCGTAATAGGCGCCCAGGGCGGTGCCGTGAATCACCGCGGCGATGATCAGCCCGCGGACGACATACTTCTTGTAGTCCCGCACCAACTCCGGCGCGCCATAGGGAAAGAGTTGTTCCAACAAAACATCCGCCATGTGAATCTCCCTGGTTATGGACCAACGGCTAGCACCGGCGGGCCGGTATATCCAGCTTTTTCCATGAGCTTTTGATCTTCGGGCAGCATCGGCGCAATGCTGAAGCGCGAGATGTTGGCGAGATTCAGCTCGTCGATGATGTCCACCAGCATGGTGTAGGTGCCTTCCCGGTGAACCTTGATCAGGGTGATGAGTTTGGGATTCGAGCGGTTGCGTTCCTGCATCAACTGGCGGAACTTGGCGAGCGCCCGGGTCTTCTTCTCCGGATCTTTCAGCTCCGCGCCCGGCACGATGGCTTCCGGCACGTCATTACCCATGCTGCAGTAAACCGTGCCATCCGGCACGATGCGCACCGTCAACAGATTGGACTCCGCCACGTCGACTTTGGATTCGTCGGGCGGCAGGTTGATTTCCATCGTCTGCGGCTTGCTGAACACCGTGGTCAGCATGAAGAACGTCAACAACAGGAAGGCAATATCCACCATCGGCGTCATATCGATGCGAATGCCCAGGCGGCGTTTTTTCTTGTGCTTCTTTCCGGCCCGCGCATGGCTTCTCGATTCGCCACTTTCAACGGCAGCCATAGTGAAACTCCCTCAGGATTTCTCGATGTCGGTCACGAGGTTGAACCGCGTGATGTTGGTTTTTTGCAGCGTGTTCATGACGTCTTCGATGGCGCCGTAGGGAGCGGCTTTGTCAGCCTTGACCACGGTGCGCAGCTTGGGGTTGCGGATGCGCGCCTCGATCATCAGCTTGGCCAGCGTTTCCTTGTCCGCCACCTGCGTGCTCAGCTTCAAGCGATACTCCGGCCCGAACACCGCGGCGCGAAGCTGCTGCGAATCCAGCCCCAGGTGGATGGTGCCGTCGCCGGTCACCGTGACCGTCATCACGTCGGTCTCCGGCAATTTGATCACTGAATGCGAGCTGGGGATGATGACCGACACGTCTTCCTGCGGACGAAACTGGGTGGTGAGCATGAAGAACGTCAGCAGCAGGAAGGCCACGTCCACCATCGGCGTCATGTCGATTTTGATGCCGACTCTGGCTTTCTTGATTTTGGGCATGGTTGCGCCTCGCGTGGTTATTTGTTCGTGGAGCGCAACGCCAGGGTTTGCACGATGTTGTAGCTCGCCTCGTCGATCATGTAGGTGAAATTGTCCACGCGGGTGGTGAAGATGTTGTAGAACACGATGCCGAGAATGGCCGCAAAGATGCCGCCGGCGGTGTTGATCAGCGCCTCGGAGATACCGAGCGAAAGCTGCACCGCATCCGGCACACCGGCCTGCGCCATGGCTTTGAAGGCGCGGATCATGCCGATCACCGTGCCGAACAGGCCGACCATGGTGGCGATCGAGGCGATGGTGGACAGAATCACGAGGTTCTTTTCGAGCAACGGCACTTCCAGCAGCATGGCTTCTTCGATGGCGTGTTGCACGTCCGCCATGATTTCCTTCTGCTCCCGCACCTTGCCCTCGCTCTGCAGCTCTTTATAGCGCGCCAAACCGTTGCGGATGACATTGGCGCAGGAGCCGCGCTGGCGGTCGCACGCTTCGATGGCGCCGTCGATGTTGCCGGCGTGAATTTCCTGCTGCACCTTCTTCAAGAACAGCGTCATCGAGCCGCGGCCTTCAGCACGCTTCAACGAGAACATCCGCTCGAAGATGAAGGTGATAACCATGATCGTCAGCGCGATGAGCACGGAGACGATCGGCCCGCCGTCGCGAATGAACTTGGGCAGTTGCGTGTAAATGGCATAGCCGATGGCCAGCGAAATCACTACGACCATGACGGTGAAAAAACCTTGCTTCATGATGCCTCCGCGATTGAGTGGCTTGGTTGAAAGTGGAATGAATTACATGTTCATAATGGCCGCATCACGCGTCTCCTCGACATCGAAGACACTCGTGAGCTTGGTGATCACAAACACATTCTGCACGCTTTTCCCCATGTTGCACAGCTTGATTTTCCCCTGGCCCTTGGTGTACATGGCATGCAAGCCCACCAGCGCACCGATGCCGGTGCTGTTGATGTAGGTCACGCTGCCCAGATCCACCACGAGCTTGCGATTGCCCTGCTCGAACAGATCCTTGGCCTTTTCCTTCAGTTCATCCGTCTCCTTGCCGCCGATCAACGAGCCGCGCGGCTCCAGCACGGCAACGTCAAGGTTGTTGAGAGTGGTGACTTTGACTGACATAGAAGATCCTTGCAAAAAGAAATTCGCCCGTTCGACCCTGTGCGCTGCGCGCGTGAAATTATTTTCACATTTTTTGGCAAAGCAGGTGCCACCCTTTTAGCATACAGGCCGTGACCACAAGCCACTGATTTTTCGATGCCCTCACCGGCCTCAGCCCGACCGGCGTTTTGAAAAATGCAAGACGGTTTTCGACCGGGTACAGCCATTGCAGTCTAATTGTTTAAGTTTTTAAACAGATAAGTCACCTTGCATTTTGCAATGCCGAAGCTGGCTGCCAGGGTGAAATCCGCGGCGAAGAGGCGGTGTGAGCTGGACAAAAATTCAATTCAATTTTGGCTAAAAGCGTGTCAGGAAGCCGGCGAGGGGAAACTTAGCACTGCCAGGACAGCCAGGGAGGAGTTCAAGAAGGATCGTTGCGGCAGGCGGGATCTTGACAATGCGCGCTTGGCGAACGCGGGGCTGATTTTGGGAGGCCGGCCTCAAGGACTTGTCAGAAGATGAACGAGCGGCAGGGACTCCCCGGCGCAAACGAGCGGCCAGAGGTCACAAACCATACTTCTTGCGCTTGCGCCAAAGCGTCGCGGGATCGATGCCCAGAATCTGCGCCGCCTCGTCGTAATCCCGCGCGTGCTGCAACACCCGCTTGATGTGCAGTTTCTCCATTTCTTCGAGCGAGAGCGCGGACTGCGGCTTCTCCAGGGTCGAGCGCACCTCCTCGGGCAAATGGTCGAGCGTGACGAGATGATTTTGGGCGAGCAACACCGCGCGTTCGATCACGTTTTCCAGCTCGCG